>JBFJXC010000309.1:0-5243 GCA_041623325.1 Lentisphaeria bacterium | reverse complement strand
CCCGTCTTCGCTTCGAAGGCATACACGCGGCCTGGCCCGTTTGGGATGGCGTTTGAGCAACCTGCTTCGAGGCGGCCAGGGCAAAGGGTGGACGACGGTGACCGCGGTGGAGGCCCTGGTCTACTATCATTTTGAGTATCTGGTCTGGAAGCGATTCAAAGCGGCCATTCGCGGGGGCGATTACGATGTGGTCCACCGTCTGACTCCTTTGACTCCAACGGCGGCCAGCCTGATGGCCAGTGCCACCGAACAGGCGGGGGTGCCTTTTGTGGTGGGACCGCTGAACGGGGGGGTGCCTTGGCCCAGACAGTTCCAATCAGCCCGCCGTCGGGAGAGGGAATGGCTTTCCTATGTGCGCGGTCTCTACCGCTTGCTGCCCGGCTATCGTTCCATGAGACGCAAGGCCAGGGCCATTATTGTCGGCTCGCGCGACACGCGTGGGCAGATGCCCGACTGGGCGCTGGAACGATGCGTCTATATTCCGGAAAATGCCGTTGATCCCGCGCGGTTCGGGCGGGCTAAACCGGAAACGGTTTCCTCGCCGCTGAGAGTTGCCTTTGTCGGACGTCTGGTGCCCTACAAGGGTGCGGACATGCTGATTGAGGCGGCGGCGGAACTGGTGCGGCAGGACCGGCTGCGTCTGGATATCTATGGCGATGGCCCGCAGCGGCCGAAGCTGGAGGCCCTGGTAGGCCGTTTGAAGCTGGGGGCTGGGGTGAAATTGCACGGCCATATCCCTCATGAGCAGCTTCAGGATCAGCTGCGCCAGGCGGACTTGATGGGGTTTCCCAGCATAAGGGAGTTCGGGGGGGGCGTGGTTCTGGAGGCGATGGCCGTCGGGGTCGTGCCCATGGTGGTGAACTATGGCGGGCTGGCCGATTTGGTTACTCCCCGGGCGGGGTATCTGATCGAGCTGGCTTCGCGCCCTGAATTGATCCGGCGCTTTCGGCAGACCTTGGAGCAGGTGGTGGAGGAGCCAGGGATTTTGATCGGCAAGGCCCGGGTGGCCCGGGAGCGCGTTCTGACTTATTTCACCTGGCAGGCCAAAGCCGCCCAGACGCTGAAGGTGTATGACTGGGTGCTGTCGCCCGGGTCGCCGAAACCGGACTTTGGCATGCCGTTCCCCGACCTGAACGTTCCAGAGAACACCACCGGAAGACTGGCCCCGTGAGAATCGGATTGCTGACGGCATTTGACGCGACGGATATTCACGCTTTTTCGGGCACGGCCTATTTTGCCGCCCGCGCGATGCAAAAGCACGGCGGCGAAGTGGAGTTTGTGCATATTCGGCTGCCCTGGCCGCGAAGGCTGTGGCGCCGTTTGGGCGGTGAGCGTCTGGCCGGCAGGCTGTGGGGGGCGCGCTCCAAGCCGCGCGCGGCATTCTGGGGGTCGGAGGCGGTCCGCCGGCAGGTCATGGCGCGGATCCAACAGTCCGACATCGACGTGTTGTTGGCGTTTCTCTGCTCGCCTGAAGCCGCCGAACTTGGCGGGCTGGACGTGCCGCTGGTCTATATGAGCGATGCGACGGTTGAGCTCATGCGAACCTATTACGGCCGTCTAACCGAACTGGCCGAGGATCGCGTGGGGTGGGAGGATGCTCTGGAGCGCCGGGCCATCGGGAATGCGGCCTGCTGTGTCTACCCGACCCGCTGGGCGGCCGATTCGGCCGTTTGCCACTATGGCAAGGATCCGGATGCCGTCCATGTGATCCCTTATGGCGCCAATCTCGTGGAGGTCCCCGGAACCGAAGACGTGTGGCGGTTGATCCAGGCACGTGATCTGCAACGCCCGCGGATTCTGCTGGTCGGCAAAGGGCGGTTCGGGCGCAAAGCGGCCAATGTGCCCGAAATGGTCCGGTGCGCCCGCTGCCGAGGTTTGGATCTGCAGCTGACCGTGGTCGGGTTCGGGCCAGAAGAGGTCCCATGGCAGGACCCGGCCGTGACCTTTGTGCCCTATCTGGATAAGGCGGTCCCGGCCGATTCGGCTCGGTTGCACCAGCTTTACAGCCAGGCCGACCTTTTTCTCTTGCCGACCCGGGCCGAAACCTTTGGAATCGTGTTTTGCGAGGCCATGGCCTATGGGCTTCCCATTGTCAGCAACCGCACCGGGGGCGCAAGCCACGTGGTGCAGGACGGCCGCAACGGCATTCTACTGGAGCCGGGGGCTTCGCCGGAGGACTACGTGGATGCCATGCTTGACCTGTTCAGCCAGCCAGAGCGGTACCGCGCCCTGGCCGCGGGCGCCAGGAGTCTGTACGACCGCCAGTACAACTGGGATGCCTTTGGTCGGTCGTTGGCGGGGTTGCTGCAACGGGTTGTTGAAGCAGAATGAGCATCGGCAGCAGGCCTATGGCGTGTTTGATTTATGAAGAAACCCGATTAGGTTTGGAGCCGTTCAGGCGGAGCACGCCTGGGCGAGTGTTCGGATCGTTTCGGATGCGCCATCAAGGCAATGCTGTTCCCGGCCGGATTCCCCCAACCACAGAAGGGCTGTATATGGTTCAAGCTGGCAAACCAACGGTGGCCGTCATTGTTGTCAGCTACAACACCGCGGATTTGCTTCGGGAGTGCCTCAAGTCCGCTCTTCAGGAGAACCAGAGCTTCCCGCTGGATGTCTGCGTGGTCGACAATCAGTCCGAGGACGGCTCGCCGGAGATGGTGCAACGGGAGTTTCCGCAGGTTCGCTTGCTGGCCAACCCGGACAATCGCGGCTTTGCGGCCGCCAACAACCAGGCCTACGAGCAGCTGACGAATGATTACGTGGTTCTGCTCAATCCCGATGCCGAGCTTCAGGAAGGGGCGGTGGCGCGGATCGTGGCGTTTATGGAAGAGCATCCCGACTGCGGACTCTGTGGCGGCCGGCTTTTGAATTCGGACGGCAGCACCGCTCCTTCGGCCAGACGCTTCCCATCCGCCCTGAATAATTTCCTGATTCTTTCCGGGCTCAGTGACCGCTTCAAGCAGCATCCGTTTCTGGGACGGGCCGACTATGGGGGCTTCGACCATGGCTCGGTCAAGGAGGTGGACTGGGTGCCGGGCACGTTCACGGTTATCCGCTCGGCGATGTTGCGCCAAATCGGCTTTTTCGACGAACGCTACTTCATGTACTACGAAGAGACGGACCTGTGTCTGCGGGCCAACAAGAATGGCTGGAAGGTGGTTTATTTCCCCGGCGCCGAGGTCAAACATATCGGCGGGGCCTGCAGCAAGACTCGCCAGGACCACGCCATGGACCAGGGTGGCGACCAGTTGCTGGATTATCGCATGCGGGCTGAATTCTTGTATTTCCGCAAGAATTTCGGCTTGGTGTCCGTGCTGGCCAACGCAGCTGTGGAGCTGGGCTGGCACGGGTTGCGCTTCTTGCGATATTGGCGCCAGGGCTCGGCCAGTGAGCCCAAACGGGCCTATTCCCGGCAGATTCTGACCCATGGCTGGAAGGCCCTGCGGGATACGCATCTGGGCAAGGTGAGCCCCCCGAAGCCCTGGTGAGAAGGATGATGAACATGGCAACCGAAAAGGCCGAACGCGAGGTTGTGGAACCGCTGGACATCGACTGCGTGGTCATCGGGGTCAACGCGGCCAAGACCCTGGGTCGCTGCCTGGAAAGTGTCCTGGCGTCGCGCTACTCGCGTGGCAGCATCCGGCTTATCTATGTGGACGGCGGTTCCGGGGATGAAAGTGTGGCCATCGCCCGGGGTTTCGAGGCGGTGCGGGTTGTCGAACTTTGCCAGGAGCGCCCGACTCCGGGGCGGGGACGGAACGCCGGCTGGCAAGCTGGGCGGGCCCCTCTGGTGCAGTTCCTGGACTCGGACACGGTGGTCGATCCAGAGTGGTTTGAGGCCGCGGCTGCGGAAATGCAGGCCTCGGGAGCGGATGCGATTAGCGGCCGGTTGCAGGAAATGCACCCGGAACAGTCAGTTTACAATTGGGTGGGCAACCTGGAGTGGAATGCGCCGGCCGGGGTCAGCAACGTGTTCGGCGGTTGTGTGCTGATTCGCCGGGAGATGTTGGCCAAAACCGGTGGCTATGACGAGGAGATGGTGGTCGGTGAGGACCCCGAGCTGAGCCAGCGCGTGTGCAAAGCCGGGGGACGCATCGTGCAAGTGGACAATCTGATGGCCGAGCATGACTTGGGGATCACGGCGTGGCCCCAGCAGTGGCGTCGCACCTATCGGACCGGCTACGGGTTCGCGGCGGTGGCCTGGCGGCACGGGCGTGGTTCGGATGGTTTTTGGTTGCATGAATTCCGGCGGGTGCTGTTGCGCGGCGGAGTCGCCCCGTGTCTGGCGGTCCTGGGCGGCGCCTTGGCGGGGTACCATGCGGCCAGTCTGCTGTTGTGGCTGCCGGCGGCTTTGCTGCTGTTTTATCCCAGACTGCTGCGAGTGGAGAAGATGATGAAAGACAAGACCCTGACTCGGCAAGAAGCCCGACGCTATGCCTGGCACTGTTCGTTGGTGGTGATCCCCGAATTCCTGGGCATGCTGCGCTTTTTTGCCGGAGCGATCCTGAACCGGCCCCTGCGCAATCGCCGTGGTCAGCTGGCCACGAGGCGAACGCTGGCCGTGGCTTTTCTGATGGTGCTGGGGCCGGTGCTGACCTCCTGCCAGTCCGTACGTCCCATCGAATCCGACATCGAACCGCTGCAGAGCGGGTTTACCACCGAAAGCAAGAAGGTGGTGGCGCGTTTTGCCGCGGCCGCCGAGGTGGAGCGGCTCTCCCAGGCCATTCCGACATACTACCGGCTGGGTTCGGGGGATGTTTTCGACATCGTGGTCTGGAACCGCCCGGAGCTGTCCAGAGAGGGAGTGGTGGTGGCGCCGGACGGCAAGATCTCGGTCATCCGCATCGGCATTGTCGACGTGATGGATCGGACGGTGGAGGACGTGACCAAGGAAATCGAACAGCGCCTGGCGGTTTATTACGACAATC
Organism: Lentisphaeria bacterium; assembly: GCA_041623325.1. GTDB lineage: Bacteria > Verrucomicrobiota > Lentisphaeria > Oligosphaerales > JBFJXC01 > JBFJXC01. The sequence goes on along the minus strand of JBFJXC010000309.1, from coordinate 315 downwards.
CCAGCGTGACCATGATCGTCAAGAACTATTCCAACAACAAGGCCTTTGTGCTGGGGCGCGTCAGCAAACCCGGGTTGGTTAAGTTTTCAGGGACAGGCACGCTGTTGGAGGCGTTGGCCGAAGCCGGAGGCTTGCCCGTGATTCGCCAGGAGGCCTTTCTGACCAAATGCGCCATCATCCGGGGCAAGGACCAGATCGTCTGGATTGACCTCCGGGAGTTGTTGCAGAGAGGCAACGTGGGGTTGAATGCCCGCATCCAGAACAACGACATCATCTTCATTCCGGAAAGCGAAGACGAACTGGTCTATGTGATGG
>JBFJXC010000308.1:0-5258 GCA_041623325.1 Lentisphaeria bacterium | reverse complement strand
TCGAACAGCGCGCCCCCAGATGGGCGCGGCGGCAAGGGATTGCCGCATCTCCAAGGACTAGGATGCAACCGGAGTCGTGGAGCTGCGCTTTTCCCAAAGCGCCCAGTGCGACGCGGGATGTACAGTTGTCCCCCGCTTTCCACCGTCGTTCAGATGCATCGCCAAGCGCCCGGCGGGCGCGGCGGCAAGGGATTGCCGCATCTCCAGGGATTTCCGATGGAACCGCGACCCCGTTTCCATCCACGATTCCGGATGCAACGCCCCGACACCCGACACCACTAATCCGCACTAATCTCCGCTAATGGAACCTTTAACGTGAACCCCCTGAACCCCTGAACCCCTGAACCCCCGAACCACTGGCCACTGACCCCCCTTGAGGCGGACTTCCGCTGTCGCTCCAGCCCCCCTCACAAGGTTAGACTCCGGCCGGTCCGGCGTTCGTAGAGGGACCAGTCCAGGCTGCCAAACTCATCCGGATAGCGGGCCTTCAGAAAAGCCCCCCGGGCGGCGGTCAGGGCTTTGGCTAGGACGGCACCTTTGGAATAGGGATTCGCCAGCATGTCGCAAAGGGCCTGGTTCATGCACTGGGTTTGCTCCGGCCCGATCCCCAGGTTCGCGCCAAAATCGGCATAGCCCTCCATGAAACGCTTGTTCGGGCTTGACCAGATCGATTCCAGTCCCTGCATCACCGTCATCGCCTCGACCCAGCCCAGGCCATAGACGTTGACCAGCGCCAAAAGCGCCTGGTCCTCATAAACCATCTGGCCCCGGGTCAAGGCGGTGAAACGCTCAAAAAGCGCTGCGGGAAAGCTCTCGTTCCTCACCCCGCTCAGCCATCCATCCAGGCATTTGCAGTCTGAGTAGCCGTGAGCGACCACAAACGCCAAGTCGTCCAGACTCTGAACGTGCGCCTTCCCCAGCAGTCCGGCTGGCAAACCTTCGACCTCGAGTGGGGCCAGGGCGGCATCGTCGGCCAGCAAACGCCGAGTGGCCGGGTCGCGGACGGGGTCCGCCGGCAGCTCGGGAGCCTTTCCGGTGCGGCGGCGCACCCGGGAAAGCGTATCGGTTATCAGGCGCAGCGTCCGGGATTCGCGAAACCCAATGTACCACTTGCCCGGGTGAGACTGGAACCCTACGTCTTCACAATTGGCGAACAGGATATCCGCTGCCTCGCAATACAGCTGCACGCAGCCCAGAAACTCCTGCCCCCGCCCCTGCGGGACATCGATATAAACCACAACATCGGGCACTCGTCGGGGCAACATGTACAGTTCGAACACCAGCTCGTGGGCGATGGGGTCCGCCTCGATCAAGCCCGCCAGATAGGCCGCCACGCTGCCGGAGAACGGGCTGGCAGTCAACCGGACCGGAATGCCCCGGCCGCCGGCGTAGCCGACAATCACCTCCCTCAGCACCAGAAACAACTCCAGCAGGTCGGACTTCACGATCATGTTCAGCTCGTAATCCAGCCGCTCGGCCACCGATGGCCACATGGCTGGCGGATAGCGGTCGGCCATGCGCCCCGCGCACCATTGCTTCAGGAACGTCCGCCACCGGGCCTCCACATCCCCCTCGACGTCCCCGCTCGGAATCCCCAGGTGCAATGCATACAGCAAATTGAGCATGCGTTCACGTGCCCTCTTTCAAGTCGGGCGGGCCGTCATAGCTGGCGGGCAGCCATCCCAGCTCCACGCAATCTCGAAAACTCCAGGCAGGGGCACTCTCGGTTTTATAGCTCCAAAAATACCAGCCCAGATGCTTTTCGAACGTGACCAACTGGGCTGCCCCATAGGCCCGATAGGCCAGGTTTTGCTGAAAGTCATCCATCTCCCGGTGGCAGAAGCCCGAGGGCCCCTGCCCCCTGATGGCGAATGTGGTTGGATGGAGCCCCAGGCTCCATTCCCCCACATACGTCCATAGCCCCAGATGCTCGGCAATCTCATGGGACTCGTTCGTCCAATCAATGGCCGCCTTTTTAATATGCCCGTAGATGTCCATGCCGCGGTCGCCGTCGTCAAAACACTGGTAGCGGTGCAGGTCAAGCACCACATTCTCATATTCTGGCGGTTGAAGGAAATTACGGTATTCCGAGTAACCTCTAAAGCCATCGTGGAAAACGACCGCCACCTCGCTGGCCGCGCAATGCCGACGGATCCGACCGTAGGCCTGACGGGTATACTCTCGCAGGAATTCGGGGGGAATGTCCCAACTCGGTTCATTGAGCACTTCGATTGCCTGCAGCGCCTTGCGACACCCATAGCGTTCTGCCAGGCGTTCGAGCACGCCCAGCGAACACTCGACATACTCAGCGTTTCCATGCCAAGCACACACGCCGAGCATGCCCCCATGGTCAGAGCCGTTTTGGCATCCCGGGGCCGCATGGAGATCAAGTTGAATGAACAAGCCATGCTTTTCGGCCCAGGCGAAGGCCTGATCCAGAATCTCAATTCCTCCCTCGACGAATGGCGTTGGGTTGCCTTCAAATTTGGGGTGGTACGGATATGGTGCCCCGAAAATCCAATGCCCCAGCGGAATCCTGACCGCATTGATTCCATGCTCGGCAAGCCAGGCAAAATCAGCCTCGGTAACAAAGGTTCTCCAATGGTTCTGCAGCCGATCCTGGGCCTTCCCGCCAAGCTCAACGCAATAGGTTGTCTCATCGGTAGCCTGCAAGCCTTCGAAGAGGCTGGGCGTCATCCATTTCTCCAGCACCAACCAACCTCCCAGATTCACCCCGCGGATCTTGGCCCCAAACTTCTTCTGAACGGAGGTCGACATGTTCTCACTCCTCCTATGGATTACACAAGGCTCATCGCCCCGGTCGGGCGATTCCAATCTTTCAGGCAACAGCATATTTTCGCCGGACTTGTCAGCGGTTTCCACCGTGTTTTTTTTATAGCGATCAATGCACAGAGCCAGGAAAGCGTAGATGGCGGGGTTGTAGCCTTCCCAGTCTAAAATGCTGTGGCCATCGTACCCGGGATGGACGCAGCCTGGCACGCAGTGGTACCAGGCATGGTTGTCGGTTGCCTCCCAAACGTTGTCCCCCACGCGATGTCCGCGCCCCTGCGAAACCTTCTCGAAGACTGCTTCGGCCTGGGAAGCATCAAAGTGATCCTCGTCTCCGATAAGCCAATAGAGCAACGGCGGGTCGCTTTCGCGTTTTTGCCAATGATGGCTCAGATCACCATCGGCGAGGATGTCCCAGCCATAGCACCGGTTGATAGCGTTTCCCACCCCCACTGTCAACACGCCCCTTACAGGCTGGAGGCCCTTCTGCGGAACAAAAAAGTCCGCCATCTTCCCAATTGCGTCAAAGGGCCAGCCCGGCGGGCAGACGAGCGCGGCCCCATAGACCCGCTCGTCCGTCATGGCCAGGCGACCGCACGCCATGGCGCCCAAGCTGACCCCATGCAGAATCCATGGCCTGGGAAAATTCTCGGCTTCGGCATAATCTAGCGCGGCAGCAAGATCCCAGGACTCTGCCGTGCCAAAGGTCGGCAGGCGATCACCGGAGGCGCCATGCAACCGGAAATCCAGGGTAACCGTGGCAAGCCGCAACGCGCTGGACACCTCACACGCCAGCGAGGGGATATGATCCACCACGCAATTTCTGGCAAAGCCATGTGTCAGAAACAACGTACCCTGGGCTTGCTCGGGGCGGTACGACCACCCCGAAACACGCAGACCATCCTGGGCTTGCCCTTCGAACATGACCGCCCCGGGTAGCGCATCCGGCGCGCCCGCGTCCCGGCGAGCGGCTTGAGTGCAACTTTTTAAACGGGATAACAGAAGCGACTCAAGCATGACATCCTCCTTATGTCAGAACGCTATTTCCATCAATAAAACCTATTTCTTCATTTACAACCATTAGCCGCGCCAGCCTTCCACTTCAGTCCGACCCCAGGTTCTTCAAAATCGCCGGTGCCTCCGGGACGCCGCCTTTGACGGCCTTTTCCAAGCAGCGGCGGGCTTCGGGCAGGGATTGCTCGGTTCCCATGCCGTTCTTGTGGAAGATGCCAAGATTGGCCCAGGCCGTGGCGGCCAGCTCGGGATCGCCTTTCTCGGCGACCTCCTGCATCATGCGGAAAGCCCGCTTCTCGTCTTTTTCGATAGCCCAGCCGTGCATGACGTGACGGGCCAGTTCCAAGCGGGCGACATGGTAGTCGGGGGCGCGTTCGAGGACGGAGGCGAAACAGTCGACGGCGTGCTTGTAGCCTTGCCGTTGCTGGGCGAGCACGCCCAGGTTGAAGCAGGCGGTGAGGTCGCCCATTTCAGCGGCCTTCGCCAGGTAGGGAAGGGCTGCGTCCATCTCGTTGCGTTGCAGTTAGTAGCGGGCTAGGTCGTTGTAGGCCACTGCCAGGTTCGATTGCTCGAGGAGCCGCCTGCCTTCCTCGGGGTCGGCCTCCACGCCCATGCCCTCGAGCAGAATCCGGCCGTAGAAGCGCTGGGAGCGCGGCAAGCCTTCGCGGGCGGACTCACGGAAGAAGGCCAGGATCCGCTTGTCGTGCTTGGGGATTGCTCCGACCCGGTGCTCGTAGAGTATCTCGAGCCACTGCTGGGCGGGGGCGCAGAGCAGCCAGGCTTCCTCGACGGCTGTCGCGATGGCCACGTCCCGGTCGCCGTCTTTCAGGCACAGGGCAATCCCCACCGAATCCTGGGCCTCGGCCAGTTCCTCAGCGGTGATACCGGGGAAGCGCTGTCGGATGGGTTTGCGCATCTCGCCTAGCAGCAGGATGGCCTCGAAGGCCTCCTCGTCGCTTTTTTCGATGACGACGCGGCGCAGGCAGCGGGCCGCCTCTGCGCGATGTGCTGGGGACGCAGGCTTGGCCAGCCACTCCCTGGCGCGGTCGAGCAGGTTCGGCCCCCTGCTGATTGCAACGGACGGTGTCGCCTTCGGCGGCGATGGCGGTGTAGGAGGCGAGGGAGTCACGCTGCCGTAGGCTGCGGCCATGATCGTGGCCAACATCAGAGGCATGCCACCGGGCCAACGGCCGGGGCGTTTCGTCGTTGTCCAATTCATTCGCCTGCTCGACATGGCGTTCTCCTCCGATTTTCGCACTGAAAGAACCGAAGGAGGAGCAGCCGCGACTGCTCCTCCCCCCAGTTGTTGGCCTGTCGGCCGTCCCGCCCTGGGCGCGCATCACCCCGCGCGCTAAATCCCGTCGCCGTCCGGTCGTTTCGCCGGACCTCTTCATAGTAGTATCCGTAGAAAACCGCGAAATCTTACGCGCTCCCGGACACTTTTTTCGATTTTT
>JBFJXC010000307.1:0-5261 GCA_041623325.1 Lentisphaeria bacterium | reverse complement strand
CCCGGTTCAGCAAGCCAATTCTGAAGATCAGGGCGTCGATGTTGCTGGCCAGGGTCTGCTCCAGCAGATAAAGGCGGTCTTTCAGGGTGCAGCTCTTGCCGGTGAGGTGAATCGAGGTGACCCCGGTTTGGCCGCAAGCCTCGAAGACCCCCCGCTGCCAGTCGAAGACGTGGCCGGGCATGTTGGGATCGTGCTGCCGGTAGAACTCCAACGAATGGTCGTCCAGGATCCCGAGGCGTCTGATTCGGCTGCACCGGCGGTTGACGATCCGGCCCACCCCCCGGCGGTTGGTGATCATTCCCTCCTCTTCCAGACGGTTCAACGCCTTTCGGGCGAAGAAGCGGGTCGCCTTGTACCGTTTCGCCAATTCATTCTCGGACAGGATAAGCGTGCCAACGGCGTATTTGCCGCTGGCAATGTCCTGGTTCAGGTCCCGGTAGATCCTGTCCGAAATGCTCTTACTGCTTGGTAACACTGGATTATCCCGCCGGCAATTTACATGTGATTTACATGTCAAGATAGACGGGGCCAGGACGACATGCAAGAGACTCTCTTCAGAAAATTTCCGGAGCGGGTCCGAGCATTCGGGCACTCTGCCTCGTGGAATCGCCCCCCCTGTCTTGCAATCAGCCTGTTGGCCGCCATTTTGAATGGCGGCCAACACCCATGACAATGCAAACAAGGATCGCGCGGTGGACAAACTTCCCTGGAACCAGGTTCATTTTATCGGGGTTGGCGGGGTCGGCATGTCCGGCATCGCCACCATTCTTCTGGAGCGTGGCGTGTCCGTTTTCGGCTCGGACGAGCTGCTTTCTCCGGCTGTGGAGCGACTGCGGGCCGGGGGAGCGCGCATCTCGGTGGGACCGCACTGCAGGGACAACCTTCCCCCGGACACGGATATGGTGGTCTTCTCCAGCGCGGTCTCACCCGAGAATCCCGAGATGGCCGCGGCCGAGTCGCGTGGCCTGCCCTCCTGCCGACGCGGCGAGTTTTTGGCACGCCTGGCGGAATTCTTCGAGGTTGTGGTCGCCGTAGCGGGCTCCCACGGGAAGACCACCACGACCGCCCTGCTGACGCACATTCTGCGGGAATGCGGCCTGAAGCCCGGCTATCTGATCGGGGGAGAAGTGCCGGCCTGGAGCGCTCCCGCCAGCGCTGGCAACGGGCGGATTCTGGTAACGGAGGTGGACGAAAGCGATGGCACCCAAGCGTACATGCGCAGCACCCATGCCATTGTCCTGAACGTGGAAGACGACCACTGTTGGAGCGTGGGGGGAGTCGAGGCCCTGGAGCGCTGTTTCCACACTTTCGCCCACCAGGCCGGGAAACTCTTCGCCTGGGAATCCCACAAGACCCGCGAGCTTTTCGGCAACCATGCCCAGGCCCGTTTCTGTTCGGAGGCGGACGTACCCCCCCGCCTGTCCCTGCCGGTCGGCGGCAAACACAACCGTCTCAACGCCACCCTGGCACTGGCGGTTGCCGCGGATTTGGGCATTCCCCAGGCGGAAGCACTCACGGCCCTGACCTCCTTCCCCGGAGTCTCCCGGAGGTTGACCTGCCATTACACTTCCCCCGACGGCAACCATCTGGTCATCGAGGACTATGCCCACCACCCCACCGAGCTGGCCGCGGCGCTGCAGGCCCTGCGGGAAAGCTGGCCGGAACACCGGCTGACCGTGGTCTTCCAGCCCCACCGCTTCGAGCGGGTCAAACGCTACGGCCAGCAGTTCGCCGAGTTGCTGGACACCGTCGACCGGGTAATCGTCACCGCCCCGTTCGCCGCCTGGAAGCAGGATGCCGACTTGGCCGACCCCAGGCAGATTGTGGACGGGATCCGGTCGACGCCGGCAATCTATTGGCAGGGTCCTCTGGAGGCTCTGGCCGGGGAGGTGACCGAGTCCATGCACGACGATCGTCCCGAAGTAGTGGTCGTGGTGGGGGCTGGGGATATCGGCAAGCTGCCGCCCATGCTGACCCAGCAGCTGACCTCGCGCTACCTGGACCGGACCGCCGAGCAGCTCCGCGCTCGCGTGCCCGGCCTGGATGTAGCCCGGGAGCTCTCCTGGGGGCAGCTGACCAGCCTTGGCATTGGCAAAGCCCGACCGTTGCTGGTGCGTCCGCGCACCGTGGAGGAGTTGAAGACAGTGCTGGGAATCGCCTCGGAGCGCGGCCTGCCGATTTTTCGCCTGGGGGCTGGCAGCAATCTGCTGGGCAGCGATGCGGATATTCTGCAGCTGGTCGTACAGCTGAGCGGGGGCGAGTTTGCCGAAACGTCCCGGGAGGGAGCCGGCACGCTGTCGGCCGGCACCGGAACAATGCTGCCCAAACTGTGGCGGGCCCTGGCCGAGACTGGCGTGCTGCCGGCAGCCGTTGCCCCCCTGGTCTGGATACCGGGAACTCTTGGCGGCGCGGTCTGCATGAATGCCAGCGCCCACGGGGCAAGCATCCGCGACGTGGTCGACCGGCTGGACGGCGTCACGTTCGATGGCCAGGACTGGAGCCGGAGCGCCCAGGAGATCGCCTGGAACTACCGGGCCGCGGATATCCCGGACGATGTCATGATCTGCCGGGTCACGCTCAAACTCGGAGAGAACACCCGAGAGGCCGCCCTCCAGGCCATGGCCACCTCCGGTGACCTGCGCCGTGCCTCCCAGCCTGGAGGCCGGACCACCGGCTGCGCCTTCCGCAACGCGGGAACCACCCCGGCCGGAAAGCTTCTGGACCAGTGCGGGTGCAAGCAGATGACCCGAGGCGGCTGCCGCATCAGCGACCTGCACGCCAACTTTATCGTAGCCCAGGCCGGCGCCACCGAAGCCGACTTCCGCGAGCTGCTCCTTCAGGCGCGTCGGCGCGTATTCGACGCCACCGGTGTCCTATTGCATCCCGAAGTCCGTCCAGTCAATCCCAAGACAGCGCAGCGAATAACGCAAAGCATCGCACCTTGGGCTGTGGCGGTCCTGATGGGCGGGCCTTCCAGCGAACGGGAGATTTCCCTGAAGTCCGGGGCGGCCGTGGCCCGGGCCCTGCGGGAAGCCGGGCACACGGTCCACGAAATCGACGTCACCGGCCGGATGCTTCCCGACCTGCCTTTGGGGACCGATGCGGTCTTTCCGGCTCTGCACGGAGAGTTCGGCGAAGACGGCGGCATCCAGGCTCTGCTGGAGGCCAACCGGATCCCTTACGTCGGCAGCGGCCCCCGGGCCAGCAGGCTGATGATGGACAAGGCCGCCGCCAAGGACCTCGTGGCCCAGCACGGAATCCCCACCCCGAAATACCACCTTCTCACTGAGCGCGACATGCCCTTGCCTGCCGATTTAACCCTCCCCCTGATCGTCAAACCTTCCCGACAAGGCTCCAGCGTGGGGCTGAGCCGATTGGACACCGCCGATCCCGAACCTTGGCAGCAAGCGCTAAAGGCAGCCTTCGCGGTGGACCGCGAAGTGCTGGCCGAAGAGTTCGTCGAGGGCCCGGAGATCACCGTCGGGGTTCTGCACGGCCAGGCGTTGCCAGTAGTCGAGATCGTGCCCCCGGAAGGCTGCCTGTTCGACTTCGATGCCAAGTACACCTACGCCCGGGGCCAGACCCACTATCTGTGCCCGCCGGAGACCATCGGCGAGCAGACGCAACTTCAAGCCCAAACTCTGGCCTCAAAGGCCGCGGAGCTGCTAGGGGCCAGACATCTGGTCCGCGTCGACTTTCTGGTGGACCGCGATGGACAGCCGGTTTTCCTGGAGGCCAACAGCCTGCCTGGCTTCACCGCCACCAGCCTCCTGCCCAAGGCCGCTGCCGCCGTCGGCATCTCCTTCCCCGAACTCTGCGCCGGACTCGTGCAGGCAGCCTTGGGTGAAGCCTGAACAGGACGACCGTGGAAAGGCGGCAATCCCTTGCCGCCAAGCCCGGCCGGGCGCTTTTTGCGGCATCCGAATCAATGTGTGGCGCTTTGGAAAAGCGCATCTCCAGGGTCATTGCTTGAACCGATATCTCTGGAGGTGCGCCCTAGCGATAGGTATCCACCAGGCTGCGGCAGAGCAGCTGCCTGCCGAATTGTTCAGCGGTCAGGGCTTTTTCCGGCCGCATCTGGATGGTGACGGGCTTGCCGGGGCGCAGATGCAGGAAATTGTCGGAGCAGACCGCGTCGGCGCCTTCCAGCTCCAACCAGCACCAGAGGGCGGTTTTTTCGGTCTGGAGGGTGACCGCGAAGGCGCCGTCTTCCAATGTGTCGATGGTCGTGGTGATACCGGGTTCGCGGCTGAGTTCAAGATGCTTGGGTCGGGCGAAGAGAACCAGATTGCTGGAAGTCGGCTGGCCGGCGTTTTCCAGTTCCAGCCAGACCAGGATGTCCCGCTGACCGTGTTCGGCGATCAGGAAGGATAGGTCGAGGGGCCGGGCCAGACGGCTGGCGTGGGCGGGGATCGCGACGGATTCCTCTTCGGACAGCAGGATTTGGCCGTTCACATCGGTGACGCTCCAGCGCAGGGTTCCCGAGGATTCCGCCATTAGGTCGCTGGTCACGTGGATCTCCACCGAGCCTTTCTCCGTGTCCTCCACTCCGCTGACCAAAAGGGGGGCGAAGAAGTTTCGGGCCATGTAGTGGAGGGCCTTCCAGCGCCCGTGGTAGTCGATGGAGCTCCAGCTGGCCACCGGCCAGGTGTCGTTGAGCTGCCAGTAGAGAGTGCCCATTCCGCGGGGCATGCTGCGGCGCCAGTGCTCGCAGGCATACTTGATGGCCATGCCCTGGAGAATCTGGCTGGCCCAGAGGGTGTTATCGAAGCCTTCCGGCAGACGGAACCAGTCCAGCATGTATTGCATGATGGTGGTGTTGCCGATGCCGGAACGCTGGTGGTGCTCCATCACCCAGCTGGTGATGTTGCGGTCCTCCGGGACCGTGTAGCCGTAGACGGTCTTGGGCTCGGGAAAGGATTGGAAGCCGAACTCGCTGTTGAAGCGGTGCTCGCAGGTCCGATACCACTCGAACGGTTTCTTGCCGTGCCAGACATCCCACAGATGCGCGTCGCCGCAAGTGGGATTGCGGTGGTCGCGGCGATCCCCCAGCGGGCTGTGGGGACTACCCGGCCAGTAGTTGGCTTCCGGAGCCAGTTCCTCGACGATTCCGGGCAGCAGGCGGTCGAAAAGCTTCTCGTACTCGCTCCAGGGCATCTGGCCGTTTTCCCAGCCGCGGTCCCCGATCAGTCCCTGCTCTATTTCGTTGTTGCCGCACCACAGGGCGATGCTGGCATGGTGGCGCAACCGGCGGACATTGT
>JBFJXC010000306.1:0-5276 GCA_041623325.1 Lentisphaeria bacterium | reverse complement strand
GGCGTAGACGGGGCAGCGGGGGTGAAAGTGGCATCCGTCGGGTGGATGCAGGGGCGAGGGCACTTCGCCGGCCAGGCGGATGAGGGCTTCGCGTTTGTCGATCCTGGGAATGGCCTTGAGCAGCGAGCGGGTGTAGGGGTGGCGTGGGTCCCGGAACAGCTCCGCGCAGGGGGCGTATTCGACGATTTTGCCCAGGTACATGACCGCCACTGTGTCGGCCATGTATTCGACCACCGCCAGGTTGTGGGTGATGAACAGGTAGGTCAGGCCATACTTGGCCTGCAGATCCACCAGCAAATTCAGGATCTGCGCCTGCACGGAGACATCCAGGGCGCTGGTGGGCTCGTCCAGCACCAGAAAGTCAGGCTGCAGAACCAGGGTCCGGGCAATGCTGATGCGCTGGCGCTGGCCTCCGGAGAATTCGTGGGGATAGCGGCTGGCCAGGCTGGGATCCAGACCGACGTCGGCCAGGGCGTGCTGGACCCGCTGCTGGTGCTCGGCCGGCGACAGGCCCGGGAAGTGCACGCGCAGCCCCTCCCCCACAATCCGCCCGACGGTCATCCGGGGGGACAGGGACGAGAACGGGTCCTGGAAGACGATCTGGAGCTGCCGGCGCCTGGCCCGCAGTGTGGAGCGATCCCAGGCCATCACATCCTCGCTTCCGAAAACCACCCGGCCGCGGGCCTCCTTCAGCAGGCGCAGGATGCTCTGCCCGATGGTGGTCTTGCCGCAGCCGGACTCTCCGACCAGCGCCAGGGTGGAACCGCGCTTGAGTTCGAAACTGACCTCGTCCACGGCCTTCACGTGGGCCACCGGCCGCATCAGCAAGCCGCGCCGCACGGGGAAATGGGTGCTCAAGTCCGAGACCGTCAGCAGGGTGTGCTGGCTGCGGACGCGGGGCTGCGGGCGTGGGGAGGAGGGCCAGGTCCGCTTGCGGTCGTAATCCAGACCAGGCTCCCAAAGGTGGCAGGCGGCATCGTGGCCTTTTCCGGCGGGATGCAGGCGACTCTCCTCCAAGGGGCAGCGTTCGAAGCGCTTGGGGCAGCGGGGGTGGAAACGGCAACCGGAAGGGTACTCCAGCGCGGACGGCACGTTTCCCGGGATGGTCTTGAGCAATTCGTGGCGGCAGCCGCTTTGGGGCAGGGAGGCGAACAGCCCCTGGGTGTACGGATGGGCCGGCTTGCCGAAGATCTGCTCCCGGCTGCCTTGCTCGACAATCTTGCCCGCGTACATCACGCAGACCTGGTCGGCCATCTGCTTGACCACTCCCAAGTCGTGGGTAATAAAGAGGATGGCCATGCCGGTCTCTTTCTGGAGGTCCTTCATCAGTCCCAGGATCTGGGCTTGAATGGTCACGTCCAGCGCGGTGGTGGGTTCGTCGGCGATCAGCAGTTTCGGCCGGCAGGCCAGGGCCATGGCGATCATCACCCGCTGCTTCATGCCCCCGGACAGCTGGTGGGGATAGTCCTGCAGGCGGTCTTCGGGGGCCGGGATGCCCACGTGCTTCAGAAGGCTGAGCGCCTCGGCCATGGCCTCGGCCCGACTCATCCCCCGGTGCTGGCGCAGCGGTTCGACCAGCTGCCGGCCGATCCGCATCAACGGGTTCAGGGAGGTCATGGGCTCCTGAAAGATCATCGCCAGACGGTTGCCGCGCAGACGCTGCATCTCGGCCTCCGAACACTGCCGAAGATCGCGGCCCTCCAGCAGAATCCGCCCGGAAGGGAAAAAGGCGGTCTCGGGCAGAAGATTCATCAACGAAAAGGCGGTTGCCGACTTGCCGCAGCCCGACTCCCCAACCAGGGCCACGGTCTGCCCGGCCCGGATGTCGAAGCTGACGCCGTCCACGGCCCGGGCCAGGCCGTGCTGGCCCACCCGGAAGTGCGTGTGCAGATTGTCGACTTGAAGCAGCATGGGCCCTACCGTATCAGCGGAACGAGCCTTCCTCAAGCAAGGGTTCCACCCGAAAGCGGAAGTCCACCTTGCGGCCGCCAACGTCCAGGGAAATGATCGTGTTCAGGCGGGTCAGCAGCAGGCGGTAGGAGATCTTCTCCTCTCCGGCCATGGTGGTGATGCCCACGTTGGTGTCCCCGAGCACGTCCTCGGCATCCCGCACCGCCAGGATCAGCTGGCGCAACCGCTTGAGCTTGTCCAGAAAGACGGCGTCGAACTGATATTCGCGCCGGCAATCCGGGCAGGTCACACGGCCATTCTTCTGCTCCAGCTCCATCAGGTTGAACTTGACGGTCGCCTTGCATTCCTCGTCCAGGCAGACAAAATCGATATTGGCGCGCATCTGGGGCGCGGGCGTTGGCTGGGCACACATGGGCGGTTCCTCAGAAGACGAATTCGGTGTCGCTAAGGCGGCGCTTGACCTCGTCGAGCACCTGGGTCTCGCGCTCGATGGTGGGGGCCACGAAGGTGGCGCTGAAGCGCACGAAGTTGCCGGCGTCGTCCCACGGCACGGTGCTGATGAGCTTTTCGGTGATCATCCACTGGCTGAATTCTTCGCCGGAGGCGAAGGTGCGTGCATCGGTCGTGCCCTTGGGAATGCCGACGTACAGGTAGAAGGATCCCTGTGGCATGACCGCGTCGAAGCCCAGCTCGCGCAGGGTCTGGGTCAAGGCTTTGAGGCGGCGGCTGTACTTGGCGCAGATTTTGGGGGTCAGATCCTTCTGGTTGGCCAAGGCCCAGATGGCGGCTTTCTGGATGGCCATGAACTGGCCGCTGTCGGCGTTGTCCTTGACCGTGGCGAAGGCCTTGACCGCGTCGGGGTTGCCGCAGACCCATCCCAGGCGCCAGCCGGTCATGTTGAAGCCCTTGGACATGCTGTGCAGTTCCACGGCCACGTCCTTGCCGCCCGGCCGCGAGAGGATGCTCAGGGGCTTGCCGGTAAAGTTCAGCGGGGCGTAGGCGGCGTCGGAAACCAGCAGGATGTTGTGCTTTTTGGCGAAGGCGATGGCCGCATCGAAGAACTCGGGGGTGGCCGAGGCGCCGGTCGGATTGTTGGGATAGTTCAGATACAGAAGTTTCGTGCGCTCGCGCTGCTCGGCGGTCAGGCTTTCCAGCTGGGGCAGGAAGCCGTTGGCCTTGGTCAGGGGCAGATTGACCACCTCGCCGCCCAGATATTTGCTCCAGGTTCCCATGACCGGGTAGCCGGGCACGGTCAGTACGCAGAGATCGCCGGGGTTGATGAAGGCGGCCGGCAGAAGGGTCAGGGCCGATTTGCTGCCGATGGAGTGGCAGATTTCCGTGGCCGGGTCCAGCTCCACGCCGTACAGCTCCTGCATGTAGGCGGCCACGGCCTGACGGAATTCGGCGATGCCGTTGTCGGCGTAGAAGCGGTTCTCGATTTTGCCGGCCTCCACGCCCAGGGCCTTGACCACGCCCTCGAACGCCATGTCGTCGGGCTCGCCCACGCCCATGTCGATCAGTTCCAGATCGGGGCGGGCGGCCTTGGCGGCGGCCTTGGCGCGCTTGATCTTCTCGAACTTGTAGATGGTCGTGTCCTTGCCGAAGCGATTGCCGCCGATGCGCTCGGCGAAGAGATTCTGGAGATAGCTGTCTGCCATGGCTGTGTCCCTTGCTCTATTATTACGATTAAGAAAAAAATACTCGTAGTCGCGCTCGTCATCGCCCTCGTGATCGAAGGGGTCTCCCATTTCGATTGCGAGCGCGATTAGGAGAGCGATGACGATTGTAGTCTGCAGCCCAAGGGATGCATTTGCGGTGCGCTCAAATCCGGCAGGTCCGGATATCGGTCACCAGAATGCCCTTGGCTCCGAGGCCGGCCAGCTGGTCCATCAGGCTGTTGATTCCCTTGCGCCGGGTCATGGCCTTGACCGCCATCCAGGCCGCATCCGTCAGCGGGGAGACCGTCGGCGACTCGATCCCCGGGGTCAGTCTGCAGGCCTGCTCCAGCACGGTCTTGGGGATGTCGTACTCGATCATGACATAGTCCCGGGCCACCACGATTCCCTGCAAGCGGTCCAGGAACGTCTTGACCGCCGGATTCTCCGCCGCGGCCGGATTGTGGGATATGACCACGGCCTCCGATTTGAGAATCGGTTCGCCGACGATCTTCAGACCGGCCTCGACGATGGTGCGGCCGGAGGAGACCACGTCGGCAATGGCGTCGGCCACCCCTAGGCGCACGGAAACCTCGACGGCACCGTCGAGTCTGACGATGCTGACCTTCACGCCTCGGCGGGCCATGTCCTGCTTGACCAGATTCGGATAGCTGGTGGCGATGCGCAGATCGTGGAAATCGTCCGGCCCCAGGTCCTTGTCCCGGGGAATGGCGTAGCGGAAGGTCGACCCGCCGAAGCCCAGTGGCAACAGTTCGTGCACGTCGCTCTCGCTGTCCAGAAACAAGTCGCGCCCGGTAATGCCCAGATCGAAGATGCCGTCGCTGACGTAGACGGCGATGTCCCGCGGCCGCAGAAACACGAACTCGATGTCGTTCTCGGTGTCGGTCATGATCAGCTCGCGACCGCCGCGCAGACAGGAGTAGCCCGCCGCGTCGATCAGCGTGACCGCTTTGTCGGAAAGAGAGCCCTTGTTGGGGATGGCAATTCGTAACATGTTGTCCTCGTTCGTCTTGAAACGCCCTGGTTCCAGTGTTCGGCTGCCGGGTTTCCGGCTCTGGCTCGCGATCGCACTCCTGATCGGGTTTAACGGGGCAGCGATCATTCAGGATTTGGTGGCCTATCCAACCGCCTCAACCACGAAGCCTGAACCACAGAACAGGTGATTTAGAGATACTTGTAGACGTCGTCCAGACTCAAATCGTTGGCGATCATCATGACCTGGAGATGATAGAGCAACTGGGAGATCTCCTCGGCGGTCTTCTCCTTGCCTTCGTACTCGGCCGCCATCCAGACTTCGCCGGCTTCCTCGATCACCTTCTTGCCGATAAAGTGCTTGCCCTTGGCCAGTTCCTTGACCGTTCCGGAGTGAGGATCCCCGGAGGCGGCCTTGCGGCTCAGTTCCTCGAACAATTCTTCAAAACGCTTCATGTTGGGGCCTGCATGTGGGTTGAAACAAAAACCCTCAATATAAGGGAACCTGCGGGTTCTGCGAATAATCGCCCCCTTTTCAATGTCCTGGAGATGCGGCAATCCCTTGCCGCCGGGTCCGGGGGCACGCCAGTCCGACGCATCTGAATCAAGGTTTGGCGCTTTGGGAAAAGCGCATCTCCACGACTCCGGTTGCATCCTAGTCTCTGGAGATGCGGCATTCCCTTGCCGCCGCGGCCGTCTGGGCGTGCTGTTCGATGG
>JBFJXC010000305.1:0-5284 GCA_041623325.1 Lentisphaeria bacterium | reverse complement strand
CTTTCCTGGGTTTCAGGTTCCATTCGTTCAGGCAACTCAAAATGAGCCGCCACACGTCGTAAGTATAGTCTCAACATCCTTAATTTCAAGCTGATATGGCTATTTCAACGGCAGTGGGCAGCTACCGAATCGTCTACCGAATTGTGGGGGAGGCAGTCGTGATCCTAACCGTGTACCATGGTGCCCGACTACTGGATCCGTCCAGCCTCACATGAGTTCCGCCAACAAGCCTCTTTCACCGAACCTCGCAGGCTCGGCCCGGTGATGGGCACGTTCTCCGAAACAGGTGAATTCTGAAATGATGGGAACCTGAGAGGAACGAACGTCCAGCGCCGAAGGCCGGAAAGATGGGGACCGAACACTGGAGGGCGAGACTCCGTCGAGCCGCTTCATGGTCGATCGGAACACCTTGGCCAATAGTCCCTCGAGGCGCGAAACGCAGAGGAAGACAAGGTTGATGGGTTGACGAGGACGACACCCCTATCAACCAATCCTCCCCGACCTTTTTCGTACTGAAACGATGTCCTTTCGCTTGCAACGCCACCAGAGACCACTATTTTAAGCTCCTTTGCGCTTGATTTGCTTTCGCCTAGCAATACAACCCAACAGGAATCTGAGAACCATGACTCAAGACGACAAGCAGGCTATCATTAAGGAATACGCCCTCAAGGACGGCGACGTCGGCTCGGCCGAAGTGCAGATCGCCATCCTGACTCGCCGGATCACCGAACTGTCCGGACACCTGCAGATGCACAAGAAGGACCACAGCTCGCGCCGCGGCCTCATCGCCCTGGTCAGCCGTCGCCGTCGCCTTCTGGGCTACCTGAAGGACAAAGCCCACGAGCGCTACCTGAACCTGATCAAGCGCCTCGGCCTGCGTCGATAATCAGCTTTTTCCGCCTGCGGGGTCCGCCGGATCCCGCGGGCGGTTTGTTACGAGAAGGTTCGCCATCCCCAGAGGAAAAAGGCAGCCCGATTGAAGAGGCCACTGGTGGGCACGGTGGAATTCCGGCGGTATAAATGGCTTGACGAGCCCCGTGAGGGCGTTTATACCGCAATTCCGCTCTGCCCGGGCAACTGTGCTTCAATGAGCTTCCCCCAACCTTTGACGGCGCCGCGAGCACTTCTCATTTAGGTAAACACATACCAAAGGAGACCCTGAACAATGGGAATCGAACGCGTCACCATCGACATGGACCATGGACGTCCCCCCATCACCATCGAAACCGGAAAACTGGCCTTGCTGGCCGGCGGCTCCGTCACCGTGCAGCAAGGCGACACCGTCGTGCTGGTGGCCGCCTGCTCGGCCGAGCCGCGGCCCGGCCTGGACTTCTTTCCGCTGCAAGTCGACTACCGGGAGAAATTCAGCGCCGCCGGCAAGTTCCCCGGCGGCTACTTCAAGCGCGAAGGCCGGCCGACCGAAAAAGAAATCCTAACCTCGCGCATGACCGACCGTCCTTTGCGCCCTCTCTTCCCCAAGGGGTTCATCAACGACGTGCAGATCATGTCCGGCCTGCTCAGCGCCGACGGCGTGAACGAGCCGGATGTTCTGAGCATCCTGGGTGCCTCGGCAGCCCTGGCGATCTCCGACATCCCCTTCAACGGCCCCATCGGGGCCCTGCGGGTCGGCCGAATCAAGGGCGAATTTGTGGCCAACCCCTCCAACCAGGACATGAAAAACAGCGACCTCGACCTGGTCTACGCCGGCATCGCGGGTAAGACCATCATGATCGAAGGCAGCGCCGACGAAATCAGCGAGGAAGTCCTGCGCGACGCGCTGACCTTCGCGGACGGCGTCGTCAAGGCTCAGATTGCCGCCCAGCGCGACCTGGCCGCCAAGGCCGGCAAGCCCAAGTATACGCCCAAGACCCTGCAGTTGGTGGCGGACGACGTCCTGGAGGCTGTGAAGTCCTTCTGCGGACAAGAACGTCTGGAGCAGACCTGCACCGTTCTCGACAAGACCGAGCGCATGGCCGCCCAGAACGCCCTCCGCGACGAGATGATCCTGGCCCTGACCCCAAACTACGAAGAGGGCCAGGTCCCCAATCTGAAACTGGCCTTCGACGAGGTCGTCGAACAGACGGTCCGCAGCCTCATTCTGGACAAGGGCGTCCGCAGCGACGGCCGCGCCGCCGATGAACTGCGCAAGATCACGTGCGAAGTCGGCCTGCTGCCCCGCACCCACGGCAGCGCCCTCTTCGCCCGCGGCGAAACCCAGGCGCTGATCACCACCACCCTGGGTGCCAGCGGCGATGCCCAGACCTACGACATCATCACCGGCAGCGAACAGGCCAAGAAACCGTTCATCCTGCACTACAACTTCCCCAACTTCAGCGTGGGTGAAACCGGCCGCATCATGGGGCCGGGGCGCCGCGAAGTCGGGCATGGGGCCCTGGCTGAGCGCTCCTTGGCCAAGGTGGTCCCCGCCGATTACACCTATGCCGTGCGGTGCGTTTCCGACATCCTCGGTTCCAACGGCTCCTCCTCCATGGCCAGCATCTGCGGCGGAACCCTGGCTCTGATGGATGCCGGCATTCCCATCAAAGCCCCGGTCTCCGGCATCTCCTGCGGCCTGGTGACCGCCGAGGAAGGCGACAAGCGCGTCTTTCTGACCGATATTCTCGGTTCCGAGGACCACTTCGGCGACATGGACTTCAAGGTTGCCGGCACCCGCGAGGGCATCACCGGCTTCCAGCTGGACCTGAAAATCGCCGGCCTGGACATTGAGGGCATGTACGAAGCCATGCTTCGCAACAAGACCGCCCGCCTCAAGATCCTGGACATCATGCAGGAATGCCTGGCCCAGCCGCGGGAAAGCGTCAGCAAGCACGCTCCCCAAATGCGCACCCTCAAGATCAATCCCGACAAGATCGGCGCCCTGATCGGCCCGGGTGGCAAAGTCATCAAGGGCATCACCGAAATGACCGGCGCCCAGATCGACATCCAGGACGACGGCACCGTCAGCATCTTTGCACCGGAAGTTTCCGCCTTGGAAGCGGCCGTGCACGAAGTCGAGAAGGTCTCCTCCGAGGCCGAAGTCGGAAAAATCTACAAGGGCCTGGTCCGGACCGTCCGGGAATTCGGGGCCTTCGTGGAGATCCTGCCGGGACAGGACGGCCTCCTGCACATCTCCGAGATGGCCGACTATCGGGTCAACAAGGTCGAAGACATCTGCAAAGTCGGCGACACGGTCACAGTCAAAGTGATCGGCGTGGACGAGCGCGGAAAAATTCGCCTCAGCCGGAAAGCGGCCCTGGCGGAGATGGAATAGGCGGCAATTCGCCAAGCCGGCGTTATATTAGACAGCCTTGAAGATTCAACCCAAACCCTAAACCAAACACGGGACATGCCATGAAAAAGGACATTCATCCCAATTACCAGGATGCGAAAGTGATCTGTGCCTGCGGCGCCCAATGGGACATCCAGTCCTCCCAGCCGGAAGCCAGAGTCGGCATCTGCGCCAAGTGCCATCCGTTCTACACCGGCAAGCAAAAGCTGGTGGACACGGAAGGTCGCGTGGACCGCTTCCGCCGCCGGTATGGCCTGAAGGAAGCCTGATCGCCTCCTTGTTGCTTAATCGGTGCCGCCAGCTTTCCGCTGGCGGCATCGTTGTTTCTGCCTGAGGGTAACCCTTGTGGACTTGCAAACCTACATCGACAATGCCAGACCCAAACTGCAGACGGTCGAAGCCGATCTGGCTGCCTTTGATTTTTCCGCCAGCAACCAGCAGAAGTACGAGGCTCTTTCCCGTGAGCACCAGCGCCTCTCGCGGCTGCTGATGCTCTGGGACCAGTTCAAGCGTGCGGAAAAGGAGCGGGACGAAAGCCAGGAGATGCTGGAGATCGAGGAGGATCCCGAGCTACTTGAGGTGATCCGTGACGAGATCGCCGCCCAGGAGCAGACTCTGGCCACAGCCGACCGGGAGATCAAGGCCCTCATCCTGCCGCCCCACCCTTACGAAAACCGCAACATTATCGTGGAAATCAGACCGGCGGCCGGCGGCGACGAGGCCAGTCTTTTTGCCGGCGATCTATACCGCATGTACACGCGTTTTGCCGAGCAGAAGGGCTGGAAAACCGAACTGCTCGAATGCACCGAGACCGATGTGGGCGGCATCAAGGACGTGGCCTTCTCCCTGCAGGGGCAGGAGGTCTACCGGTTCATGAACTACGAAAGCGGCGTGCATCGGGTTCAGCGCATTCCCTCCACCGAAGCGGGGGGACGCATCCACACCTCGACCGTCACCGTCGCCGTCCTGCCCGAAGCTGAAGAGGTGGACATCCAGGTCAACAACGAAGACCTGCGGATCGACGTCTTCCGCTCTTCCGGACCGGGCGGACAGTGCGTGAACACCACCGACTCGGCCGTGCGCATCACCCATATCCCCACCGGCCTGAGCGTGGCCTCCCAACAGGAAAAGTCCCAGCACCGCAACCGCGAAATTGCCATGCGCATCCTGCGCTCCCGCCTGCTCGAACAGAAGCAGGCCGAAGAGACGGCCAAGAACGCCGCGGCCCGCCGCTCGCAAGTCGGAACCGGAGACCGCAGCGAGCGCATTCGCACCTACAACTTCCCCCAGAACCGCATCAGCGACCACCGCTTCGGAATCAGCACCCATGACCTGCCCAATGTGCTGGCCGGAAACCTCGGACCCTTGCTGGAGGAAATCATGACCATCGACTTGAACCAGCGGCTCAGCCAGCAGCTCAAATAGTCCATCTGGAAAAAGGCCCGGCACCGACTATTGTTTACCTTGTACGTTGTGCAGCCGGCAGGCATTTGGCTGGCTCCGCTGCCACCACACGCGACAAAAGGGGTACAAGCGTGAAAACACTCGAGCGAACACCATTTGCCTGGCTGACCTTCTGCCTCCTGCTGCCAGGTTTGCTGACCACGGCGCTTCCACTCCGGGCCCAGGACGA
Source organism: Lentisphaeria bacterium (assembly GCA_041623325.1). Classification (GTDB taxonomy): domain Bacteria; phylum Verrucomicrobiota; class Lentisphaeria; order Oligosphaerales; family JBFJXC01; genus JBFJXC01. The sequence goes on along the minus strand of JBFJXC010000305.1, from coordinate 362 downwards.
CGAGCCTGAGCCCCCAGCCCAGGAGGAACAGCCGGACGCCGCGGTCCCGGCCGACCTGCCCACCGCTCCGGCGGAAGACACCAGCTGGCACCCGGAGCGGGACGAGTTGGTCAAGAAAGCCAAGACCGAGCTGACCAAGCAAGTCAACAGCAAAATCACCAAAGAGCTCGTGGCCAAGCAACTGGGCTTCAAGCTGCCCGTCGAGGCTCCGAGCATGCAGGTCAACGACGTCAGAGACCAGGCGCGCAGCCAGGCCATTCGGGAGGTCGAGGAGAAATACCCCTACTCCCTGTTGAAAGATCTGTCCCAGCAAGCCGAACGGATGTACCCACTCCACCAGATAGGCGACCAGGTCGAACTGG
>JBFJXC010000304.1:0-5289 GCA_041623325.1 Lentisphaeria bacterium | reverse complement strand
GTGTCGCCGCCGCGGCCGGTCCAGTTGGTGTGGAAGAACTGGCCGCGGGGCTTGTCGACGCGCTCGTAGGTGTGGGCGCCGAAGTAGTCGCGCTGGGCCTGCAGGAGGTTGGCGGGCAGGCGCTCGGCGCGGTAGCCGTCGAAGAAGGAGAGGGCGGCGCCGATGGCGGGCATGGGGATGCCCATCTTGACGGCGGCGACGACCACGCGGCGCCAGGCGGCCTGGGCCTTCTGGACGATATCCGCGAAGAAGGGATCCAGCAGCAGGTTGACCAGCTCGGGATCCTTGTCGAAGGCCTTCTTGATGTCGCCGAGGAAGACGGAGCGGATGATGCAGCCGCCGCGCCACATCAGCGCGATGCCGCCGTAGTTCAGGTTCCAGCCGTAGGTCTTGGCGGCGGCGCGCATAAGTTGGTAGCCCTGGGCGTAGCTGACGATCTTGGAGGCGAACAGCGCCTGGCGCAGGTCGTCGATCATCTGGGCCTTGTCGCCGTCGAAGGCCTGCACATCGCCGGCCAGCTGCTTGCTGGCGACCACGCGCTCTTCTTTGAGGGCGGACAGGCAGCGGGCGAAGACGGCCTCGCCGATCAGGGTCAGAGGCTGACCTTCGTCGAGGGCGGCCACGGCGGTCCACTTGCCGGTGCCCTTCTGGCCGGCGGTGTCCAGGATCTTGTCGAGGACCTCCTCGCCCTCCTCGGTCTTGTAGCCGAGGATATCGCGGGTGATTTCGATCAGGTAGCTGTCAAGCTCGCCCTTGTTCCACTCGGTGAACACCTGGTGCATCTCGTCGTTTGTCATGCCCAGGCCCTGCTTCATCATCTGGTAGGTCTCGCAGATCATCTGCATGTCGCCGTACTCGATGCCGTTGTGAACCATCTTCACAAAATGGCCGGCGCCGCCTTCCCCGACCCAGTCGCAGCAGGGTTCGCCGCTGTCGGTCTTGGCGCAGATTCCCTGGAAGATGTCCTTCACATGCTTCCAGGCCGCGGGGGAACCGCCGGGCATCATGGACGGCCCCAGCAGGGCGCCTTCCTCGCCGCCGGACACACCGGTGCCGATGTAGAGCAGTCCCTTGCTTTCCAGATACTCGGTGCGGCGGATGGTGTCCGGGAAGTGGCTGTTGCCGCCGTCGATGACGATGTCGCCCTTTTCGAGATAAGGGATGACCTGCTCGATGAAGTCGTCGACCGCGGTCCCGGCCTTGACCATCAGCATCACCTTGCGCGGACGCTCCAGCTTCTGGCACAGCTCCTCGATGCTGTGGGCACCGACGATTTTCTTGCCTTTGGCCCGGCCGCCGATGAAATCGTCCACCTTGGAGACGGTGCGGTTGTAGCAAGCCACCGTAAAGCCCTTGCTCTCCATGTTCAGAATCAGGTTCTCGCCCATCACGGCCAGACCCACGACACCGATGTTCGCTTTCGACATGATTGCTCCCTTTTTTGGTTTCGGGTGTAGGGTTTCGGGTTTCGGAAAATCGTAATCGCGCTCGTCATCGCAATCGTGATCGACTTTCCGGTGCCACCTGATTGTCAGGACTTGACCGACCTGAAACCTAACCCCCCTGCAGTTCAACTGTTCATCTCGATCCACTGAGCGTTGGAGTAGGATTGGGAGCATCGGAGCATGAGTTTGAACGTATCCCACTCCTGCTCCTACCCCGCATCTTACTCAACACATCATTCCAATGCTCCACCACTCCATCACTTCCAGGGCGGGTTCTCCGGCAGGGCCTTCTCGAATTCGGCCACCAGCGCGTCCTGATAGGCCCCGGCATACTCGCCGGACAGGAATTTGTCGATGCCCTCGGTCAGGAAGCGCTGCCAGGAGGCCTCCTCGTCGCCGGGGACGATGGGGAAATAGAGCACGCCGTTGGCGGCGGCGGCCTTGTAGTCGCCCGGGGCGTCGCCCAGCATGATGATCTTGTCCGCCTCGTACTTGCCGACGGCCGCGTACTTCAGATGCTCGGTCTTGGTTCCGGCCTCCTGGCCGGCGATGTAGTTGATGTAGGTATCCAGGTCGTGCTCCCGCCACTCGCGGTCCAGCGCCTCGAACGGGGTTTGGCTGACCACGATCTTGTCGGCTTTGCCGGTGAGCTTCTCCAGACAGTCGCGCACGCCGGGGAAGGGCCCCAGCCCGTAGACCATGTCCTCGATGCGGGCGTTGACCTCATGACTCCAGGCCAGAACCCTCTTGAGAGCCGAGTCGCCGGTGGCGGCCACTTTGGCCTCCAGGGCCGGGTTGCCCAGCTTGGATTCCTCCGCGATCCAGGCATCAAGCTCGGGAATGGGACCCACCTTACAGCCACGGGCCGCGAACACGTCCCACTCCTGCATCAGCTTCAGGGAGCGCTGCACAGCCAGAAAACGGTTGCAGCCGCGGGTCTTGGAATAGAGATTGACGAATTCCCAGACCTGGCGGGCGTACTTGCTGGCCGCCTGCAACCCGAAGTGTTTGATGAAGGCCGGACAGAAGCACTCTTTCTGCTTGATCTCCATGCTGTCGAAGACGCAGCCGTCGCTGTCGATGCCCACGAAGTAGCCGTGCTCCTTGGGCAGATTTTTCAGCTCCGCGAAATAGTCCATGGCATTTCCTTTCTAGTGTTCAGGGGTTCAGTGTTCAGGGGTTCAGGAAAACCGGGCAAGCCAGGCTCAACGCAGGCGATGTACTCACCCTCCTGGGCAATTTCCCAACGCCGGTCCTGAGCCGGCAGATTCTGCTCCAACCTCTTTTCAAGGCCGTTAAGCATGCAGATGCACTCTTTGTACCGTGCGCGATAGTCGTCATATACGCTTCTTGGCATGTACTTCTTCAACACAGCCATATAGAGATGATGAACTGTCTCACCCGCTTCTCCTCGACTTCGGTTTACGCCTTCAATTTTATTCTTGATGTGCCTATCATCGTTCTTCTCCGCCAGTTGGGCGGGAGCGCTGTTGGACGACCGCCTAACCTGACTACCCAGTTCGTAGCGTTCCTCAGCAGGCCTCTGATGGCTCAAGTTACAGACCTCAATGTGCAGTTGGCACAGCCTTCGGTAGACCTTCAGATCCTCCACATCCAGAAATGTTTTCCTCTTCTCCATTGTCCCTCCTGAAACCTGAACTCCTGAATCCGCCTGAGGCGGACTTCCGCTGTCGCTTCAGCCCTGAAACCTGAATTCCTGAAACCTGAACACTACCTGTTCGCCTCCAGCTCGTACGCAGGCAGTTTCTTGTCCGCGTAGACCGGCTTCAGGCGGGCGAAGCGCTGGCGGCCGTCGATCAACGGCACGCTTGGCCACTCCTCGCCCACCAGCGGCTTGCAATAGGCCACGAACTCGTCGGACACGTCGGTGCCGTCGGCGGTGATCCATTCGGCAGGGAAGGTGCGTTCGGAGTTGGCCACTTTCTCCAAGGGGACCTGGTCGTAGCGCACATCGTAGATGCGCCCCGGGGCCCGGAGAATGGTGGACATGAAGCCGTTCTCGCCGTTCACGGCCAGCTCCAGGGCCTTCTGGCCCACCCGGTAGGCCTCGTCCAGATCCACGGTGGAGGCGTAGATGGCGGTGGCGCGCTGGTCGGTGCCGTAGGTCTGGCCGCGGGCCGCGCCGCGGGCGGCGATGCCATGCTGGTTCAGATAGTTCACCAGGGCCTGCTGGACCGTGGTCTGGCTGGCCCCGAACTGGGCGTGTCCGAAGCTGTCCTTGGTGAAGCCCAGATCGCCCACGTCGCAACCTTCGCTGACCACCACCACGGCACGACCGCGCTGCCTGACCATGGCATTGATCTTGTCGGCCATCTGTTCCATGCTCAGACCCGCCTCGGCCAGGAAGATCAGCAGGGGCATGTCCCGCTTGGGGTCGGCCAGACGCGCGGCGGCGGGAATGTAGCCGATCTTGCGGCCCATGGCCTGCAGAACCAGAACCGGGTCGGCCGGAGAGCTGCCGCGGTTCTCCTCCTCGGCGTTCTGCACGATGGCCGACCAGTAGCGGGCCACCGAGCCATAGCCGGGGGTGTGGTCGATCAGTTTGAATTCGCTGTCGCCGACATCGTTGTCAATGGTCTTGGGAATGCCGACTCCGACCATGTCCAGGCCGCGCTCCCGGGCCAGTTTGGCCACCTTGTTGGCCGTGTCCATGGAGTCGTTGCCGCCATTGTAGAGGAAATAGCCGATGTTGTGAGCGCGGAGCACCTCCACCACCCGCTCGAAGTCCTCTTTCTGGTGGGACTTGATCTTGTAGCGGCAGGTGCCGATGGCCCCGGCGGCCGGGGTGTGGCGCAGCAGGGCAATCTCGTCCTCGTCCTGCGCGCTCAGGTTCAGAAGCTCCTCCTTCAGAACCCCCTCGATCCCGTGCCAGCCCGCATAGACCGTGCCGATGCGGTCGGGATAGTCCCGGGCTGCCTCCACCACGCCGCGAAGCGAGCTGTTGATGACCGGTGAAGGCCCGCCGGACTGCGCTACCAGTAGATTCTTGGCTGCCATTGTCTGCTTCTCCTGTTTGAACGATTCCCGTCTCTTGACTCAACTGACCGCACCTGCCGCTACGATGTGAACCCCCCCGCGAGCCAGCTCCTCCCGGGCCGCTTGGGACAGACCCTCGTCCACCACCAGCCCGGATACCTCCGCCAGGCGCGCAAAGGTCGAAAACGCCCGGAGCCCGTATTTGGAACTGTCCCCCACGATGAAGCGGCGCTCGGCCCGCGACAACATTTTCTGCTTCACGTGCGCCTCCATGCTGTTCTGGCAGGTGAACCCGCTTCCAACCGAAAACCCGCTGACTCCCACAAAGGCGATGTCCACGTTCAGCCCTTCCAATGCCTGAAGGGTATCGGGGCCAATGAAACAGGAGGATGCCCGGCGCCAGATTCCGCCAGCCAGAATCATGTCTCCGGACTCCCGGTCGGCCATTTCCTGGGCGATCAGCAGCGAATTGGTGACGATGCGGATATCCGTGTGCTTCAGAAGGCGGGCCAGGGCCAGGGTTGTCGAGCCGGCATCCAGGGCGACGGTGTCGCAGCCGAATACCAGGTCCATGGCCGCATGGGCGATCGCCTCTTTGGCCTCCGGGCGCTGCCCCAGTTTGGCATCCACTGGAACGGTTTTCTCCACATCCTCGGCCAGCACCGCTCCCCCATGCGTGCGCAGCAGAATCCCCTTCTCCTGCAACACGTCCAGATCCTTGCGGATGGTTACGGCCGAGGTTTTGAAGCGGTCCCCCAGATCCTTCACCTCCAGGCGCCGCAAGCGCTGGATCAGCCGGACTATCTCCAGTTGGCGCTCGTTCAATTTCATCCGGCAACCAGCCCCC
>JBFJXC010000303.1:0-5290 GCA_041623325.1 Lentisphaeria bacterium | reverse complement strand
CCCGGTCGGGGGCATCGACTTCTACAAGGCGGATCGCATCCATGTGCCGAAGCTGCCGACCCGCAATCTGATGCCGAACCCCAGTTTCGAACAGGGGTTGCGCTACTGGTGCTGGATGTTCGGGGGGGCTGAATACACTCCGGGCGAAGATCGGAAGCGCTTCGTTGTCGACGAGGCCGAGGCGAAATTTGGGAAACACTCATTGCTGATGCGCTCTTCCAAGAGCCTGGGCGCACTCAGTTTTCCTTTGCCGTTCAGGAAGGGACGGACCTATACCGTCAGCTGCTACGCCAAGGGGCTCAAAGGCGGCGAGGACTTGGGCTTCTGTCCCGTCTCGATCCGGGGTCAGAGTCAGTTCAGTCACCGGATGAGACTCAAAGATTCTTCCCATTTCAAAATGACCCAAGAGTGGAAACGCTATTCGTACACCTTCACCCAGGAAGCGGGCGCGAATGCGGTCTACTTGGGGAATAGCGGCGACATATGGGTGGATGGGATTCAAGTGGAGGAGGGAACCGCGCCAACCGAATTCGTATGCGCTCCTGTCGAGGGGCTGCTGGCCACAGCCGATCGCGACAACAACCTCGAATACGGCCAGCGGATCGACGCGGTATTCCACATCCTGGGCAAACCGGGAACCCGCGGAAACGTGGAATTGAAGGTGTTCAACTTCTACCGCGAAACCCTGTTCGAGCAGGACGTCGCGTTTACCGTCGGCGACGCCATCACGCTGCCGCTGGATGCAACCAAACTTGGCACCGGCATGTTCTTTGTGCGCGCCACGTTCGATCTGAAAGGCATGGAGCCTTACTACGACTTCTATCGCTTTTCCATCATGAAGTCTCTTGAGAACAAGCATGCCACCAGCTCGTTGTTCGCCAACCTGCCCAGCTGGATTGGAACGATCAGCCGAACCGACGACCTGGCCCACTACCTGCAGCGGTGGGGGTTCGGCTGCGCGCCAAAACAGAAACCGGACGACACCGTCAAGTTGGATCTTTTCAAGAAATACGGGATACAGGTTCCGAGCTACGGCATCCTGTACCACAATCCGAAACAAGTGCTGCAAGGCTGCACGGCGGACGACAGCAACTTCCTGCGCCATATCATGTACGAGGCCAAAGCCATAACGCCCGAAGACGAGGCACGCCTTGAAGGCATCGCCTATCGCATCGCGAAAAACTATCCCGAGGCCGGGACCTGGTATTTCGCCAACGAGTCGGAATGTCACAGTCCGATTGTCAAAGCCGGAAAGTTCGATGAATGGGCCAAGTTTCAGGTGGCCTTCTACCGGGGGTTGAAACGCGGCAACCCGAACGCGCGCGTCATGCCCGACAGCGGCACGTCCGGTTTCTGCCCCCTGCGCGGCCAGAAGGAGACCGAAGGCTATCTCAAGGCGACTCAGGGCAAAGCAACCTGGGATGTGGTTTCCACCCATGTCTACGGCAATATCGACGGCACCGGCGAACGCGGCCGCTACGACCTGGATGAGACGACCCAGTATCTGGTCGACCTGATGGACACGTACGGTTGCGGCGATGCGGCAATCCAGTATGCGGAAGGTTTCCTGGTGTCCGCGCTGCGCATCCCGGAATGGCATACCCAGTCCTCGCTCTACTTCCACGGACCCAATCCCAGCTACGACCTGGCCAATCAGGAATATCTTCAGGCTTGTCTGGCCGCCCGAGCCTATCTGATCTGCCTGAAATACTGGCCGCGCCTGGAACACCTGAACATCTGGCTCATGATGATCTTCCAAGATATGAATTTTGCCCCCATCTCGGTGGTCAAGGCGATCAATACGCTTGGAAATCTCTTTCCCAATCCGGCTTTTGTGGCCGACGCCAGACCGGCCAATGGCGTCAGGAGCTATGTGTTCAAGCAGAACGGCCAGGGCCTTGCCGCAGTCTGGTGCGCGATGGACAAGGTGGAGGAGGGCTACGTGAAGGGGCCGGTCATGCGTCTGACGTATCAGGGGCAGGCGCCGGAACTGCTCGACCTGATGGGGAACGCCCGCCCGATCGAGGAAAAACCCGGAACCATTGACATCCAATTGACTCCCGCGCCGTTGTTCATCCGCGGCGGCGATCCGCAGGCCCTGGCGACTATGCTGAAGGAGGCCGTCATTCTCGGCGGCGACGCCAACATCGCGTTGCGTTTTGTCCCGACGGCTTCGGGCGAGGTCAAGATGGATGTCGCCAACCTGTCCGACCGCGGGCAGAAGGGAAGGGTGAAGTTGGCCGACACATCCTATGCGTTCGACCTGGCCGGCAACACCTCTGAACAGAAGGTCGTCGTGCCCGACGGCGGTCGTGAATTCGGCAAAATGTATACGTTCCAGCACGACTATTCGGTGCTGATGCCGGATTGCCCGCCGCTGAACAAGTCGTGGAACATGCATTATGTCTATGCAAAGCAGGTCGCGGGAACGCCGGACTGGAGCACCATCCCCGCGGTTCCGATCACCAACCGCCACACGCAAAAATCAGGAAAGGGCGGCGGCCGTTCCACTGGTGGATTCCAGGTCGCCTATGACCACGACAACCTGTACCTGCGGGTCGAATGCGAAAAGCCGGAGCTGTTGGTGAACCGCAAGCATTTCGCCAAACCCGGGTTCCAGAAGCACCTGTACGGCTTCGACGGCTGCCTCGAGGTGTATATCGACACCGGTGCCGACGGCATGAGCAGTGCCACTAAGGGCTACGATACGAACGACTACCGGTTCGACTTCTCCATGGGCAATCCGGACGGGAAGACCGGGCCGGGTCTGGTCTATCGCCTGAAGGATGTCGACCTGCAGCTGGCCGGCGGGATCGATTTCCCGTCCAAGGAGGAAGCGGCCAAGAGCGTCAGGTGCGAGTTTATCCGAACCGAGAAAGGCTTTGCCTACGAGGTGACCTTCCCGCAGCGATATATCGAGCCATTCGCGCTCAAGCAGGGCAATGTCGCCGGGTTCGGGCTGTATCTCCACGACAAGACAACCGGCAGCAACCTGACTTTGGCGACCGAACCGGGCGCCCACTGCAACTTCCGTCCCGACCTCTGGCCAATCATCGTATTGAAGTGAGTGGTCACCATTGCGTCGAGGGCGGCCCATTCATTGGGAAATGGCTGATCAATTGGCCTGTAGGCGGGGCTGGAATGCCATAGACGGCGGTCTCCAGGATGAATACGAGACACGGAAAAAAGGGCCAAGATGCACCTGCCACTTCCTCGAGGTCCGTTCGGGGAAAAATGCGTCCGGTATTGGCTTTTTGACAAGTCTGGTATACTATAGAAAGTACCAAACTGATTCAGAGCAGGAGTAGCGGTGAAAGCTGAGGCGAACAACAAGCACAGGCTCTACCTGAAACCGCTGCTGGATCTGCGCATGATCATCGAGGCTGACTATGCCGACGGCGGGTGGCTGCCTTCCGAGCGGGTCATGTGCGACAAGCTCGGCGTGAGCCGGATGACCTACCGCAAAATTCTCGGCTGCCTGGTTGCCGAGCACCTTGTCAAAAGCGTGCCCCGTCGTGGCCACCGGGTCGTCGAAAAGAGTTTGCGCCGCCGCAAAATCGGCATCGTCATGTCCAACGGCACGGAATCGCCTTTCCTCTCTTATGGGAATTTCCTGGCCCGGGTGCTCGACGGGCTGGATGCTCATCATCTGAAGGCCCATTTGATCCAGGCCAGCCGACTGGAGAACATCCATGTTTCGGCCGTGTCACACGCCGTGGAAGGCCTGATCTGGATCCATCCGCCAAACGAGGCGCTTGACCTCATCCGCTCGATGCAGGGCGACGGCATCCCGGTGGTGTTGGTGTCGCATAAAATGACGGGGGCGGAAGAGGCGCTGCGGGATCTTAACTATGTGGCCTTGGATTTTGTCACGGCCACCGGCAACGCGGCGAAAGATCTGATCAAGCGCGGATACGAGCGGATCCTCTTCCTGGGCTCCGACGACTACGATGCCGGGCCGGAGCTGAACTCGGTCTTCGAAGGTGCCGGCATTCCATTCAGTTGCGACCGGATCGTGACCGAGATCAGCGATTTGGAAGACAAGTTGAAGATTTTGGGCGAGACGATCGGGTTTGACGCGGTCATCGCCGACGGCGGCTGGGAACGGGTCAATCCTCTGCTGAACTACTGCCGGAGCCTGCCCGCAGACCAACGGCCGGGCTTGATCCTCCCGAATGCCGCCAATGTCGCAAACCTCTATTATCAAAAGTATTCGGACATTCCCATCGCCGGATTCCAGATCTTCGAGAATCATGATTTGGCGGAAACCGGGACCGCCATGCTGGTGGACTATTTGGACCATGGCCGCGCGATGTCGTCGGTGCTGAAGCCGGCTTATGTCGTGCAATTCGAGAATGAACCATGTGCAACCCACAACGAGGAGGTACAACCATGAGAGCAAAAAGAGGCCAGACCGGAACCCGCGTGTTCACCCTGATCGAGCTGCTCGTGGTCATTGCGATCATCTCGATTCTGGCCAGCATGCTACTGCCGGCCTTGGGCACTGCCCGGGAAAAGGGCCGACAGATCACCTGCACAAGCAATATGAAAAGCATCGGTACGGCCTTGATGATGTACTTGGACGATTCCGACTATTACCTGCCGAAGTATTCCTGGGGCGGTGATCATCACGCGGCGTTGTTTCCGTACATGGGGGGGACCGGCCAATATTCGTCCTTCTATACCAATTCAAAAAACTGGAGATATTTCGCCTGTCCGTCAGAGAACCGGCAGCACATGATTGCCGGCTACGGATACGGCACGGATCCCGGCAACTACAGCAGCATTGCGGTCGGGTATTCCTACGAGCCGACGGTCACCGCCTACAACCAAGCCAACTACGAGACGAAAACGATCTGGGGAGGCGTGGTTCCGTTTGTGAATTATCTGAGTTACATGCCCAAACTGCATAAACGCTTTACGACCGTGAGCGACCACTCGGTTTTGTATTTCGACAGCGCCTGCACCGCGTACGCCGTTCCGGGCGGCTCGTTCCCCAACTATCTGATTCCGAAGAAAGGAAGCGGCTCCTATGAACACAATTCAGAGCCGGCCTATTACGATTCCAAGGCTGGGGCCGCCTCATTCTACCACAATGGCAACAGCAACTTCCTTTACAAGGACGGCAGTGTGCAAAGCCACCGGCTGGGAACTCAGTGGAACAACGACTGGCAGTTGGAATAGCCGCTGGGACTGCACAGCATATGGCTTGAAGCGCCTCTACCGGGCTTGCTCCGGTCTGTCCCGGAGGGGCAGAGAAGCATATGGCTTGAAGCGCCTCTACCGGGCT
>JBFJXC010000302.1:0-5292 GCA_041623325.1 Lentisphaeria bacterium | reverse complement strand
GGGGGGGCGGTGAACCAGTCAGCGTGACCGTCCCCATCGCCGTCGGTACCGGAAATCCAGTAGGCGGCATCGTTCATGTGGGCGAAGTCCTCGATGGCGAGACCACCGTCGTCGAAGCGGTAGTAGGCCAGCAGACCGCTGCTGCCCTCCTGAACCAGGCGGTCGCGGCTGGTCAGAAGCTGAGTCTGGGTGCGGGCCGTGTTCCAAAAACGAAGCTCGTCGAGGAAACCGTTGTCGAAGCCCGCGGCCACGGTCATGGTGCCGATGGTTCCGGCGGGCGCTTCCACGGTTACCTGGGCCATCTTAGCCAGACCGTTGACGTAGAGAATCAGGCTGAAGCTGGCCGGATCCCAGACAGCGGCCAGGTGGGTCCAGTCGTCCTGGGCAATGCTGCCGGCCACGCCCGTTCCGCCCGCCTTGTATTCCGTGCCGCCGGCTGTCTGGAAGCGGACATACGGGGTCCGGGTTCCCTCCAGACCAAATTCCAGAGCCGTGCGACTGCCAGCCGTGGTCACATACTTGGCAATGGTGCCCGCCCCGTCCGCTCCCGGGCGAACCCAGGCCTCCACCGTCCAGGCCGCGCCCCCCAGAGCGAAGCGGTCCGGCTGCGGCAGAACCATGCCGGCCGCAGCCACATAGCTCAGAGCCAGAGCGCGCTCGGCGACTACCGGGCTGCTCATCGGATAGGTGGGATTGCGCGGATCCAATTCCAACGAATCGGACACACCATCGTCGTCCGTATCGGTGCGGTCCGGGCGCAACGTGTAGGTGCGGGCCAGGCTGAAGGTCTGCTCGTCGCCATTGCTCACGCCATCCCCATCGTAATCCTCCAGAAAATCGCTGAGATTGTCCCCGTCGCTGTCCGGATCGATCGGGCTGTTTTCGGAATAGAACTCGAAAAGGTTTTGGAGCCCGTCGTTATCCTCGTCCCCCTCGGCACTGCTCACACCGTAGAAGGTTTCCCACCAATCGGGCAGGCCATCGCCATCGCTGTCGGGCTGTTCCGAGCTGCCCAAACCAACAATGACCAAGCCCAGGCCACTGGGTTGTCTGGTGGCCAGATTGCCCGCCAGGTCCGTCACCGCGTCCTGGGCGGCGTCCAGATCGATGCGCCCTCCGCTGACCCAGTCGCCACTGGTGGTCTGACTGGCGAAGGTGAGCGTCAGTGTGTTGGAGGTGATGCCGTAGACAACCGTCGCCCCGTCCAGGTTCTGGTCATTGGAGAATGGGCTGACTCCGTCCGGATCGGTATCGAAATCTCCTCCTGTGTCGGTCAAACGGGCCGGGTCGATGCTGACATTCTCGCTGAAAGACAGGGTGATGGTGGCCCCCTGCCGGATATTGCCACTGGTGTCGATCGGCAAATCAATGACCGCACGTGTCAGCAACGGCAGAGCCGCGTCTTCCGTGGCCGGAATCACGGTCCCATCGAAGGCGCCCCCACCCAGACTGGTCAGGCCGGGTGTGGTCAGGCTCGCCAGCGCCGGCTTAACCCCCGTGTCGGGGGACGTTTTCTCATCGAAAACAAAGTAGAGCACCGCGTTGTCGGCAACGTCCGTACCGGCGGGCCCATCGGTATCAATGCGCAGGTTGCTATAGCCATTGCCAATCTGCCAGCCTTCCGTCGAAACATTCAGGGCGTCGATCACATCCCCGTGAGCGGCGTATCCGGGCAACGTGCTATCGTCCACGAACCGGCTGAAGGTCACTTTCAAGGCGTCGATCTGGCCATTCAGGTCGCTGTCCACGGATTGGATGCGGGTGATGGTAAAGGGTGCATCCAACGTGTTGCTTTCGCCGGTGGCATTCAGGAGCGGGTTCCCGGCAAAATCGACGGTGGCGCTGGAATCCCCATCGTGGGCATGGGTGTAGGTGACCACCGAAATATCACCCTTTGTATCGTCCAGGGTGAGGGTCAGAACCGTCCCCTCCGCGCTGGCGCCGGTAATGGCAAGAGCTTCGGAATTGGCCAAGGCCCAGTCGTCCGCATCGTCGGCCCCGGTCAGCAGGCTCTCGCTGAGGGTGAAGCTGACGGTGTTGAGTTTGCCATCGCCGTTGCTGTCGTCGATGTCCACCCCGAGGATTTCGGGATACTTGGTGTCGATCATGACGGTCTGCGTCTGAATGGTCCGTCCATTGGTGCCAGTGCTGAAGATGATTCCGCCGGAAGGGATGGACAACTTGAAGCGGTCGCCGATGGTGGTCGTGGAAAAGTCGCGCGCCTGGCCGTCATTGGCGCTGGCGCTGGGCTGTACGGCCACGAAGAAGTCGTAATAGTTGTCGAGTACCGGTTTGTTGACGAGGTTGCTGCTGCTGGGCACCAGCGTGATCGTGTAGGGGTTGGCCGCCGAACCGGTCCCGCTCCATCCCGGAACAGACGCCAGGGGCACGCGCGTGTCCACGGCCGGATCAAAGATGCCGTCGCCGTTGTCGCGATACAACAACACGCCGGCATCCGCGCTATTGGCGGTCATCGCCCGCAAGTCGGTGTTGGCGTTGAACGAACCCATGCTGACGAATTTCAAGGTCAAACCGTCCAGGGCCGCTCCGTTACTGGAGACGCCGTCTGCCAGATCGATTCCAATAAGGGCGCTCATGGCGGAGTTGGCCGTGTCGAAGGGGGCGGGAGCGGTAAGATCGAACTTGCGAATGGTTTTATCGCCGGCATTGGGAAGAGCGTCGGTGTCGTTGGACACCAGCAGTGAGCCGCTGTCATCGGCCACCGGCAGATTTGAAGCGTCCACGGTCACTTCAATGTAGTCGTTGGGGTTGGCGACCTCGTCGTAGGTTGGGCCGGTCAGCACATAGCGGCCATCGTCGGCGTTGTCGGTGTCAAGATCCTCATCAAGGTCGATGGCGACGGCGGCACCGCCGTTGAACGACAGGGTGGCCGGGGTGGGGGCGGCCGTAGCGGCGATGAAATCGATGGTTTTGTATCCGGACACGACCGCCGAACCGATCTTGTTGACCAGAATGCCAGTCAACACCGACGGTTGCGGAGCGTGCGTGGTCAGCGTCTCATAGATCGTGGCAATGGTGGCGGTGAGGGTGTTGGTGGTCAGGGCCGCGTTGGCATTGCCCGCGCCGGAACTGTATTGCAGACCGTCGACATCGACCGTGGCCGCAAAGGCGTCGCCGAACTTCACATCCGAAGAGGCCAGAAAGGCCACAAACAGATTGTTGTTGCCGCTGGCCGGATCGGCTGGCACCGTGATTTGCGTGGTGGGCGAGATTGTAATGGTCCAAGGTCCGGTTCCACTGATGGTGTAGCTGTAGTTGACCGGCGTATCCTGAAGGGGCTCGAAAACGCCGTCACCGTCGTCGGTAAACAGCAGGATGCCACGCTGGGAAAAGTCGTCCCCGTCCAACGAGGCCAGATCGGCAGCGGGATCGAAGGCGCCCGCCTTGCCGGTCAGGGTAAAGCTGATGCTCTGCAAGGTTTGGGTCTCGCCGGCACCGGCCCAATGGGAGATGCTGAACAGTCCCACCGGGGCGGAGGTGGCAAAGCTGTCGCCTTCCAGGCGGGCGTCGAAGGTTTGGCCAATGCTGGTCAGGTCGGCGTAGACCGTATTGGTGACCGAGTCGCAGGTGATGGTGTTGGTGGTGGCCGTGGCGTAGTAGACCGGATACTGGGACCCAAAGTAAGGCTCGGTGGGATCGTAGACATCCGCCTGCACCGTGAAGGCGTCGCCGTAGCTGATATCCTTGGTGGTACGAATGACCAGGAAGAAGTCGTCTCCGGCATGGGGCTCGTTTTGAGAGTTGGGCAAATAAGCGGTCAGATAACTGGGATCCGGCTGGAGGTCGACGATGTAGCTGCCGACGCCAACGGTTTCCTGGGTCCACGTCAGGAGATTACCGGTGGTGAGCATGGGTACGAACTCGTCCACGCCGGGGCTGTCGAACACCCCGTTGCCGTTGGCATCGCGATAGAGGGCCACGCCGGAGGTGGTGCTATTGGCCAGGGCCTGCAGGTGGGTCACCGCGGAGAAGCCCCCCTGGTCGCGCACCGTCACCCGGATACGGCGCAGGTTGGTCTGATTGACGAACAGGTAGTCGGAACCCGCCCCGGGGGCGCCCCCGGCACTGTTGCGAACCACGATGTACTGGTTCGAGCCCGCCGAACGGGGCACGAGATGCAGGCCTGCAGCCGACACATCGACTGGATTGGTTCCGGGATCACTCCACAGCAGGTTGTTTCCCGCCGCCGTAAACTGGTAGGTGCCCTGAGCGATGGTGTCGGAAACCGCCACAATCTCCAGACCCGTAACGTTCTTGAAAGGCGTGATGTTTCGGCCGTCCGCCGAATAAACCGTCAGCGCTTCCGTTCCGGCGACGAAGCTTGCCGCCTCCACTTCCACAACCAAGTAGTCGGTGCTGTCCGGATTCAGGGTGAAGAGGCCGCCGGCGGTCACGTCGACCGCGCTGCCCCCATTCCAGGCCAGAGTATCCGTTGCCCGGGCGGTCGCCACAAGATTAGGCGCTCCTCCGACTGTATTGCCAGGGCCGACGGCATGGATGCGCACGCCAATAATGCTGGACGGTTGCTGGATGTCGCGGCCGGTGTCGGCACTGACGATTACCGTGTTCGTCGCATCCGCCCCTGGAAGGCTTGCGGTCACGACACTGACTACGATAAAGTCGCCGGCAGCGCCCTCCAACACATAGCGGCCATCGGCGGCCAGCGCCACGGCCGCGCCGCCATTCCAGGCCAGGCTAGGCGTGGCGGCAACGTAAACCAGCAGATCGGTGTAGGTGCCGACCAGATCCTTGGAGGCGGCCTCGATGGTCACGCCGGCGAAAGGATACTTGGGATAGACCCCCTTGCCGGAGTCGTGCATGTCGACACCGATCACGGCTGTCGCATCGCTGTTGGCCGGGATCGTCTGGCTCTGCACGGTCAGATCGTTTGCATAGGCGGGCGCCGCCCCGCGCAGAAGCGGGCTGCGCGCCCCTTCCTCGTCCAGCACATACGGAATCGGCGAAGCCGCCGCCAGACTGCCCAGGGGGATATCCACACCCGCGTCGTACACGCCGGGGGCCCCTCCCCGGTCCAGCCAGATGTCGTCGCCGTCTGCCGTGGCGGAATAAGTCTGCCCCCCGTTCCAATCCACAAGCAGAATGTCGTCGGCACTGTCAAAGGCCCCAACGGTGGTGCCTGCGGGATTATCGTAGTAGGCCACGGTGGTGTCGTACGCATCAAAACGACTGAGCGAGGTCCCCTCGCTGGGGGCTACGCCGTAAAGCGTTGTGTCGGAACCGGCCGTGCCGCTGTTGTCCTCATCGCTGGCC
>JBFJXC010000301.1:0-5399 GCA_041623325.1 Lentisphaeria bacterium | reverse complement strand
TCTATTCCGGACCGGGGGAAAGGGTATTGCACTACATCGCCTTGGCCACCAACCAGGTGGTGGTCTCCTATGAGGAGTTTGCCGCGACCGCGGACCTGTCCCGGGGCCGGCTGATCGAAATGAGCCGCATGGCACGGACGCTTTTCAGCCTAGTGCTGCTGCGCGGGGGTGCCTTGGCCGCACTTGGAATGTGGGTCTTGACCCGACGAGAACTGGGGACGGTGATCCGCCGATGAGACTACTTCGACTATTGCCCGTAGTGCTGGCTTTTCTAATTCTCCTGTCTGGGTTGCTGGTTGCCATCGGTTCCATCCAGTCCCGGATGAATGCGATCCGCATCGAGCAAAAGCTGACCGATACGGGGCTGGCCGAGAATGCCCCGCCGATCGTGGCCTTCACCACCGTGGCCCTGGGGGGCTTTCGCGGGTTGGTGGCCGACTGGCTGTGGCTGCGCGCCAACCGCATGCAGGAGGCCGGCAATTACTTCGAACTGGTCCAGCTGGCCTCCTGGATTACCAAGCTTCAGCCGCGTTTCACCGGGGCCACTTCGTATCTGGCGTGGAATATGGCTTACAACGTGTCGGTGACCTTCAACAATCCCGAGGATCGCTGGCGCTGGGTCCGGCGGGGAGTGGAGCTGATCCGCGACGAGGCCCTCGAATACAATCCCGGCGATCCTGAACTCTACCGGGAGCTGGGCTGGATCTATCAGCACAAGATGGGACAGGAGCTGGACGACGCCAACCGCTACTACAAGACCGAGATGGCCCGGGAAATGGTCAAACTGTTTGGACCGTATCCCCCGGATTGGCAGGCGTTGGCCGATAGCCCGACCACTCCGGCCGGATTGAGGAGGCTGCTCGGGGACGACCACGCCCTTTGGGGTCTGCTGGCCAAGGAGGCAAAAACGCTGGACGACTTGGAGGGGGAGTTCGTCGCTCTCGGGGAGTTTCCGGACGCGATGCTGGAGCCGTTGCGCCGCGCCCGGGTGGAGCGTGTGCTCGAGCTGTACTTTCGCAGCCGTTGGATGGGGCGGGTCTACAAGCTCGATCCGGCCCGGATTGCGCGTCTGAATCGCCTGCACGGCGATCTGGACTGGCGGCTGCCGCAGGCTCATGCCGTCTATTGGGCCAGCCGGGGGCTGGAGACGGCCGACGAGCGGGTGTCCCTGAGTTGCCAGCGCATGATCTTCCAGGCCTTGAATGCCGCCTTCAAACAGGGCCGCCTGATTTATTCCAAGGAGCTGAACCTGCTGGAGATGACTCCCAATATCGCTTTGGTCGACGGAGTCGACCAGGCCTATCTGAGCGCGGGCGACACTCACGGCCAGCGGATTGTGCGTGGCGGCTACGAAAACTTCCTGGTGGACGCCGTGGTGATTCTCTATACCTTTGGGCGCACGGAAAAGGCGGGCGAGTATCTGAAGAAAGGCCGCGACCGTTTCGGGAAGCGTTTCGGTGCGCCACTGGACCAGTTTGTGCTCAAGGAATTGACCGAAGATGTGGCCATGGCTTCCTATCCTCAGGCTCAGGCCGCGGTGCAGGCCTATATCCTGCAGACCTGCACCGCGCTGGTCGTCGGTGATGTGGAGCGGGCCGCCATGCTTGAAAGGATTGCCGCCGGCATCTGGAAGAAGTATATGGACGACATCGGCGAGAGCACGGTCGACCGCCGGGGCTTGCCTCCCTTCGCCCAGATGAAGCGAAACCAAGTCCGGCAGTGTCTGGAGCTGTTTCCCCCCAATCTGGCCGAGGTCCTGAGGCGCAATCTACCCGAGGGGTTCGACCCTCAGGTCGACGAGGATGCCCCCCCCCCGCCTGAGCGCTGATCTTGGGGATCAGGCAAAGGTTGCTCTCTGGGGCGGCGATTCTTGGCTTCAGGGAGGGGGGGCGTTCTGGTATTATAGGGCGGAAGCGTTATGGTGACACGGTGCAGTTGTTCGCAGAGGACGGCCGCTCCCCGGCTTGATTCCGGGGGGAGGAAAGTCCGGACTCCACAGGACAGGAAGTCCAGGTGAAAGCTTGGATACCGCGGACCAGACGCCGCGGGAAGGAAAGTGCCACAGAAAATATACCGTCCCGCCTAGCGGGATAAGGGTGAAAAGGTGGGGTAAGAGCCCACCGCTCAAGGTGAAAGCCGCGAGGCAGGGTAAACCCCTTCCGGAGCAAGACCAAATAGGAGGCGAGGATGCGGTCCGCATCATGTCCGTTTCGGCGGGCGAAGTCTCGGGTTTCGGTCGCTTAGATGAATGGTCGTCGCCCTGGGCCGGGCAACCGGTTCAGGGGCACAGAATCCGGCTTACATCTGTGGACAGCTGCACATACTAGTTTTATGACCCGGGGGCAGGGGTTGAGAAATGTCAGCCGAGCAGTTACAGCTAATTCGCGATGTCAGCCAGATCATCGCCGGCACCACCGATTTTCATGAGGGACTCCGCCAGGCGGTGGCCCGTCTAGCCAACTTCGCCCAGACCGATGCCTGCAATATCTTTGCCTACGACAATCGCCGCGGCCAGTTGGTGATGGAGGCGACCTACGGACTGGCCCAGTCATGTGTTCACCGTGTTCAGTTGTCCGCCCAGGAGGGAATCAACGGGGTCTGCTACGATCGCCGGGAGATTCTGAATGTTTCCAACTTGGGTGAGGAGGAGGGGTATGGCCAGGATGTCGAGGGGTGGGCGGCTGGCTTTGGATCGGTCCTGGCGGTTCCGCTTCAGGTGGGGGGGCGCGCCATCGGGGTGCTGAATTTGTGCAGTTCCGACAGCCAGGAGATTGGCCCAAGGGCCTTGAACATGGTGCTGGCCATTTCCGCCCCCCTGGCGGTGTTTGTCAGCAACGGTCGATTGTCCGAGGAGGCCTCGGAGCACGAGAAGGCTCAACAGAAAACCGAGCCCCAGGAGATCATGTTGCGGGGCACGGCCATTACCGGAGGGGTGGTGCGGGGGCGAGCCTATTTTCTGGCTGGCAGCGAAGCTCTGGACACCATCACGCGCAAGTACGCCTCGGACGTGGAGGCGGAAAAATCGCTTTTTCAAAAGGCTCTGAGTGTGGCCCGGGAGGATACGATCGAGCTGCAGCAGGAAGCCTCCAAAATTCTGGCCGAAGCCGATGCCGGCATCTTCTATGCGCATTTGTTGCTTCTGGACGATCCGACCCTGCTCTGGCGTGTGAACAATGCTCTGGAACGCCGCTTCAAGTTGCGGTTCGCTCTGAAAGTGGTCATCGACGAGATGGAGGAGGAGTTCCGGCGCTTGGACAATGAGATTGTCCGGGAGCGGCTGGCCGATATGAAGGATGTGGTCTTCCGGATCTATCAGGCTGTTGAGGAGATCGATAATGTCACCCAGCGGCCCAAAAAGCTGAAATCCCTGCGTTCGACCAAGCGCCCCATCGTGGTGACCCGGGAACTGCTGCCCTCCCAGCTGATTCGCCTGCCTCTGGCCAATCTGGCCGGCATCGTCAGCGAAAGCGGGGGCATGACCAGCCATGTGGCCATTCTAGCCAGGACGTTGCAGATTCCCATGGTCGTCGGCGTGAAGGGGGCCCTGGCCAATATCCGAAAGAACGACGATGTCATTCTGGATTGTTCCGATGGCAGTTGCCATGTGCGTCCGACCCGGCAGGTGGTCAAACATTTTGGCCCCGCCCTGCGCTTCCACGCCCGTCCCAAGGTGGTTCCGGCGGCCGTGTGCGAACTTAGCGCCACCGCGGACGGGACCCCGATCCGGCTTGGGGGCAATATTTCGCTGATTAACGAGCTTCCTCTTCTGGAGCGTTACGGGGCCATGGGGGTGGGATTGTACCGGACCGAATTCATGTTTATGATCCGGAATCTGTATCCCACCGAGGATGAGCAGTACAACGTCTTCCGCAGCGTGGTCAAGGACGGCGGCGGTTCGTCGGTGACCATCCGCATCCTGGACGTGGGCGGCGACAAGCCTCTTCCGTACGTGAACTTCGGGCGGGAGGACAATCCGGCCCTGGGTTGGCGGGGCATGCGCTTCCTGCTCTCCAACCCCCAGTATCTGGCGCCCCACCTGCGGGCCATTTTGCGCACCACGGTTCACGGCAGGGTCAATATCCTGTTGCCGATGGTGGCGGATTTGGACGAATTGCTGCTGGCCAAGAAAGCCCTTCGCCAGGCCGAGGCGGACCTGGAGAAGGGGGGCATTCCGTATTCCCGGAATTATCGCCTTGGGGTGATGTTCGAGGTGCCGTCGGCTTTTTGGGCTCTGCCGGAGATGCTGGAGCACATCGACTTTGTGAGTATCGGCAGCAACGATTTGATTCAGTATCTGTTTGCTGTTGACCGGGGCAACAGCCGAGTTACGGGCTGGTTCCGGCAGTTCCATCCCGTGGTCCTAAGGGTGATCGCTCAGGTGTGCGAATTGGTGGCCAGGCATCCGGGAAAGACGGTCTCGCTCTGCGGCGAGATGGCGGGCAACCCCTTGGGGGTTGCGTTTCTGATCGGAGCTGGGTTGCGCCATTTGAGTATGAACCCCTGGCGCATCCCGGGGGTGCGCCAGGCTATTTCGCAGCTGAAGGTCGCGGACTGCCAGGATATTTTGAGCCGAGCCCTGCGCTGCAACTGCGATGCCGAAGTTGTGGTGATGATGCACGAATTCGCCGAGGCCCACGGTCTGGAGTAGGGGGCGAACGCAAGGTGCGGCCTCCAGGTGCGAGGACGGTTTCGTGTTTTGGGGTTTCGGTCGGGGGGACGGCGATGGCTACCGGCGGCTGGGGGTGTCGGCCGGATCCTTGCCTAAAACGCGCATGACTTTCTGCAGATCCTCCCAGGCGTCCCGCTTCTTCTTGGGCATCCGCATCAGGTAGGCGGGATGGAAGGTTGGCATGGTCGGAATGCCCTTGTACTCCTGCCATTGCCCATGCTGGCTGTTGATGCCGGTCAGATTGAACATGGCTTTCAGGGGGACGGCGCCGAGTAGGACGATCACCCGCGGCCGGATCAGGTTGATCTGGCGATCGAGGTAGGGGAGGCAGGTTTGGGATTCCTCCTCGGAGGGTGGGCGGCGGTCGGGGGGGCGGCATTTGACCACATTGGCCAGATAGACCTCATCCCGGGTAAACTGCATGGCCTGAATCATTTGATTGAGCAGCTGCCCGGCTTCTCCCATGAAAGGCCGGGCCTGAAGATCCTCTTCGCTGCCCGGTCCCTCGCCGATAAACATGAGGCGCGCCTGGGGGCTGCCTTCCCCAAAAACCGTTTGCGTCCGGGATTCGCACAGCGGGCATTTTCGGCAGGTCGAGACCTGGGTGGCCAGTTGTGTGAGATCCAAGTGGGAAATATCCGCGTCGGCGGGCGCCTTCGGGCTGAAGGCCGTGGTCGCGGCCGGGCTGTTAATGGGCGCAGGTTTCGCGGGCGTGTCCAGGGCCGGCGGG
>JBFJXC010000300.1:0-5413 GCA_041623325.1 Lentisphaeria bacterium | reverse complement strand
CCATTGTTGTTCACCAGGCACATCCGAACGTTCGGGAGCTGTGCGCTTGGAAAGCTGATTTGTACGTCGCATCCTGGTGAGCATTTCGGAGGACTGACCCCCGCATCGGGGTCAGTCCTCCGAATTGCTCACAAGGATGCGACGTACAAATCAGCTTTCCAAGCGCACAGCTCCAGAACGTTCGGATGAGCCTGGTGAACAACAATGGTTTGGGCGCATACCTACGGCATGCGGACTTATATATGATTTCTCTTACCCGGGGCCGCGCCCCAGGCTACAGTTGGCGCCGTGCCATCGGCACGTCTTCTGTGCCGGAGGCGTAAGCTTAACTCGCTGAGGTCTGGCGGAAGCCACGCGGCCAAACGATACAGCACTTATTCATGCCCGGCGGCCAAGCCGACTGGCGATCAAACCGGTGTACCTGCAATGGAACCCAACATCTCCACACCCCAGCACAAGCGCCTGATCCGCGCCTCCCACACCATCCCCGAGGCTGCGGCGTCCGTGCGCCTGGACACCTACGCGGCCGAGGTCTTCGACCTGCTCCCCTCCCGCAAGGCTGCCAAGAAAGCCGCCGAGCGCGGCGACCTGCTGATCGATGGCGAACCGGCCGCGCCCAACCAGGCCGTCCGCCCCGGGCAAACCCTCGAGCTGCTGGATTCCGACCGGCCTCCCCCGCCCGCCTACGACCTGCCCCTGACGATCGTCTTCGAGGACGACTGGCTGGCCGTCATCGAAAAACCCGCCGGCATCCCGGTCTCCGGCAACTACCCCCGCACTGTGCGCCGCGCCCTGCTGGCCAACCTCGCGGTCTCTCCCCTGCCCGACGCCCTCCCCTGGCCCCACCCCGTCCACCGACTCGACGCCCCCACCGGAGGCCTGCTGATGATCGCCAAAACCGCTGCGGCCATGGTCGAACTCAGCCGTCTCTTCCAAACCCGGAACGTCCAAAAGCGCTACCGCGCCATCGTCGCCGGCAGGTTGGACTCATCCGGCACCGTCAATGAGGATTTGGACGGGCGCCCGGCCGAGACCGAGTACCGTCCCGTCGAACACACCCGCTCCCTGCACACCGACTGGATCACCACCGTCGATCTCTGGCCCCACACCGGCCGCACCCACCAACTGCGGCGGCACCTGGCCGGACTGGGCCATCCCATCGCCGGCGACCAGCAATACGGCCAATCCGGCCACGTCCTCAAGGGCAAGGGCCTCTTCCTTTGGGCCGTGGAACTGGCCTTCCGCCACCCCTTTACCCAAGAAGATCTCCGCCTGACCGTGACCGAACCTCCCAAGTTCGAAACCTACCGGCACCGCGAAGCCCGCCGCTGGGAAACGTTCTCCGAGATTTGAAAACCACTCCCCCGGCGGCCGGTGGTCTGCGGCTCATTCCTTCACGATCGGCTGGCCCGCGAACGGGTGAACGTTGCCAAAGTCGACGTTATCCAACTGGGGATTCTGGCACCCCTGGAGCATGACGGCCGCCTCCACCGGATCCACGCCCTGCTCGTAGCGAATCTGGCAGTTCTGGAAGCGAAACTCATCCACGTTCTTGACGAAGAAATTGCATTGGGGAATGGTCGCGTACATGCCGCCCAGGGTCTGTTTGGATCCAGGCCGGAGGTTGAATACGCTGTCGCGGATCGTAACCTGGCGGTACGGGTTGGCCTTCTCGCCAATGATAATCAATGCCTGGGTCATGTTGACGTTCAACCCGGAGAAGTTGATGTTCTTCAGATCGGCATCGCCGCAGTTGGACATGTAGAGGGGGACCATGACATCCATGGTGATGTTGCTGAAATTGATATTGTCCAGATCCGTCCCCCGGGGGTAGCGCTCCGAATAGGCTGGCATGACGTTGATGCCCTGGCGGGAGTTATGGATGACAATGTTGCTGAAGTGGCAGTTGCGGACGGTTCCGTCTCCCACCCCGATCCGGAAGCCGCAGCAATATGTCTTCAGCAGGCAGTTGGTGACCACCACGTTCTCACAGGGGGTGTTTTCGCCCAGGGGGGGATAGTGGCCGCGGAAGATCAGGCAGTCGTCCTGGGAATCGATGTCGCAGTCGCTGATGATGACATTTCGGCAGCAGCTGAAGTGCAGACCGTCGCCATTGGGCACTTCCAGAATCTTGATGCTGACTCCGGATATTCTGATGAAGTCGCACCCCAGCATGTAGACCGACCAGAAGCAGGCGTTGTCGATGGCCACGTCCTGGATTCGGATATTGGAGCAGCGGACGAAATGGATCATCTGCCCGGGGCGCTCCTCGGGCAGATTGTACATGAAACGGCCCGGAAAATCCCTGTGCTCGAACTTGCCCTCGGTAAAGAACGCCTGGCAGTTGCCGTTGACCCGGCCGTTGCCCGTAATGGCGATGTTGTCGGCCTGGTACGCCAGGATCAGATGGGTGCCGTTGGCGTTCTGGTGGGCCACGATGTCCCGCTCGGGGAAACAGTCGACCGCGTTGTATTCCGTCTTGTCGGTGCAGGCTTTCAGCTCGCAGCCGCTGTCCAGATGCAGGGTGACATTGCTCTTCAGCCAAATGGTGCCCGTATAGAAAATCCCGGCTGGACAAAGAACCGTGCCGCCGCCGGCCTCGTGGCAGGCATCGACCGCCGCTTGGATGGCCCGGGTGTTGACATGAGTTTCGCCGGCGATCGCGCCGAAGTCGAGGATGTTGTGCATCGTGAACGATTCCTTATTTCGTAATGCGTGAGTTCACCATTGGCGCGGTGAACCTACGGCAATTGCATGCCGCCGTCTACAAAGAAGTCGGTGCCGGTGATGTAGCGTCCAGCGTCGGAACAGAACAGAAGGGCGGCGCCGACACAGTCCTCGGGCCGGCCAAAGTCGCGTACCGGCACCAGGGCCCGGCGATCCTCCACATACGCCGGATCCGTCAGGACCGCCTCGGTACGATCGGTGATGATGATCCCCGGGGCCAAATTATTGACCGTCACGCCGCTGGGCGCCAGCTGTTTGGCCAGGTTGCGCACCATGTTGACCATGGCCGATTTGGTGGCGCAGTAGACGAGCATGTCGGGATGATGCCGAACCTGGTTGACGCTGCCGATGGTCAGGATGCGCCCCCAGCCGCGCCCGGCCATGCCGGGGGCGGCCAGCTGCATCAGTTCCAGAGACGAGCGCAGATTGACGGTCACCTGCCGACTGAATTCCTCATGGGACACGTCCAGCCAGGGACGCCTGATCTCGATGGAGGCGTTCAGGACCAAAATGTCGATGGCACCCAGCCCGGCTTCGGCTTGGCGAATGAGTTCGTTTGGGCCACCATCGGCGGCCAGGTCCGCCGCCACGCCAACGGCGCGGACTCCGAACTGGCGGGCTTCGGCGGCGACCTTCTCCAGGCGCGGATGCGGGCGGCTGGCGTGCACCACCACGTTGGCACCGCACTCGGCCAGACCCAGCAGGATGGCCTTGCCGATCCCCCGGCTGGAGCCGGTCACCAAGGCGGTGCGCCCCTTCAAGTAAAATCGGTCCATGATGCCCATTGTTATTCCTCGACTATTTCAATTCCAGTTCGAATTTGTTTAATACACCCTTGTGCAGGGAGAGAGTTTTCTTGAATTCGCCTTGGTCGGTTTTGACCGTTACCTCGTAGTCGCCGTAGAAGCCGTGAAATTTGTTGACGGCACCGTCGACGTAGTTCAACTTGGTTTCGGTTTGCCATTCGTGCTTAATAAGATTTTGCAACGCGGTATAGGCGGGCTTGGGGCTCAAGTCATAGTTGACTAGACCCGCCCGAAGGGAGTTTTCGCCCTCTTCGCTCCCAAGCGGCGCGTATGCGGCGGTGCCATCGACCATGTTCCACCAGATGATTCCGTTAACGGCGGAATGACTGAACCAGAGGCGGTACAGTTTTTCGGTCACCAGTTTCTGAAAGGCATCGCCATCGCCAAGATCACGACGGCTGATGATGCTGACCTCGGAGAAGTTGATTGGGATGTTCAATCTGCCGTAGAGGTCGAGACAATGGAATAGGCTCAATGGATCCAGAAATTTGTCGGCATACTGCAGCTGGTCTCCAAACATATGGCACTGCAATCCAAGCGCGTTTACTTTATAACCGCGTTCCAACAGCGATTTAACCAGCAAATAGACCGGAGAGTAGGTATTGCTGTCGTGGAACCACATGCGGTCATCGTTATAGGTCCGGACACAATCGGGGAAATATTGCGCCGCCAAGTCGAAGGCCAATTCCACATGGTCCTCCGGCATGTCATGTCGGAAAGAACGGGCCGGCTTGGTCTGCGCTTCATTGCAGACATCCCAGATTTTGATTCGGTCGGCATAGCGCTCCGAGATCTCCTGGAAACGGCGGCGGATTCGTTCTTCCATCTCCAGTCTGTCATGCGAAAGCCAGTCAGGGCGAAAACAATGCCAAAGCAGGGGGTGCCCCTTGGGAGTGATATTTCTCTTCTCACAAAATTCCAGCACCCGGTCGGGCGGAGGCCGGCGATAGATGGGAGCGCTGTTTTTCCCAAAGCGCAGCTGGCCATCTTCAGGTTCCAGATCGGACCAATAGAAGGGAACCACGGCGAGATTGAAGAGCTCGCTGAAGACCTCCTCGTAGCATTGATTTTTCTCCGCTTCGGGGAATTGATCCACCATGAAGGCATTGCAGCCAAAGTGAAACTCGTGCTTGGTTTGCCGCAGAATCACCGTCGCGCCCGACACTGGTTCGCCAGCGGCATCGACCAGAGCTAGCTCTCCGAAACCTTTACGATTGGTTTCGATGCCGGTTTGAATCCGGTGTTCGACCTCCGGGTCGTCCTTCAACAGATGCTTGGCGAGATCTTGGGCTAGATTGTTCATGGTTTTTCCCTTTGCTGTTAAGTAGCAGTCCGGGCCCTTGAGCTTTTCAACAGACACCCAGGGTAGAGTGACTGGAAATTGGATCACAAATCATTACCTATCTCAGAATAACGGCAATGGCCTGATGTAAGGCCCCGGATGTTTGCGGCCTCAACCCTAGAAATAGCCGCCTTTGTCGACGATCTCCTGGATGGTGTCGCCGCTGCGCACCCAGTCGAAGATCTCGTTCTCGTTCTTCTCGATCTCCTCGGCGCGGACCAGAACCTTGTAGGCAATTTCGCGGGGCACGCAGAGCACGCCGTCAATGTCGCCGAAGATAATGTCGCCGGGGCGCACGGTGACCTTGCCGATCTTGACCGGCACCTGGTAGTGGGTGATCAAGCAGCGGCCCAGAGAGCCGTTGCTGGTGCGATACTTGTAGAAGACCGGGAAGTTCTGCTCCAGAATCTGCTTGGTGTCGCGAATCCCGCCGGCGATCACGGCCCCGCGCAGGCCCTTGGCGATGGCGGTGGCGGTCATGACCCCGCCCCAGAGCGAGCCCTCGGTGTCGCCGCTGGTGTCCCAAACCACCAGACCT
>JBFJXC010000299.1:0-5437 GCA_041623325.1 Lentisphaeria bacterium | reverse complement strand
GATCGTCCAAATTGCCGCGATAGGTCAGGGTGTACCAATCGCTGTCCAGATACATCTGGATCTGGCCGGCGGCCGCCGGCACCTTGTCGCCAGTCTTCTCGACGGCAAAATTCTTCTGGATTCCGTCGATCAACGCGGCGGTGCCGAGGCCGTTGAGATCTTTGATCGCCCGGTTGTAGGCCAGAATCTGCAGCTGGCTTTCGGGGAAGATGACGGTCAGGAAGCGGTTGTATTCCTCGGAGCCGGTGTGGTTCGGGTTGGCTTCCTTGCATTTGGCGCAGGTGCGGCTGGCGCTGGCGGCGCGGTGGTGGCCGTCGGCGATGTACAGATAGGGCACTTCCGCAAAGGCCTTCTGCAAGGTTTCGACGTTGTTCTGGCTGACCCGCCAGACGGTGTTGGTGATGCCGTCCGCGGCCACGAAGTCGAACAGCGGCGCCTCCGTCATGGTCTTCTCGACCAGGGCGTTGATGGCGGCGTGATCGCGGTAGGTCAGGAAGACCGGTCCGGTCTGGGAGTTGAGGGTCATGATGTGGCGGGTGCGGTCGTCTTCCTTGTCCTGTCGGGTCTTCTCATGCTTCTTGATGATGCCGCTGTCGTAGTCGGCTACCGAGGCGGCCGCGACCACGCCGGTCTGGCGGCGGCCGTGCATCACCAGAGAATAGACATAGAAGGTGGGGGCGGCATCCTGGGTCAGCGGGGCGGTCTCTTTGAGGCGCTGGTAGTTTTCGGCGGCCTTGGCGTAGACTTCGTCGGAGTACAGGTCGGTTCCCGGCGGCAGCTCGATCTCCGGCCGCGAGACCCGCAGAAAGCTTAGCGGATTACTCTCGGCCAGACTGGCGGCCTCCTCGGTGGAGACGACATCGTAGGGGGGGGCGGAGACCGCCTTGGCCTGCTCGGAATTCGGCATAATCGCGGCGAAGGGGAAAACGTCAGCCATTGCTCGGGGTCCTGATGCTGAATTGATTGTCGGTGCCAGCTGGCAAAAAGTCTATAATTTAAGGGGTATCGGTGCTCTCTACCAGTGGTTTGTGCCAGATGTTCATACTTTCAATCCGGCCTGATATGTTGGTGTTGTTGATCAGCCTGCCGCCATACTGATAGCCCATTTTGGCGAAGGTGATGTTCATGCCGGGGGAGGCCGCCCGGGCAATGGTATAGGCCGTCGGGATGCTCAGTCGGCGCATCGCTTCTTCCATGTGCCAAAGCAGATGTACGGCGAGGCCGTTGCCCAGCCAGTCGGGCAGGGTGGCGAAGTCGGTCATTTCCACATTGCCGCTGTTGCGGTCCATTTCCGCCGAGGACAGCGCCACCAGCTGGTCCCCGGCTGTGATACCAAAGTAGTCCACATGGGTGCGCATAGTCTGCAGCAGATAGTCGGGATCATGGATGGGAAAGGGGTAGGTGGGGAAGACCCGGCGGTAGATGTCGGCCATTTGGTCGATGTCCTCCTCCCGGCAGGGGCGCAAGGCCAGCGGCCTCTGCAGATCGGGGGGCAAAGCCGATGCCGGTGACTGGCGCGACAGGGCCAGCTGCAGGATCTCGTCCAGCTCTTCTCCGGACGCTTCCCGACGGCGGGCGGGGTCCAGATAGGCGCACAGGAAGACCGCCGCCTCGTCGCCATGGTAGAATCCGGGCACCCGGGCTTCTTGTCGAAAGCCTAGCTTGAGAAATTCGGCAGCCCGCTCCTGGGGCAATTTGGCGAACACCTTTGCATAGCCTGCCTGCCGGGCTTTGGCCAGGACGGCGCGGGCCACTTCGGCCGGGTCGACCTCTCCCAGCTTCATCATATAGATCCGGTTGTTGTAGAAACCGTGCTGGATCGTGGCGCCGGCCAGAGTCTCGGTTGTGTCAAAGGGAAGTTGAGTCATGGGGAGATTTTACTGTTCGATGTCGCAGATCAACTCATCCAGTGTTCCAGAGCAGGTCACGCGGCCTTGCCGCATGGCGATGCCATGCTTGGCAGCCCGTCGGGCGAAGCGCAAGTCATGGGTGACCACGATAAAGCTGGTGTCGTCCCGGAGTTCGCGAAGCCAATCGGCAAATTCGTCGGAGGTTTTGGCATCCAGGGCGCTGGTCGGTTCGTCCAGCAACATGTATTCGGGTTGCAGCATCAGTCCCCGGGCAATGGCCGCGCGCTGGGCCTGGCCTCCGCTGATCTGGGCAGGGTAGCTATTGGCCAGGTCCGCAATGCCCAGTCGTTCCAGCATGCCCATTGCCGAGGCTTTGCAGTCGCGGCGGTCGCGCAACTGCACGGTGCGAGGCGCCAGGGTCAGATTGTCCAGAATGCTCATATGCGGGAACAGGTTGAGTTGCTGGAAGACGACGCCGACTTTGCTGCGAAATTCGGCCCCCGACAAGGTTTGTATGTTTTGCCCGTTTAGCCAGATTGCTCCCTTCTGGGGGGTGAGGAAGCGCGCCAGGCAGTTGAGCAGGGTAGTCTTACCCGAGCCAGACTGACCTAGTATCGCGAAGGTGTGCTCGGGCGGGATGTCCACGTCGACATCTTTCAGGGCTTGAGTGCCATCGGGATAGGAAAAGTTGAGATTTTCGATCTTAAGCATCGGCATACCCCTTCTGTTTCATCCGTCGCTCCAGCAAGCCAGCCATTTTCATGAGGGGGAAGGTGACGACAAAGAACATGACGGCAATAATCAGGTAGTATTTGCGGGGCTGGAAGGTGATGCTGATGATGGATTGCGCTTCGCGGATCACCTCCGGGATCGAGATGACCGCCACCAGGGCGGTGTCCTTAATCAGAGCCACCACCGAGTTCATCAAGGGGGGCACGGCGATGCGAAACGCCTGTGGCCAGATGACATGCCGGAAGCGTTGCAGCCAGTTTAGTCCCAGGGCCTTGGCGGCCAGCGCTTGCCCGGGGGGGACGCTCATCAGACCCGCACGGATCACTTCGGCCATATACGCCATGGCGTTGATCCCAAGAGTCAGAACCGCGGCGCGGTAGGGAGGCAGTCCCAACCCTAGCCATACGAAAAAGAGTTGGATGAGAACGGGCGTCCCCCGCAGAAAGTCGACCAGTGTTCGCGCCGCCGTATGCAACGGGGCCATGATCCCGTTCCGATAGGTCAACAAGAGGGCGCAGGGGATAGCCAATAGGAAGCCGAAGGTCAGGGAGGCCGCGGCAATGCCCAGGGTGACGGCGAAGCCTTTGGACAGCTTTCGAAAGGCGGTGCCGGAGGAGAAGCCTTCGCTGTCGTCCTCCTGGCTGGTGGCGTGCAGGCCAAAGTACTTGGCCCGAATGCGGGCCATGGTGCCGTCGCGGTGCATTTGGGCCAGGGCGCGGTTGATCTGCTTTAGCAGTTTGGCGTCCTCTTTTCGGACCGGAATGGCGATGCGTTCTCTATAGAGCATATCGCCGACGGGGACAAAGGGACGGTTGGCCTGTTTGACTTGCCAGGCCCCAACCAGGCGGTCGGTGACGAAACCGCTGATCCGCTTCTGGTCGAGCATTTCGAAGTATTCCACGCTGGACTTGAAAGTTGTGACCTCGATGCCGGGGTGATGTTGGTCGAGATAGTGCTGGTAGGTCTCGCCAAGCACGGTGCCGACCTTGAGGCCGCCGCATTCGGCGATGCCGTAGATCTTGTCGGGGTTGTCCCGGTGCACGAAAAGCTGGGCGCCGGACTCATAGTAGGGATCCGAGAACAGGACTTGCTTGGCCCGTTCCTCGGTGATGGCCATGGAGCCGACGATGGCATCGTATTTGCCGGCCAATAGTCCTGCCAGGATGCCGTCCCATTCGATGGTTACGATGCGCGGTCGACGCCCAAGTCGGCGGGCGATCTCCCGGGAGACGTCCACGTCGAAGCCAGCAAGAGCCCCGTTTTGGTCGTAATAACTGAAGGGGGGGAACTTGCCGGTTAGAGCGGTGGTGAGAGGCCGCTTTTGGCCGGGGGCGCCGTTCGGCTTCTGTGCCAGGGCTGGCCAGGTGCACGAAAGCACCGCCATGGCCAGTGTCCAGCCGCAGATCCGGGCGGTTTGCATGGCGGTGCGTTTGGGCCCGATGGTCGGAGAGTGTAATAAAATCTCCCTCATGTGGGCTAATCTCTCCTCTCATGTCGGTCGTTCTGGCGGGGAACTAGGGAGATGGTCTCGTCATGGTCGCAGAGCAGACTTTCGATTCCCAGGGCTTTGCGCTCGTCGGCGTCCTCGAGGTTGAGTTGCAAGTCGCACATGTCGCACTTGCGGTTGCAGAAGTGGGCCTCGTACGTGTCCGGTTCCTGGTAGGTGGTGATCACACCTTCGTAGTTCCGCAGGATCACCTTGTGGGTGGACCAGGAAATCAGGTAGTTGGGCATGACCGGTATCTTGCCGCCGCCGCCCGGCGCGTCGATGACATAGGTGGGCACGCAGAAGCCGCTAGTGTGGCCAATCAAACTCTCGAGAATCTCGATTCCCTTGCCGACGGGAGTTCGAAAGTGCGACAGACCTTCGGACAGGTCGCACTGGTAGATGTAGTACGGTCGTACCCGATTGGCCACCAGCTTGTGCACCAGGTTGCGCATGATGCGCGGACAGTCGTTCACCCCCGCCAAGAGCACGGACTGGTTTCCGAGCGGTATGCCCGCATCGGCCAGGAGCGCCAGTGCTTGTCGTGCGGAGGTGGTGATTTCGCGCGGATGGTTGAAGTGGGTGTTGATCCAAAGGGGATGGTGTTTCTTCAAAATCTCGACCAAGCCTTCGGTGATGCGGTAGGGCATGACCACGGGGGTCCGGGTTCCGATCCGAATGACCTCGACATGGTCTATCGTGCGAAGTTCTCCCAGAATCCAGTCCAGATTTTCATCGGAGAGCAGGAACGGATCGCCCCCGCTAAGCAGCACGTCGCGGATCTGCGGGGTCTTGCGGATGTAGTTGATGCCCTTGGCGATTTCCTGACGGTCGGGAATGAAGTCTCGGTCGCCTACCCGGCGTTTCCGGGTGCAGTGCCGGCAGTACATGGCGCACATGTTGCTGACCAGAAGCAGGACCCGATCCGGATAGCGGTGGGTGACTCCGGGGACCGGACTGTCCTGGTCTTCATGCAGTGGATCGGCCATGTCGCAGTCGGTTATGATCAACTCGGAGGCCGATGGAAAGCTCTGCTTGAAGATGGGATCGTTCTCCAAATCGTCGGTGTTGATCAGCGATAGGTAATAGGGGGTCACGGACATGGGGAAGGTTGCCACGGTCCGTTCAAAGGCCTCTCGCATTTCCGGCGATAGTTGGATGCCAAGCAGTTCCTCGAAGGTGGCCGCATCGTGGATGCAATGTTTCATCTGCCAGTGCCAGTCGCGCCAATGCGACCGGCTGGCGTCCTCGTCGATAGCGTTGATAATGCGTTGTTGCGTTGCGGACAAAGGCAATGGTTCATCTCCTTGTGGGGGGGGCGTGTTGTGGGGGGGTAGGGCGACTGGCTCAGGGGCTGAATGCCGCCTCT
>JBFJXC010000298.1:0-5510 GCA_041623325.1 Lentisphaeria bacterium | reverse complement strand
TTGCGCCGCCTGGCTGAATCCCTTGGCAATGCCGGGCTTATGAATGATAGGTGACATTGGCAAGGGTCCTGATTATGTCCGAAATGGCCGTGCTGTGGGTGTGCAGCAGGGCATGGCCTCCACCCGGAATTTCCCGTAGCTTCCCCATGGGCAGGGAGTCGGCCAGGTGTTTGCCGCTGGCGAAGGGTATAACCTGGTCCTGCGTACCGTGGACAACTAGGGCGGGGATGCGGAGTCTGCCCAATCGGCCCCGGAGATCGGTTTCCAGCAGATAGTCCAAGCCTTCAACGAGAAGGTCGGTTTCCAGTGGGCGAGCGGCCTGGGTGAAAGCTTCTGGGAAGGTCTCGATTGCCGCAGGGGCCATGGCCAAGCTGCCAAAGTCCTTCAGCACTGCGTCCCGGTCGCGTTTGAGGCGCACCCGCATGGCCCTGAGGCGCCTGGGGTCGCCGCCAGGGTAGTCCCCGTCGGCTGTCATTCTGGCCGTGCCGGAAATCACGGCGATTCCAGCGACCTTGTCGGGATAGTTGAGGGCTGCAGACAGTGCGGCCAGACTGCCGAGGGACCATCCTGCCAAGAGGACGGGTTCGGGCGAGGCCTCAAGCAGCCGCCAGAGAGCGTTGTGTTCAGCATTCGAATTCAGGCACCGCCACCATGGTAGACACCTGGAAAGGCGATCCAACGCATGCAGAACCGGATTCCAGACAGCCTGGGTGGTGCCCCAGCCGGAGATGAAGACGAATTCGGGAATCGTCATAGCAATCCTATTTTTCGGGCCGCGGTCGCGATGACGTCGGCAGCCAGCTCCAAGTCCGCATGGGAATGGGCCAAGGTCACCGACAGGCGCAGTCTGGCGGTGCCGGCCGGCACGGTGGGGGGGCGAATGGCTGTGGTCAGAATGCCATGATGGAAGGTTTCCCTGGCCAAGGTCAGTGCCTGATTGTTGTCGCCGACCGGAATCTGCAGGATTTGAGATTGGGGTTGAGGAACCGGCAGACCTGAAGCGCGGAGCAGGTTGCGGAAGTGCTCGGCTTTTTTCAGCAGGTCTTGGCCGAGTGCCCCTTGGTTGGACTGGATGATGGTCATGGCGGCTTGGGCGCTGGCCAAGCAGGCGGGGGGGAGGGCGGTCGAATAGATGAAACTCCTGGCCCGGTTGATCAGCAGGTCGCGCAGTTCGGTCGAACAAACGGCGAAGCCGCCGTAACTGCCCAGAGCTTTGCTCATGGTGCCCAGCCGAATGTCGGCTCGGTCGATGCCCAGGGCTTGGCAGACTCCGCCGCCGCGCGGGCCCATGACCCCGATGGCGTGGGCCTCGTCGATCACCAGGATAGCCTTGTAGCGTTCGGCGAGGTCAGCCAGGCCGGCAAGGGGGGCCAAGTCGCCGTCCATGCTGAAGATTGAGTCGGAGACGATCAGGCGGCGGCCGCTGGGGGACGAGTTTTGCAGCCGGCGGGCCAGGTCGTCCAGGTCGTTGTGCCGGTAGCGCTGCCAATTGGCCCCGCTGAGGCGGATGCCGTCGATCAGGCTGGCATGGTTGAGGCGGTCGGAGAAAATCTCGTCTCCACGTCCGGCCAGGGCGGTAATCACGCCTAGGTTGGCCAGAAAGCCGCTGCCGAAGACCAAGGCTGCCTCACCTTCGAGCATGGCGGCCAAATCCGTCTCGAGTTGATCGTGCAGGTGGAGATGGCCGGACATCAGGCGCGAGGCTGTAGCCCCGCAGCCCAGGTGTTGAACTGCCTCGACCGACGCCTGTTTGAGTTTGTCGTGGGAGGCCAGGTTCAGGTAGTCGTTTGACGAGAAATTGAGAATGATGCCCGTAGGGGCCTGGATCCTGCCGCCGCTGGCCGGCAGGCTGCGCAGAAAGCGGCGCAGCCCCTTTTGCTCCAACTCGTTCAGCTCGTCGGTCACCTGCCTCATGTCTCAGTCTCTTTCTTCTATGGCGCTCCGCTAGGGAAGTCCGTAATATCCCATGGTCAACCAGATTTTCAATGGCGGTTGACAATTGGCGCCGGCTGGGGCGGCTGTCGGCGGAAAGGTGTGGCGGACTGATAGAGACCCCAGATTCGGTGGTTGAGGCCCCATGTCCGCTGAGCCCAACTGAAGCCTTGTTTGAGCAAAGACGCGTTTTGGACAGAGCATGAGACCGGGGTATTTTACCGGGCACACGATCATAGTCAGAGCGCTTCGGAATGAAAAAAGGAACAGACGATGAAGGTTAGGGTAAGCGAGGTGATGCAGACTAGCGGGGTGGGATTCGGCACCAGCGGGGCGAGGGGGCTGTCCGATCAGATGACGGATTATGTCTGCTATGTCTACACCCGGGGATTCCTGCAGTATCTGGAGTCTGGAACCGGCTTGCAAAAGGGGTCGGATGTGGTGGTAGCTGGCGACTTCAGGCCAAGTACGGACCGGATTATGGCGGCGGTGGGCCGGGCGATTGTCGAGATGGGCTACGGGATTGTGAACGGGGGCAAGGTGCCTTCGCCCACGGTGGCGCTGTTCGGCCTGCGGCACGGGATTCCGGCGATCATGGTGACCGGCAGCCACATTCCGGCGGACCGGAACGGGATCAAGTTCAACACTGCCGCTGGCGAGATCCTCAAGCAGGACGAGGCGGGCATTAAGGATCAGGTTGTGGTCATTGCCGACGGTATGTTCGATGCCTCGGGCAGCTTTGCGGATGGGTGCACGGCGTTGCCCGCTGTGGCCTCCCGGGTGCGGGACCAGTATGTGGACCGCTACCTGCAGTTTTTCTCTTCTTCTGCGTTGTCCGGGAAGCGGATCGGCATCTACCAGCATTCGGCCGTGGGCCGGGATATGTTGGTGGACATCTTTCGTGGGCTGGGGGCGGAGGTGACCCCGCTGGGGTGGTCGGACACCTTCGTTCCGGTGGATACCGAGGCCATCCGGGACGAGGATGTAGCCATGGCCAGGCATTGGGCGGCTGAACACGGCTTCGACGCCATCGTTTCCACCGACGGCGACAGCGACCGGCCGCTGATTGCGGACGAAACGGGGCAGTGGCTGCGCGGCGATGTGGCGGGCATTCTGTGCGCCTCCTACTTGGGGGCTGACTCGGTCAGCACTCCGGTCAGCTGCAACACTGCTCTGGAAAAAAGCGGACTGGTAGCCGAGGTGCGTCGCACCCGCATCGGCTCCCCCTATGTGATCGCCTCCATGCTAGAGGCCATCGAGGCGGGGCGGAAGGCCGTGGTGGGCTACGAGGCCAACGGCGGTTTCCTGACCGCCACTGACATTGTCAAGGCCGGTCGGACACTGGCTGCCCTGCCGACCCGGGACGCGGTGATCCTGCTGCTGGCCATTATTTTGTTGGCGGATGAGAAGGGCAAGAGCATTTCCGAGACAGTCGCCGAACTGCCGGCCCGTTATACGGCCAGTGGGCGGCTCAAGGAGTTTCCAACGGCGGAGAGTAGGGCGATCCTCGAACGCTTCTGCAGCGGCGACGAAGGGGCCGACCGGAAGGCCGCCGAGGCGGTTTTTGGGCAGGCATTCGGGCCGGTGGCCAGTCTTGACCGTACCGACGGGGTTCGCATCACGTTCGAGAGTCAGGAGGTGGTGCATCTGCGCCCCTCTGGCAACGCCCCGGAATTCCGTTGTTACAACGAGGCGGCCAGTCAGGGGCGGGTTGCGGAGATGAACCGGATCTGCATGGCCATTCTCGGCGAATTGCGCGGCTGAGAAAGCGTAGAAAAGCGGATAGAAAAGCGGACACCCCTTGCTTTTTTAGGAGCGGGTTCGAAAGGCGGACACCCCTTGCATTTTCCCCTTGCTTTTTTAGGAGCGGGTTCGAAAGGCGGACACCCCTTGCATTATAAGCGGACACCCCTTGCATTTTTCCCCTTGCATTTTTTGGGGGTCTGGATGGGGGGGCTGCAGGTTTGTTCTGGGGGTTCGGATGTAGTAGAATTCTAGTGGTAGGTGAGGTTGTCGGGGAACGCCCCTGCCGTCGTACTTGTCTATGGGAGGTAGGTAGCATGATTTTGGGTTTCGGGCTGCCCGAAATGGCAGCAGAGAGACGGGTGAATGAGACAGCCTGACGTTTCATTGGAAGCACTGAAGGAGCGTCTTAGCCGGGCGGAGTCGCTGCTGAAGGAGATGTGCGGTCTCGATCTGAAGGATTTGGACCGGGTCGAGGGGGCGCTGCGCTCCGATCGCCATCTTCTGGATGCGATTCTGCAAAGCACGACCGACCATATCTACTTCAAGGATACTGAGGGGCGTTTTGTGCGCATCAGTCACGCCCAGGCTCGGCTGTTTGGCTTCAGCGACCCGTGCGAGGTGGTTGGCAAGACGGATCATGACATTTTCGGTCCGGCGCATGCCGAGCAGGCGCACCGGGATGAGCAGGAGGTGATGCGAACTGGGGTGCCAATGGTGGGCAAGGAGGAGCGGGAGGACTGGCCGGATGGTCATGAGACTTGGGTGTCCACCACCAAGGTGCCGTTTCGCGATGCCACCGGCAAGATCGTGGGCATCTTCGGCATCTCGCGGGATATCACCGATCGGAAGCTGGCCCAGGATCAGCTCCGCGGCGCGCATGAACAACTGGAGGAGCGTGTCCGGGAGCGCACGGCCGAACTTCGGGAGGCCAACAAGCGGCTTCGGGATGAGATCGCGGATCGGAAGAGGGGAGAGGAGAAGATCCGGCATTTGAACGAGGTGTTGCGGGCCATTCAGCGTGTTGACGAACTGATCATTCGGGAGGGAGATATCAGCAAACTGGCTAAAGGTGTTTGCCAAGCTCTGGTGGAAACGCGCGGCTACGTGGGGGTCTGGCTGGCGATTCGGGATGAGGAGGAAGGGTTGCAGCCCGTGGCAGGAGCGGGGATGGCCAGCGACTACTATAAACTCCGGGAACGCTTCAAAACCGGCCGCCTACCTGGCTGCGTGGAGCAGGCCATGGCCAGTGCGGAAGTAAGCGTGGTGCAGCTCCACGAAAAGCTCTGCTCGTCGTGCCCCCTGTCCTGGAAGGATTCGGCGCCGCTGGCCATGGTCGTTCGCCTGGGGCATGGCGAGCATGTCTACGGGGCCATGGTGGTCTACACGGACGAAAGCCTTTTTGCGGAGCAGGACGAACTTCCCTTGCTCAAAGAGCTGGCCGGGGATATCGGTCTGGCGTTTCATAAGATCACCATCGAGCAGGAAAAGGCCAAGCTGGAGGAGCGCTTTCTGCAGGCGCAAAAGATGGAGGCCTTGGGGCGTTTGGCCAGCGGGGTGGCCCATGATTTTCGCAATCAGCTCACTGTGATCGGCGGATACAACGAACTGGTTCTGCGCAAGACGGCCGAAGGCAGTGCTTTGTTCCGGCCCCTTCGGGAAATCCGGAATGCGGTGCAGCGTTCGACAGCCCTGACCGAGCAGCTGCTAGCTTTCAGTCGTCGAGAGATTCTGCAGGTTCAGGTGGTCAACTGCAACGAGGTCGTTCAGGAGCTGGCCGCGACCATGGGAACCATGCTGGGGGAACATATCGAGCTGACCCTGGTGCCGGCGGG
>JBFJXC010000297.1:0-5511 GCA_041623325.1 Lentisphaeria bacterium | reverse complement strand
GGGCGCTTTGGGAAAAGCGCCGCTCCAGGGACTAGGCGGCATCCGGGGTCTCCTGACTGAGGTTGTTGCTTTTTAAACCCACGCGGCTACTGTAGGCTTTCAGTTTCGGGGGGGCATGAGTTGGAGCATGAGAAACTGAATGGAGGAAGCATGAAGAACGTCGCGGCCGAGAAGATCCGGAATTTCGTGTTGGCAGGCCATGCGGGGGCGGGAAAGACGACTCTAGCCGACTTAATGCTATACAAGGGGGGGGCGGTCTCCCGGCTTGGCCGCGTGGACCAAGGCACCAGCTTCTCCGACTACCGTTCGGAAGAGCAGGACCGCAAGAGCAGCATCTACTCCTCCGCTCTGCACACTCCCTGGAAAGACCATCACTTTTTCTTCATCGACACCCCGGGGCTGGCGGACTTCCGCGGCGAAGCCTCCGCCGCCATCCAGGTGACCGACATTGTCATGATCGTGGTCGATGCGAGCAACGGCATCGAAACGGGCACCATGCGCGCCTGGCAGCAGGCCCAGAAGAACGGGGTTCCCCGGGCCTTTTTCATCAACGGCCTGGACAAGGAGCACGCCAACTACGCCAAGGTGCTTGGGGAACTGCAGGAAGCGTACGGCAAGACCGCGCTGATCCCCCTGACCCTGCCGGTGGTCGAGGGAGGCAAGGTCACCCGTGTGGTCCGGGTTCTGGGCACCGACGAAGACGTTCCCGGCGATCTTCAGGAGACCTACGCCAAGTACCGGGAAGCCCTGATGGACACCGTGGCCGAAACCGACGAGGCGCTGATGGAGCGCTATCTGGAAGGTGAAAAGCTCAGCGAGAAAGAGATCTCCACCGGGCTCCACGAGGCGGTCTTGGAAGGGGCGATCGTTCCCGTGTTCGCCGGCAGCGCCGCCGCCGACATCGGGGTCGAACGCCTGATGGCCGGCATCATCAATCTTTTCCCCGACCCCCTCCGCGGCCACCAGATCACCCTCTCCGACGGCCGCGACCTGGTGCGCGATGCCGACGGCGGCGGCCTGGCCATGGTCTTCAAGTCGGTCAGCGACCCCTTCATCGGCCAGCTGACCTACCTGAGGGTCTACGCGGGCAAGTTCCTGGCCGACAGCGAGGTGCACAACATCAACCGCAACTGCAAGGAACGCTTCGGCGCCCTGCTGCGGGTCAATGGCAAAGAGCAGGAAAGCGGCGCGGAGGCCGGTCCCGGCGAGATCATTGCCATCGCCAAGCTCAAACACACCCATATCTGCGACACCCTGGCCACCCAGGCAACGGCGGCGACCCTGCCGGCCCTGGAATTCCTGAACCCGACCATGTCGTATGCCGTCTATGCCGAGACCAAGGGGGACGAGGAGAAGATCGGGGCCGGTCTGACCAAGTTGGTGGACGAGGATCCGACGCTGCACCTCAAGCGCGATACCGAGACCCACGAGATGCTGCTGTCGGGCATGGGCGACCAGCACCTGAACAACGTGATCCGGCGCCTGGAGGCCAGCTACAAGGTGAAGGTCCGTCTGGAGACTCCCAAGGTCCCGTACCGCGAGACCATCAACGGCATCGGCAAGGCCGTCTACCGCCACAAGAAGCAGACCGGCGGCCACGGCCAGTTCGCCGAAGTCCACCTCCGGGTGGAGCCCCTGCCGGACAAGCCCTTCGAGTTTTCCTGCGAAGTGGTCGGCGGCAACATCCCCAAGAACTACATTCCGGCGGTGGAAAAGGGGATTGTGGAGAATCTACCCAAAGGGCCGCTGGCCGGCTGCCAGGTCATGAACCTGAAGGCGGTGGTGTTCGACGGCAAGTACCATCCGGTGGACTCCTCGGAAATGGCTTTCAAGATCGCCGCGCGCGGCGCCCTCCGGGAGGCCATGCAGAGCGCCAATCCCAGCCTTCTGGAGCCGATCATGAAGCTGAAAGTCATGTTTCCGGAGGAGTACATGGGCGACATCAGCGGCGACCTGAACACCCGGCGAGGGCGCATTCTGGGCATGGACCGGGAGGAAGGGCTGCAGGTGGTCGTGGCCGAGGTCCCCATGAGCGAGACTTTCACCTATTCGACCCAGCTGCGCTCGATCACTCAGGGACGGGGCTCGTTTGAAATGAGCTTCGAACGCTACGAGCCGGTTCCGGCCAACCTGGCCAAGCAGATCCAGGCCCAGGCCGCCCGGGACCACGAGGCCGAATAGGCCGTTTTCAGCCTTGACCCCTCCCCGCGGGGCCGCCTCTGGACTGGCCCCGCGGGCTTTTTATTGACGGGAGGACTCATGAACGTCACATCCTTTGTCGGCGCGGCTCTTGCCATGGCGCTGAATGCGCAGGCCCAGACCGTACCGGAGGTGCTTCAGACACGCCGGGGGGTGGACTCCCGGCTCGGAATAACCGTACTGACCGGCCAGCTCGAGGTTCCCGCCCAAGGGCTTTGGGTGCTTGAGCCGGCCAGTGTCAGCAATGGCCGGCTCGGCCAGCTGCAGCTGGTCACACCGCCGGCGGTTCTTCAGCGCCGGCGGGGGAAACGACTGCAGGAAATCGACCGGCAGGCAAGGCTGCAAGAGGGCAACCGCCCGTTGCACTTGCTTTACCACGAATTCCGGACGTTCGCCGAAAAGCACAAGGATCAGACCTCCGTCTCGTTCGAGGATCTGCCCGAAGACTCCCGAAACAGAATCGACCAGCTCCTGAAGACAACCCCGTGGAAAGAGCCGTTCCAACTGACCGGCCCCTATTTCGCCCTCATACCCCAGGCCGTACTGACGTTTAAGGCCGATGACAAGCCCTATCGCCAGGTCACCAACGCCGAGGTGATGGCCATTGAACTGCATCCCTATCTAGATGACGGCAAGCACTGGGTTCTCCGGACCAACGGACGCACAGAGCGCCTGCCCATCGATCCGGCCCTGATGGAACAGCACGGCATGGCCGTCGCTCCGGTTCCCGACGACCAGCGTCGGCTGCCCCCCGCAACCGCACTGGCCCGCTATCAGATCTACGCCCTGCAAGTCGACGGCAGGGATGACGACGTCCGTTTCAGCATCGCCAACCAGGATACTGGCGAAAAGCTCCGCTGCCGCTGGTCGCCGGAACCGATTGAGGAGGGATCGCCCGAGATCGTACGCGACTGGGCGCAGGCGCGGGCCGAACAGTGGCGGCATCTTGCCCACTCCACTCCCGCCCCGGTGCTGAAGGCATGGCTGGCGGCGGCGGACCGCCTGTACGACGCCTCCCCGGGAAAACTAGGTGGACGCCGGCCGGACCGCGCCCGCACCACCAACGCCTTCAACATGTTCGGCGGGCGGACGGCCATCCGTGAAACCCTGCAGATGGATCTGCTGGAGAAGCAGCAGAACCAGCCGGGTGGACAGCCGGTACCCATCGAAAGCGTCAAGGCAGTCGAGGTCGAGTCCCACCCGTTTGCCGAGATGCTGGGCGATGCCCCCGGAGGACTCCTGCCCCTGGCGGACTACGTGCCGGCCGACCGCTTCTTTGTATACGCCGCCAAACCTGAGGCTTTCTTTCCCCTTCTGGACCAGGGCGCCGAGTTCCTGTTTCAGGCCGGAGCCGTCGGGACCGGCAGCAGCATAAGCCGGGGACTGGTCGAGCGATATCTGGCCCGGCTGGGCATGAACAGGCAATGGCTCAAGCTGATGCTCCACTCCGGCGCCATCCGCGAGCTGGGCGTGGTGCTGCCGGAACTATTCCTGATCGACGGCACGGACGTGACGGTCCTGGCCCGCATTCCAAGCCTCGGCTTGGCGGCACCGTTACTGAAGATGATCGGGGTTGGCGGCCTGGGCTCGGAACCGACGGCACGGCGCGGCGCGGACGGCCGCCTCGCCTACTGGGCCATGAGCGGCGACCTGTTAGTCATTAGCACCAACCGTCAGGAGCTGAACCGTGTAATAGCCACGGGCAACAATCCGGACGCCAGCCTGGGCAGGAGTGCCGAATTCCGATACATGCTCACTCAGTTGCCTCTCACAGCGTCGACCCGGCTGTATACGTATTTCTCCGATCCGTTCATCCGGCGCCTGGTCGGACCAGAGGTCAAGATCGGGCAGCTGAGACGGGTCGAGGCCTTGGCGGAGCTGGAGCTGATCACCGCCGGGGCGCTTCTGTATCGCCTGGACGGTCACGCGGGCGTGGCGACCCTCACCGAGCTGCAACAGCTTGGCTACCTTCCCAAGACGATTCAGCCCGATAACTATCGCCTGCGGGCCGATCTGGTTGCCGAGTCCACCGCCTACGGCACCCTTCTGAACCCCGCGCCCCTGTCGGCCAACCCGGTCATGACCGCCACCTCGGCCGAGGCGACGGCCTACGGCCAGTACCTGCAGAATTACAACCGCTATTGGCGCCGCTTCTTCGACCCGATCGCCATCCGCCTGGATGACACCCCGGACGCCGGCCTGGAGCTGGAGGTCTTCATCCTTCCCCTGCTGGACAATTCGATGTACAACAGCTTGCGCGAAAGTCTGGTCACAGACCAGAATCAAGCCCCCCCGTTGCGCATCCCGCAACTGGAGCCCGCCCCGGTGATGACGCTGTCCCTGAACCTCAGCGAGAAAACCTGGACCCAAACCGTGCGCGACTTGTCCCGCATGCTCAGCCGCTATACGGGAGTGACCCCCACAGGCTTCGACCAGCTCGGCCCCGGAGTGCACCTGGCCATCCAGGATTCCAATCCCCTGATCGCCCTGGGCAGCGGCGATGTGCTGGGGATGATGGGAGGCAATCTTGAACGCCTGGGCAGGGGCGGAGAAATGCTGAGCATCAGCTTTCTGTTGACCTGCCTGACTCGGCCGTGTTCACTGCTGGTGGAATTGCGGGAGGCCGAGCAAATAACCAATGCCCTTCGGCAGGCGGCCATCCGCCCAGCCCCTTCCCGAGCGGGCAGGGAAATGGGCGCGGATTTCTGCCAGATCGACGGCCGCGACCAGTGGATCTACACCGTCAACTTCTTGGGCATGGTCAAACTGCGCTTCGGACTGTCCGTGCAGGGCGATTTCCTGGTCATTTCAAACGTGCCGTGGTCGCAGAACGCCCGGATTGCGTCCGTCGCGTCGGCCTCCCTCAACGCCGCGGCCATGACCTTGCGGCCTGGGGCGGTGCACGAGCAGCTTCCGGCCCTGTTCACCACGGCGATGGATCAACAGCGGGATGCCGCCATGCACGGCCTCGGCTACCTGTATCCGCTGGCGGCTTCGGGAGTCGAAACGGTCGAGGCCCTGCTGGACAGGCACCGGAACCTGTTCGGTTTTGTACCGGTGCATCCCGGCACAGGCACCTGGACCTCCCATAACGGGCACCTGCAAAGCTCGGTATTCGGCATGGCCAGCTCCCAGCGCCAACCAGCCTACCAACCGGGCCAGCGCCAGTTCGGGCTTTTTCAGGACCTGGAGTATCTGA
Organism: Lentisphaeria bacterium; assembly: GCA_041623325.1. Taxonomy (GTDB): domain Bacteria; phylum Verrucomicrobiota; class Lentisphaeria; order Oligosphaerales; family JBFJXC01; genus JBFJXC01. The sequence goes on along the minus strand of JBFJXC010000297.1, from coordinate 113 downwards.
AGCTCAACCTGCAATTCGAGGACACCGGCCTGCGCAGCCAGTGGCGTTGGAAATTGAGTCCTTAACTGGCTGGGAACAACCCCCTACCAGGTTGACAGAACATAGATTCCCAG
>JBFJXC010000296.1:0-5524 GCA_041623325.1 Lentisphaeria bacterium | reverse complement strand
GGCCAACGGCCGCACGCCACCCAGGCGGCGGAGACCGCGAAGAGGGGGATGTTTCTCATCGCCCGGGTGTACAGGAAGAAAAAGCCGGCAAATAGCAGCAAAGGCGCCACGAGTTTATGGCGTTCCCCGTGTTTCCAGGCGGCTGCGGCCGTGGCGATGGTGGCCGCGATCAGGGCTAGGCAGGCCCAGCCGGCCGGGGTCTTCAGGTAGAAGCCGCCGCGTGTTATGGAGGTGAATTCCTGGATGTTGAGGGAGTAGACATTGTTGCCGGAAATGTGGGTGAAGAGCACAAATGGAAAAAGGACTCCATGCCAGCCGTAGGGGTTGATGAAACAGACGAGGCCAGTGACGGCCAGGATCTTCCAGCGTTGGCGGGGTGCCTCCAACCACCACAGGCCGCAGGTAAACAGGCCCAGGATAAACAGCCCCTGGGTGTTGACCCAGAAGAGCTGGATGAGGGGCAGCAGCCAGAAGCCTTTGCCTCGCCGCCAGATGGCTAGCATTAGGCATAGGTAGATGAGGGACAGGAGGATCGGCCGCAGGGTCAGATTGGCCGAGCAGGCCAGGGTAGTCAAAAAGAGCAGGACCAGGCTTCCGTCGCGGAGCTTCAGGCCCATGGCAGCAATGCAGGAGGCCAGCAGTCCGAGGATCAGGATGGCCTTCAGCCCAATCAGTCCGGCGTCCCCGGCCAGTTGGTAGCTGCCATACATGAGGAGCTGAAAGAGCCAGTGCAGGCAGATATAGGAATTGTCGGCGGATGGGTAGGAAAAGGGATCGGTGACCGGGGGGCGCAGGTGTTGGACGGTGTGGCGGCCTCCGGCCAGGTGGAACCAGATGTCGGTGTCGACAATGCCGGCGAAGGCCAGTGTCAGGGCCCAGGCGGCAAAGGCAGCCCACAGGCCATGGGTTATCAGTCGGCTATTTTGGGGGGTCATATGCTCAACCAGAGGGTCTGGTAGGGGCTCAGGGTTAGCGTGGCGCTGGTTTGGCATTGCGTGTCGGTAATTAGATCGTGCCAGGCGTCGGCCCGGGCCAGCTCAGGTATTTCGCTTAGCCGGGGCAGATCTACATGGGCCCCGGTGACGTTGCTGATGGCCACGATGGCCTGGCTATCCGCGGCGGCGGTTCGCACCAGGGCGAAGAAGCTGGGCCCCAAGTGGAGGATCCGTTGGGCCGCATCCGGGTGGAAGGCGGGTTGCCGGGTGCGCAGCTGCAGCAGGCGGGTGTATTCCCCGAAGACTTTGGCATGGTGTGAATGGGGGTCGTTCAAGCGGTTTTCCAGATCGGCAGCGTCCCACTTTCTGCGGTTGATGGCACGGTAGTGGCCTTGCTCCTGTACGCCCTGCGGGTCGTTGCAGGTGGCAACCAGGCTATGGAAATAGACGGCGGGAATGCCTTGCAGTTCCATGGCGATGGTCTGGGAGCAGAGAAAGCGGGCGATGTGGCCGGCCGGGTCGGCGGAGTCCGGGTCGGAGAGGGCGTCGAAGTAGGTGATGTTCAGTTCGTAGGGACTCTGGGTGCCGTCGGCGTTGGCCTTGGTGGAGATGTGGCCGCCCCGCCGTTCGACTCCGGTCAGCACGCGCTCGATTTCCTCCTGTGGTATGAGGCCTTCCAGCGGGCGCACGCCCACGCCGTCGTGCGAAGCGGTGAAGTTCAGGAAGGTGCAGCCCGCCGGCGGCGCCTCCAGGGCGCTGGCCCATTTGCTCAGGTAGGTGGCGTTGCCGGTCATCAGGGTGTGCAGCAACAGGGGGGGCAGGCTGAATTGATAGACGATGTGGGCCTCGTCGCCGTTGCCGAAGTAGCTGACGTTCTCGCGGTGGGGCACATTGGTTTCGGTCATCAGAAACACGTGCGGGGCTGTCAAGTCCAGCAGGTCCCGCATTAGTTTGACTACTTGGTGAGTTTCCGGCAGGTGGATGCAGGTCGTGCCGACCGTTTTCCACAGGTAGGCGATGGCATCCAGCCGGACCACCGTGGCCCCGTGGCTGATGTACAGCAGCAGCAAGTCAAGAAACTCGAAGAGGACATCCGGGTTGGCGAAGTTGAGGTCGATCTGGTCTTCGCTGAAGGTGGTCCACAGGTGGCGCAGGCCGAAGCGGGTGTGGGTCGGGGTCAGCAGGGGCAAGTTTCGGGGGCGCACAACTTGGGACAGGTCCGCCTGGGGATCGGCCTCCACGAAGTAGCCGCAGCCAGGGCTGATGCCGCTCACGTAGTCCCGGAACCAACTGGATTGGCGGGAGGCGTGGTTGAGCACCAGGTCGGCCATCAGCTTGTAGTCGCCGGCGATGGCCTCGATTTCCTGCCAGGACCCCAGGTCCGGATTGACCGCGCGGTAGTCGATAATCGAGAACCCATCGTCGGATGAGTAGGGGAAAAATGGCAGAATGTGCACGGTGTTGAGGGTTCCCGGCTTCAGGTGCGTTTTCAAGAAGGAGTGCAGGGTGGCCAGGGGGGGCTCCCGGTCGCGCTTGACCATGTCGCCGTAGGTGATGAGCAGGACGTCTTCCTGGTTCCAGCCGGAGTCGGTGGGGGCGGGGGTGGTGCCCACGCCGTAGCGCCCGATCAGCATGGCCAGGCGTTCAAGGCAGAGGTCCGCCTGGCTTTCCCCGTAGAGTAGCCGGAAGCGTTGGCGGAGGCCGGTCATGATCGGGCTGCGGTAGTACTTCATGTCAGTAGGGCTCCGATAGTCCGGTGAAGTTGGTGATGAGGGTGCGCAGGTCTCGGCGCAGGACCGAATAGCTGTAGAAGCGGGCGGCGATGCGATAGTTGTGCTCGACGGTGCTGGCGCGGTACTCGCCGTCCTCCAGAAGGCGCCGAACTTCGTCGACGACCTGGCGGGTCAGAAAGCCGTCCATGATGGGCAGCTGAAAGCCCTTGGGTTCGATATCGCGGGTGAAGATCGAATAGCGGTTGGTGAGCACGGGCAGCTTGAAGTAGATGGCCTCCAGGAAGGCGTTGCCGAAGCCTTCGTAGAGGCTGGGGTAGGAGACCAGGTCGGCGTGGGGATAGATATCCCACAGAGTGTAGATCTTGCGGCCTTCGTGGTTGAGCTGGCGGTATTCGCCGATGCGGGTGGAAATGAAGCGCAGGTCGATGCGGGCGTCGGCGGCTAGTTCCTGAAGCATGCCGATGTACTCGGAGCCTTCGTCCCCGGCTTCGTGGGTGACCACCAGTTTGTACTTGGGGTCGCCAAGCATTTGCACCAGTTTGATGGCGTGTTCGATGCCCTTGCGGGGGACCACCCGGGTGGGCTGCAGGATGACAATGTCCTCCGGCCCCAGACCAAGTTCGTGGCGCACGTCGGAAGCGTACGTGTCCACCGGCGGTGGCGGACTTTCGAAGTCCAGCACGTTGGGAATCAGTAGGGACGGCACCCCTTTGCGCCAGCAAAGCTCCTCCTGGGCCGCCTGGTTGATCACCACGTGCTGGACTTCCGGGTCGCGCGGCGGGAAGGCCATGTCCAGGTAGTCCACCACAGAGGAGACGCTGAAGCGGATCCGCTCCCAGTAGAAGTCGTGGTGGTGGGCGATGGCCGGGATTCGGGTCTCGGCCAGGAACTCAGTCAAGGCGGCGCCAAGGGGAACGTGCATGGGAATACAGAGCGCGTTCTCGATGATCAGCATGGTGATGTCGAAGCGGTTGACGAATTCGTAGAGAGTCAGCTTGAGGTAATCGGCCAGGGCCCGGATGCGCTGGCTGACCAAGGGGGATCGGGTGGTGCGGTACCAAATCTGCTGGTTGATCCAGCTGTTCTCGGGATGATCGAAGAAGGCCTCGGGCACGCACATGCTGCACTCCGGGTCCCGGTCGAGCCGTCCGGCATACCAGAAGGCTTTATGGCGATATTCGCCGAGGACCAGAGCCCATTTGGCGCTTTCCAACGAGACCCCGTCCGTGCCGGCGAAGCGGGTGGAGATGAAGCCAATGTGTTCGGGCATGAGTCGCTCTAGCTCCCGAGGTTGCCTGTTGCACCTTGATGCCGCGGTGCCTTGGCATCCGCCAGCCCTGTGCGAGGATTAGTATAGGTGTTTGCCGGGTTGAATCAAAGGTTGCCGAGATACTTATGGCCGGGTGCGGCTTGGAACAGGGCCTGCCAAGTTGTTAAATCGGGGTATAGTAAGGGGAGTTTGCAAGGGATGAGACGACTGCGCAGCTAGAGGGGTTGGCGACAGTCGTGGCGAGTGGGAGAAGATGAGAGGAGATGCAATGCAGCCTATACCGACGTTCGATGCCATTCTGGCCCAGCTTCCCCGGCATGTAACCAAACTCAAGACCTTGCGTGAGGTGGTCTTGGCCAATCTGGCGATGATCGGGGAGATCCCCTCTCCGACTTTTGGGGAGGAGGCCAGGGTCCGCTTTCTGCGCCAACGGTTCAGCGAATGCGGCTTGGAAAGTTCCGCCGACCAGGCCGGCAACGGCATCGGAGTGCTCCCTGGCCAGGTTGGAAAACGCAATATTTTACTTGTGGGGCACGCCGACACCATTTTCTCCGGGAAGGTCGATCACACCATCACGATTCAGGAAACTCAGGTTCTGGGACCCGGAGTGGCGGACAACAGCCTGGGCCTGGCCGCCTTGGCCTCGCTGCCGGATTTGCTGGATGCCTTGGGGATTCGGCTGAAGTCCAATCTGATTCTGATGGGAGGGGTGCGCAGTCTCGGACGCGGCAATTTGGAAGGCCTGCGTTTTTTTCTGGCCAACAACAAGATGCCGATTCATTACGGCGTTTGTGTGGAAGGGGTGCAGCTGGGGCGGCTCAGTCTGGATTCGCTGGGCATGAAGCGCGGCGAGATCAACTGTTCGGTTTCGGACGAGTATGATTGGACCCGTTTCGGCGTGACCAGCGCGATTGTCACTCTGAACGAGGTGATCAACCGCATGATCGAGATCCCCGTGCCGCGCCGGCCCCGCACCAACATCTTCATGGGCTCGATCGAGGGAGGTAAGTCGTTCAACACGGTGGCCATGAAGGCCACCCTGGGCTTTGAGATCCGCAGCGAGGACGGAGAGGTGGTCGAGCAGATCGCCCAGCAGATCCAGGACATTGCCGCCGAGGTCTCTTCCCGTTCGGATGCGGATGTGACCGTGGACATTTTTGCCAGTCGCCAGGTCGGCGGCATCGCCTTTGGACATCCGTTGGCCCGCCATGCCCGGGGGGTACTCACCGCCTTGAAGCTTGAACCGCGTTCCCGGCCCAGCACCTCCGAACTGGCGGCTTTCCTGGATCAGCGGATCCCCGCCATCACCATCGGCCTGACCAAAGGGGAGCGGGTGAACGACCTGTTGGAGAGTATTGCCATCGAGCCGATTTTTACCGGGTTGGCCCAGCTGATCGGCATCCTGCTGGCCATCGATGAGGGATTGTGCGATGAATATTGACAACTGGCTTAAGAACAACACGTTTCATCATTCCGAGTTCTGGGATTTGAACAAGCTGATTGAGGAAAAGCAGCGCCAGGGGCTGAAAATTTCCTTGTGCATTCCCACCCTCAACGAGGAAAAGACCATCGGCAAGGAGATCGTG
>JBFJXC010000295.1:0-5558 GCA_041623325.1 Lentisphaeria bacterium | reverse complement strand
GGATCAAGGGGTGGATCAAGGGGGAGCGATCAAGGGGGTGGATCAAGGGGGTGGATCAAGGGGTGGATCAAGGGGGAGCGATCAAGGGGTGGATTAAGGGGGATGTCTGGGAAAGCTGAGGTGGCGGACTGCACCGCCGTTCGCCGGACCGGTCGGATATGTCGGACCGGTCCGGCGTTCAGTGCGGCAATTCTCCAGCATTATTTTATTTCGAATTCGGTTCCCTTTTTGACCAGCTCGGTCATGCGCACCACTTCCACGGCCTCGGACAGCTTGACCGGGAAGGGAACGCCGCCGCGGATCGCCTCGTACAGGTGCCGGTAGATGTGGTGGGTTTCGCAGCCGGTGGCCGGCTCGACCATGATGGTCTTGCGGCGCCAGGGCAGTTTCTCGTCGTTGCCGAAGGAGGCGAAGATGTCGGGCGACTCCTTGCTGGCGCTGATTTCGGCCAGCTGGGCCTCCGGCTCGATGTACTTGAGCTTGATGTCCTGTTCGTTCTCGCAGATCAGCGAGCCCTTGGTGCCGTAGACCGCGTAGACCGGGTCGCCAAGCGCCACGCCGCCGCTGATTTCGAAATCCACGTAGCGGCCGTTCTCGCCGGTCAGGATGACCTTCAAATGATCCTCGGCATCGCCGACGGCGGCCACCTTCTTGAGGTTGCTCCAGAGGTCCTTAACTGGGGACTCCAGAAACTGCAGGGCGTGATCCATCAGGTGCGGCCCCCAGTTGTTGAGTTGCCCGCCGCCGCACTCGATGATCGTCTGCCAGTCCGCCCGGCGCTGGTAGCCGTGACGGCGCAGTTTGATCTCGTAGACCTCGCCGAGGATACCGCTGGCGATGATCTCGCGGATATGCTGGAAGGCCGGTTCGAAGCGGCGGTTGTGCCGGCAGTAAAGCTTGCCCGGGTGCTTCTGGTCGGCGGCCACCAGCTTGAGGGCGTCGTCGTAGGTCAGGGCGATGGGCTTTTCGACAAAGACATATTTTCCGGCTTCAAGGGCCATCAGGGCGTGGGCCGTGTGGTCGGGGGAGAGGGTGGCGACCACCACCAGTTCGACGTTGGGGTCGGACAGGAACTCGTTGAGGTCGGAGTAGCTGCTGCAGCCGTACTTCTCCTTCATCTTGTCGGCGCGGTCCGGCAAAATGTCGCAGGCGGCGGTGATCTCGTACAGCTCCGGGTACTTGCCCAGTTCGCCGCAATGCATGCCCCAGCCAGCGCGCCCGATGCCCAGAATGCCTACTTTGATTTTGTCTGCCATGATTGGATTTCCTTTATTTGTTGCTGAATCCAGCGTCGATCAGATACTTGTAGCTATTGGCCAGGTCGACCAGCGGGTCGTTCAGATGGGTGTCGTGCTCGATGTGCACCCAGCCGTCGTAGCCGCGGGCCACCAACGCCTCCATCACCAGGCGGTTGTCCAGGCCATTGTTGCCGCCGCCAAGTTCGCAGAAGCGCTCCCATTCGCCAGTGTCCTTGAGCACCACATCCTTCAGATGCATCACCAGGATCCGGTCGGCATACTTCTTGACGATCTCGACCGGGTCGCCGCCGGCGGCGGACAAATGGCCGGTGTCGAAGACGATCCCCGCTCCCGGGCATTTGCCCAGGAAATCCTCCAGTTCCTGCTGGTTTTCGACCCGCTGCCAGAGATGGTTGTGGATGCCGGCCTTCAGGCCCCACTTGGCGCAGATGTCGACCAGGCGGTTGGTGCGGCGGCAGAACAGGTCGAAATCGATGGTCCGGGTGTTTTCGCCGGGTGTGACCCAGACATACTCCTTGCCCAGGGCGGCGGTCCACTCGATGCCGACCTGAACGCTCGGGCCCCGGCAAGTGCTGAAGTCCATGCCCAGCTTGCGATAGCGCGCCGCCTTGTGCAGGGCGTCGGCCTCGCTCACGGCTTCGAGCCGTTCGGTGCCGTCGTAGCCTATGGCTTTGAGTTCCTCTAGCCGGGTCTCGATGTCGTAGAGTCCGCCGTCCCAGACGTTCATGCCGAAGTCGGCAATGCCAAATTTCATTTCCAGCTGTCCTTGTTGGGTTGCTTTCGAACCGAAACTTGTATGAAAGATATTCTGGGGGCTGGGGGTTGCAAATGTATGCATTGACCATACTCTTGTACAATCTGATCATCGCAGGAGGCCGCCGTGACGTTTTTTTCGGGGATCCATTTCATCAGCTGGGGCTGCACCAGCAACTACACCAGTCATTATGACAATGCGTTTTCGGGGTACTACGGGATTCAGTACAATCATGCTGGAGGGGTTTACTGCTCGGTCGGCGGCCACCCGCTCCAAACCATGAACGGCTCCTGCGCTTTCGTCACCTATCCCGGCCAGCGATTCCGCTACGGTCCGGAGGAGGGCAAGTCTCGCTACCACATGTTTGTTTGTTTCAATGGTCCCCGGGTGGAACAGTATCTGGCGGGGGGCTTGCTGGTTCCGGAAAGCCGGGAGCCGCTGGTCCCCATCAGGCATTTCAATCGCTTCTTCACCGACATGTGGACGCTGCACCGCTGTATCGAAACTCGACGGCAGCAGGACGAGCGCGCGGTTTATCTGTTGGAAGGCTTGTTGTTGCAGATCAAGGAGGAGAAGCAGCAGCGGGCGCACGGCGCCGGTGAACTTCAGGAACGGCTCAGCCGTCTGGCCAAACGAATCGACCAGTCCCCTGCCGCCACCTGGGACTTTCACAAGGAGGCGGCCCGCCTGAATGTTTCCTATACCCATTTCCGGCGGCTTTTCCAGCGCTTTCTGGGCTGCGCGCCCGGTGCCTATCTGATGCAAAGCCGCCTGAACGCCGCTGCCCAGATGCTGTGCGCCTCGGAAATGACGGTCAGCGAGATTGCCGAGCAAACCGGCTTCTACGATGTGCCCCACTTCTCCCGGCTCTTCAAGAAACACACCATGCTCCCCCCGGCCACCTACCGCCGCGAATTCAAAAGCTGAGAGATGCGCAGAAGTAGCAGGGGCGGGTCGGGGAATGAGCCGGCAGTATTGGGGCTGGCCGGGGTCGTCCGCCCCTGTCAAGGCGATGGAGTCAGTCTTGCTGAGGCTGGAGCAGGTCCCGGAAAGAGGTTGTCTGCAGTTGCCGCTGGTAGTTGGAGAAGGTGTCGGAGACGAACTGGTAAAGTGGGCCGGAGTGGCGGCGGGCCAGGATAGCGGCCAGGGAGCTTTCCGAGCCGCGAAAGGCCTGCAGGACGTGGCTGGGGGTGATCAGGCCCAAATCGCGGGCTGGCACGAAGTGGCTGGGCTCCTGCTCGACAGGCAGCAGCACATCGCCGCAAGTCAGGGTGCGGATGACCGAGGTCATCAGGCGGATGGGGATTTCGTTCTGGCGGGCGTATTCCAGGGCGCACCACGAGGGGCCGCCCTTCATGAAGGCTTCGCCAGCTTTGTAGACCACCAGCAGCCCCAGTAGCTGCCGGGTTGCCAAGGTGGCGTTGGCGGCGGTTCCTTCCTGCCAGTAGGTCCGGTGGTTCTGGATGGCAAAACTGATCTCCGCCCCGAAGAGCACGATCAGCCAGCTGGCATAGAGCCAGGCCAGGAAGAACGGCACGGCCGCGAAGGTCCCGTAGATGGCGCTTTTGCTGGTCACGAAGACCTGTGCCCAGATGTAGAACTTCTGAGTCAGGAACCACAGGCCGCCTCCGCAGACGCCGCCAGCCAGGGCGGAGAGTGTCTTGACCCGGGTGTTGGGTATGAAAATGTAGAGAAAAGAGAAGGCGATGAAAAGACTGAACAGCCCGGTCAGGCCGATGAGGCGCTCGTAGATCCAGTATAGCGGCCCGAGCCGGTTCTGGAGCAGGGCGACGAACGAGTCCGCCTTGAGGGCGGTGTTGGCACTGGTGGCGGCCAGCATGAGAATGGGCACGACCACTAAAACGCTGATGTAGTCGGTGAATTTGCGGATGAGGGTCCGGGGCTGGTGGACTCCCCAGATGGAGTTGAAGGTGTTTTCCACCTTGCCCAGCACCTTGACCGAAGTCCAGAAGATCAGCAACAGTCCGATGATCCCCAGGGCCCCGAAGTTGGTGCGCTCAACCGCCTCGAAAACTTTATGGATGATCTCGGCGGCCTTTTCAGGCAGCAGGGTGATCTGGGCCGCTAGGGTGGCCATGAGCCTTTCGTGCACGCCGAAGCCTTTGGATACGGAGAACATCAGGGCTAGCACGGGCACCATGGAGATCAGCGTGGTGTAGCTCAGCGCCGAGGCGTGCAGGGCGCAGTGGTCGGCAATCAGGCCGCGAATGACGATCACGACAATCCGCACGATGGAGAAGGGGATTTTCTTGAGGCGGGGCAGGGTGGCCAGATCCAGATCCCAGAGATCGTCCCGCAAGAAGGCGTAGGTTGATTTCAGGGTCTGCAGTAGACCAGGCCGTTGGCTGTCCGCGGCGTCTGGCGGGTTGCTGGGGGGGAGCTCTTGGGTCATTCGTTGTCCTTGTTTGTATAGGGTATGCCGAAACCGTGTTTCCGGGCGGCCAGGTTGTATTCGATGGCGGCCTCGGCTTCGTATTGCCTGAGGCGTTTGAGGCGATTGGCCTTGACCGGATGGGTTGAGAGAAATTCCAGAGCCGAGGGGGTCTTGGCGCTCTGTTCGAACGTCTCCCAGAAATGCACGGCGGCGGCCGGGTCGTAGCCGGCCTTGGCCATGTAGAACATGCCCAGCCGGTCGGCGGCGTATTCGTGTTTGCGGCTGTAGGGCAGGATCAACCCCACGGTGGTCAGGCCCGCATAGGCGGCCAGCCAGCGCTGGCGCCCCTCGGAGGACATGTCCCCCAGGCTGACCGCCAGTCCGAGGGCCCCCAGGTTCAGGAGCATGGCCTGGGTCAGGCGCTCCCCGCCGTGCCGGGCGACGGCATGGCCGATTTCATGGCCAATGACCGCGGCCAGCTCCGCATCGTTGGAGACGTATTCGAACAAGCCTTCGTAGACCCCGACCTTGCCGCCGGGAAGGGCGAAGGCGTTGGCCTTCTCCGAGGCAAACAGCCGGAACTCCCACTCGAATCCAGGGTGCGCGATGACCTCGGCCAGGATGCGCCCGACTCGCTCCACGGCGGCTGTCCGCTCCGAATTGGTGCTGAGGGTTTCGGCCTGAAGGAGTTCGCTCCAGGCTTCCTGCCCCAGTTGACTCTCTTTTTGAGACGAGGTCAGGAAAAACTGCCGCCGGCCGGTCAGGGGTTCGTGCCCGGTCTGGCAGCCTACCCCCGTGCTCAGCAGGATCATGGTCAACAGGACGGGGACAAGCGATTTGGGTCGTGGATGGAACATGGTCAGTCTCCTCTTCAGCCGGCTTCGGATCGCCCAGTTTGCGCTGGCAGGGGTGTTCGACGGTTGCGGGGGTTGTCCCCCCGGGGGTTACTCTGCCCTTGGGAGCGGGACCCGAAGCCAGGATATTTCTCGTTCTAGAGCTATGTTAGATGCGTCTTGCGAACAACGCAAAGGCTTGCCCTTGTCCCGATGGCGGATTCCGTGGTGATGGCCTTTGTTTCACATAGGAAGCGGAACGATGAAATATCTCTATCATGTGTCGGTGGCCCCCGGCATTCACTATGATGCCGTCG
>JBFJXC010000294.1:0-5566 GCA_041623325.1 Lentisphaeria bacterium | reverse complement strand
GGCATGAGAACTCCGGCCACATGCTGAAGCGCCTGGAAAAGGATGTGCTGTCCAAAAAGCCGACCTGGCTGGCTCTGAACGGCGGCACCGTCGACGCCTGCGGCTGGAACGGGCGAGGTCTGAAGCTGGAGCAGTACAAGGCCAACATCCGCCAGATCATTGAGCAGACCCAGGCGGCGGGCATCAAGGTCATGATTCTGACTGCCACCATGGTCGAACTCGACCCGGCCCATACCCTCAACCAAAAGATCGACACGTACAATGCTTTCCTGCACCAGATCGCCGGGGAGAAGCAATGCCTTCTGGTCGATCTGAACCAGGCCATGAAAACGGCCGTTTCCCAAGCGGGCGGGTCTGCCAAGCCGCCGTTGCTGTTGAGCCAATCGCACTTGGACACCGAAGGGGACCTGCTGGTGGCCAAGTGTGTGCTGCGGAGCGTCGGCCTGAGCCAGGAGATGGTCGACAAGGCCGAAGCCCACTGGCTGGTCATGCCCCAGGCGGTCCAAATGCAAGTCCACGGCCGCTTCCAACCCATGATCACCATCCAGGAACGAAGGGAGTTGGATAGGATCGTCGCCGAAAAAGGCGGCTCCCTGCAGTCCCTGCTCTACCATGCCATGGACACCATCATCAAAACCGAACTCAATAAAACCCAATGACGGCTGGAGGGCGAGACTCCGTCGAGCCGCCCTCGAACCGAACAAATCCAAAAAGGACAATACAATGCGTAAACTCTCAAAACTCGTCACCCTCTCGGCCCTCCTGTGCGGCGGTCTGCTCCAGGCCGCGCCCATCATCACTAGCGGCGACTCCATCGCCTTCATGGGCGATTCTATCACCCAGTTCGGGGCCGACCAGCCGTCGGGCTACGTGCGCCTGGTGATCAGCGGCCTGAAGGTCAACGGCATCGAGGTCAAGCCCTATCCCGCCGGCATCAGCGGCCACAAGTCCAACCAGATGCTGGCCCGCTTGAAACGCTACGTGCTGGACAAGAATCCGACTTGGATGACCCTGAGCTGCGGCGTGAACGACGTTATGCACGGCAGCAAGGGCATCGAGCTGGAACCGTACAAGGCCAACATCCGCCAGATCGTCGAGCAGACCCAGGCCGCGGGCATCAAGGTCATGATCCTGACCGCCACCATGATCAGCGAGGACAAGGATAACCCCAACAACAAGAAGCTCGACACCTACAACGCCTTTCTGCGCGAACTCGCCGCCGAGAAGGGCTGCCCCCTGGCCGATCTCAATGGCGACATGAAAGCCGCCATCGAGCAAGCCGGCGGCTACGAACGGGGCAAGAATCGTATGACCTACGACGGTGTCCACATGGATGTGGAGGGCAACCTGATGATGGCCAAGGGCATCCTGAAGACCTTCGGACTGGACGAGGCGATGATCGCCAAGGCGGAGGCCCACTGGCTGACCATGCCCAATGCCGTGCGGATCAACATGCGGCATCTCGTGCCCAAAGTCAGCCTGCAGCAGAAACGCCAGCTGGAGAAAATCGCTGCCGAGAAGGGCGTTAGCCTTGAGCAGATGCTGGGGGACGCTCTGGGTAACTACATCAAGACCGAATTGCTGAACCAGTAGGTGCGCCGTCCAAGCTTAAAAGCGACCAGTCCATCGCCATGCCGCCGGGACCCGCTTGCGTAAGATTATTATAAGGCAGTTCTTGATAATCGCCCCTCAGCCTGTATATAATTAATGTTGGACAGAAGATCTTTCTCTGGGCGTTATGGGGGCTAGCTCAGGGAAAAGCAAACGGAGGTCGAGAGATGAGAAACACCGCCGCTAGAACCCGGTTTAGCCCCTTCACGCTGATCGAACTGCTCGTGGTTATTGCGATCATAGGCATTCTGGCCTCGATGCTGCTGCCGGCGCTGAACAAGGCCAAAGGGGCGGGACACCGCATCCTGTGCACCAACAACATGAAGCAAGTCGGTCTGGCCGCCACGATGTACATGGACGAAAGCGATCTGTATTTGCCGCACACTGAATGGGGCGGTGGAATGTTTGTGAAACTGATGCCGTATCTCGGGCTGACCACGCAGTATTCGACCATATTCAGCAATGCCCATGGCATGAAGCACTTCACCTGCCCCTCCGAGAAAGGGCAGTGGGGAGGGGCCTTTCAGACTTGGGGAACGCCACCCGCCAGCTACAAAGCCCTGCCGATCGCCTACTCCTACATGCCAACCTTGTCGGCCTGGGGCCCGACCGATGTTCCGGCCCAAGGCCAGTACGGCGGCTGGCAGTCGCATATCAACGCTCCGGCGACCTTTGGGAAGCGCTTCACCCGGGTCAGCGACGATTCGGTCATCATGATCGAGCAACCAACTGCCGGCTGCTATGCCGGAGGGAGCGGCACGTGGCGGTTCGCCAATGGCCGGTCTTCGTATGACTACTTTTCCGAACCGTCTCATTATCCCAGCAGTTCCGGCGCCTCGTTCTACCATGACCGCGGCAGCAATTTCCTCTACAAGGACGGCAGCGTGCAAAAGCACCAGGTGGGCACCCTCTGGGATAACGACACATGGACCCTGGTCAAGTGATTTTGGACGCGGTCCGCGAACGGACAACGGACAGAACAGACGCCAGCCGCTGGGCGAGACTCCGTCGAGCCGCAACCAGCGCCGGTTTTCCGGTTAAAAAACAAGAAGGCAAACGCGACATGAAACGGCATCGCCCCTTTACCCTGATCGAACTGCTCGTGGTCATCGCGATCATTGCGATTCTGGCGGCCATGCTGCTGCCGGCGCTGAATACGGCCAAGGAGACGGCGAAGCGTGCAATGTGCGCCAATAACATGAAGCAGACCGCGCTGGGTTTCCTGATGTATACGGACGACTACGATGGCTACTTGCCGGGCATAGGCAACAGCGGGCAGCAGCTTGTGAAAATCATGCCCTACTTGGGAATGGAGACGCAGTACTCGACATTGTTTTCCAACCCTGCTGGCTGGAAGTATTTTGCCTGTCCGTCCGAGAGGGGACAATGGCTGGGGACGCTTTGGTCGCCAGCGCCAGTTCTTCCCGAATACAAAGGTTGGCCGGTTGCCTTCAATTTCACTCCGACCACGGGAGCGTATGACTCCACTGATCCCATTCTCAGCGAAAAGCAATGGGGCGGAATGGCGTCTTACAAAGGCTGCAGTGTCAGCATTCACAAGCGCTTGAACCAGGTGACCGACGATTCGGTCATCATGATCTCCCAGAAAGCCAATGCTGCCTATACGTCGAAATCGTGCCTTTATGCCTACACTCAGGGCTCCTACAGCACCGACTCGGAACCAGGCACCGCAAAGAGTGGGGCCAACTATGTACATCTGCGCAGCGGCAACTTCGCCTACAAGGATGGCAGTATCCGGACCCATCGACTTGGGCAGATGTGGACCAAGGACTGGCGGCCGGAGTAGGTGCCGAGCCGCGTCGGCTATTTCTACTCCTGCTCTTACTCATGACTCCTAATCCCGAAACCGCAGTCGAGCGGGGAGTACGATAAGGAGCGCGATTACGAGCGCGATTACGATTTTCCGACACCCGCCAAACGCTGAACGCATCGGGCCCTGGAGGGCGAGACTCCGTCGAGCTGCGGGGACAAAGGACACAACGGACGAAACAGACAATACGGAAAACGCCAAGCGCTTAACGCCTAACGCCAAACGCTTAACGTTTAACGCTTAACGTTTAACGCCAAAAGAGACATGACGATGAAACTTCGCTTGTTGAACCATGCCCGCCCGGCCTTGGCGGGCGCCTGCCTGATTGCCGGGAGCAACCTGTCCGCCCTGAATGGGCCGGACATTGTGCCGCCCTTCGAACTCAGCGAGGGCAAACGGCAGGCCGCCGAACTGGTTTCCACCACCTTTCTGGACAATCGCAACGGCAACCAACCGGCTGAATCGGCCACGCTGGTGGTGGGCAACAAACGCATCGCCGTCCGCGAGTTCGACCGGAAGCACATGACCACCCAGCGGGACAGTGCCCTGCCTATATTCGTCAACGAGGAGGTGGTTTTCAACGTGGTTTTCGCGGGCTCCTACCGCAATGCCGAAGGGAAATGGATCCAGTTCGTTCAGAATTACACGCCGGAGACGGTGTCCCTCCAGACGGATGGGAAGGCCGGCACCATCCGCTGGAGCAACCGCTACGCGCTGCCGGACGGCAAGCCGGCCGAATTCTCCTATCAGCTGACATCACTCGGCGACAGCCGGGTCGAACTCAGCTGGGACGTGGGCTACACGGAAGAACAGATTCAGCACTACCGAAACCTCGGCAACACCCTGGGTGGCTGCATCGTCTATTTCGACTTGCCCGCATCCTACCGCAAGGCCGGCATCGAGATCAACGGTCAGCGTCTGCAGCTGAACGCCGTGGACAAGCTCAAACAGAACGAAGGCAAAAAAGTGCCGCTTTGGAGCGGTGAACTCGAAGGCCTGGTCTACAACCCGGACAAACCCCTGAACCGCTTCACGCTGCATAGCGACGACGGCCTGAAGGGCACCTGCACCGAAATCTTCCACTACCGCCGCGTCAATCTCGGCTTTCAGATGGGCAACAACAAACCCCGCGGCAAGATCATCATCGACTTCGGCGCCACTGCCGAGAAGAAGGCGGATGCTCCCCCTCCGGTGGAAGGTCACGACCTCTGGGCGCAGGACGCCCTGCACATGCCGTTGCCGCCGACCCGGAACCTGTTCCCCAACCCCAGTTTCGAGCAGGGGCTGCGCTACTGGCGCTGGTGGAGCGGCGGCGCGACCTACACCCCCTCCGAGGTGACACGCTATGGCATCGACACCGAAAACGGGCTCTTCGGGAAAAATGCCATGGTCATCAATCCCACCCAGCGCTATAGCGCCAATCCCAGAAGCTTCTCTCTGCCCGGCCAGAAGGGCAAGACCTACACCGTCAGCTTCCACGCCAAGGCCGAAAAGCCGGGTGCCACTGTCAAACTGGCCCCCTTCAGCAGCAAGACCGGCGGCCAGTTCGACCGCGGCGACACCGGTAAGTTCAAAGCCGAGATCCTGTCCCCCGACTGGAAACGCTACTCCTATTCATTCGTCTCTGACGGCGCACCCTTGGCGCTGATCTTGATGGCGGCCGATAGAGGCGGGAAGGTCTGGCTGGACGGGATCCAGTACGAAGCGGGCAACCAGGCTACCGAGTTTGTCAGCGCCCCGCTGGAGGGCCGGCTGTTCACCAGTCATCCCGACAACAATCTGGAATTGGGGCAGCAGATCAATGCGGAGTTCGCAGTCAGCGGTAAATCCGGCACCGCCGGCACGGCGGACTTCACCCTGATGAACTTCTACAAAAACACACTCTGGGAACAGAGCCTGAAAGCGAAAGCCGGGGGGCGTCTCAGCCTGCCCTTCGATTCGCTGAAGCTGGCCACGGGCACCTACATTCTGCGCGTCCGCTACACGGTCCCCGGAACCAAGCCCTATGTCGACTTCTACCGGTTCACCATCATCAATTCCCTCGACGGCACCCACGCCACCAAGGATTTGTACGGGGCTCTTTTCAGCGCCAGAATCAGCCGAGCGGAGGACTGCCTCGATTTG
>JBFJXC010000293.1:0-5583 GCA_041623325.1 Lentisphaeria bacterium | reverse complement strand
GGTCCCGCCGACACGACGACGACGAACGCGATCCAGACGCGGGCCAACGAGATCCTCCGATCCGGGCTGCGGGCCGTGAAGCGAGTGCCCTTCGAGCGCGCGCTCGCCGCCGGCCGCGAGATCGACTACGTCACGCCCTACGTCGAAGATCTGAAAAGCATCATCGACATGGAGGCGATCCGCAAGGCCGGCCTGAAGATCGGAGTCGACCCCATGGGCGGGGCCGCCATCGACTACTGGGCCCCCATCGCCGAGACCTACGGACTGGACATCGAGGTGGTGAACCGCCGAGTCGACCCCACCTTCTCCTTCATGACCGTGGACCGGGACGGCAAGATCCGCATGGACTGCTCCTCCCCCTTTGCCATGGCCAGCCTCATCGGCCTCAAAGACCGTTTCGACATCGCCTTCGGCAACGATCCGGACTCCGACCGGCATGGCATCGTCACCCGCAGCAGCGGCCTGATGAATCCCAACCACTATTTGGCCGTGGCCATCTCCTACCTCTTCCGCAACCGTCCTGGCTGGCGCCCCGACGCCGCCGTGGGCAAGACGCTCGTGTCCAGCTCCATGATCGACCGGGTCGTCGCGGATCTGGGACGGAATCTGCGGGAGGTGCCCGTGGGCTTCAAGTGGTTTGTCGACGGCTTGGTGGACGGGTCCTGCGGCTTCGGCGGCGAGGAAAGCGCCGGGGCCTCCTTCCTGCGCCAGGACGGCACGGTCTGGACCACCGACAAGGACGGCCTGATCATGAATCTGCTGGCCGCCGAGATTACCGCCACGACCGGACGCGATCCCGGCGAGCACTACCGGGACTTGGAGGCCACCTTCGGCAGTCCGGTCTACGAGCGCATGGACGCCCCCGCCAGCCCGGCCCAGAAGGACGTTCTCAAGAACCTGTCTCCGGAGATGGTCAAGGCCACCACCCTGGCGGGCGAGCCCATCACCGCCAAACTCACCCACGCCCCCTGCAACGGGGCGGCCATCGGCGGCCTCAAGGTGGTCACCGAAAATGGCTGGTTCGCCGCCCGCCCCTCGGGCACCGAGGACGTCTACAAGATCTATGCCGAGAGCTTCAACGGCAAAGAGCACCTGGAGCTGATCCAGGAGGAGGCCCAGGCCATCGTGGGCCAGGCCCTGCGCGCGGCCGGGGTCTGAGCCACCTGACGAAATCTTGAACTTTGGGCAAGTCAAGGCATAATTGATGTCTGCGCTGAAAGTGAAAATTCGATTTGTCACCCCCATGAAAGATTTGGACTGTTAATGTTGACCTGCGTTGAAATTTGTGCCGGGGGAGGTGGTCAGGCCTTGGGACTGGAAACTGCAGGCTTTGAAACCCAAGCCTTGGTTGAAATTGATCAGGCGTGTTGTGAAACGTTAAGACACAACCGTCCTTCCTGGAACGTGATCGAAGGGGATGTCAGCACGTTTTCCGGGATTCCCTACAAAGGGGTGGACTTGCTGGCAGGAGGAGTTCCGTGCCCGCCCTTCTCAAAAGCGGGAAAGCAGTTGGGCAAAGACGATGAAAGAGATTTGTTTCCACAGGCTCTCCGGTTAATGGCTGAAATCAAGCCCCGGGCTGTTATGCTGGAAAACGTCCGAGGTTTTCTTGACCCAAAATTTGACGCGTACCGGGCCGACCTGAAGAGAAAAATGAATGAACTGGGATATGAGGTTTCATGGAAGTTGCTGAATGCTTCCGATTATGGTGTGAGCCAGTTGCGGCCTCGTGTGGTTGTTGTTGCCCTTTCCAAGGAAGAGCACCAGTTTTTTTCCTGGCCCTCAAAAGTCCCAAGCCCCCCTCCGACTGTCGGCGAATTGTTAGCGGATAAGATGGGAGAAAGAGGGTGGCGGAAGCTTGATGAATGGGTGGCGTTGGCCAATGACATTGCCCCGACGATCGTCGGAGGTTCCAAGAAGCATGGTGGTCCGGATTTGGGACCGACACGCGCTCGTGCCGCCTGGGAAAAGCTGGGTGTAAACGGCAAAAGCATTGCGGAGCTATCCCCGGAGAAGAATTTTTCCGGGATGCCCCGCTTAACCGTTGACATGGTGGCCCGTATCCAGGGTTTTCCGGATTCATGGCATTTTACCGGGAAAAAAACGCCCGCCTACCGACAAGTGGGAAATGCTTTTCCGCCCCCTGTGGCAACTGCGGTTGCCGAACAGATAAAAAAGTGCCTTGTCGGGGAAAACCGTTTCGTCCTGACCACATAAGGGATATCCATGACCAGTAAAATTGGGGCAAGGAAAAAACTCCGGGAGCATTTTCTGTCGAACATCGGCCGGAAGATGAATTCGGATGAACTCCGCGAGGTGGCTGGGGGTATAACGGAATGGGGCAGGCGTGTGCGCGAGCTTCGTACGGAAGAAGGCTATCAAATAAAAACGCACAATGACCGGTCGGATTTAAAACCAGGGGAATATGTGTTGGAAAGCGCCAAACCCCAACCGGCTTTTGAACGGGCTATATCAAAAGAAACTCGGGCGTTGGTTCTGGATCGAAACGGTTTTACATGTCAGATGTGCGGGGCAGTGGCTGGAGAACCGCATCCGTATGACTCGTCGCGGAAAACACGTTTGCACATTGGCCATATCATCGATAAATCGCAAGGGGGGACCGACGAACCCTCAAACCTTCGGGCTCTGTGCTCGGTTTGTAATGAAGGGGCGTCAAACTTAACACTGGAACGTCCTTCGGCGGCAAAACTTCTGATGCAGATTCGCCGCGCAAGGGGTGCAGACCAACTGGAAGTCTTGATGTGGTTGCTAAAGAAGTTCCCGACTCAAGCAATCAAAATCTTAAACAACTAAGAGTCCGTATGGCGCTGTGAACAGGGGCAAGATTTTGAATTGCCGACTGCGATGGGTTCAAACGGCCCGAGAAACCGGGGCTTGCGCCAAAGTACGTAGAGATCGAGAACGGTCAGTGTTCTGGCCAATATTTCCCGGCGCTCGGTATAACCCTGATATGGCTCCGGAACATCCTCGGCATTGAAGGCGACTGCTTTGATTCGCTGTCTATCTGCAATAAACAAAGCTCGGTAATTGTGGAAGCGTTGAGAGATAATGGTCAGGCGCTGCTGCCCGAAAATGTGGCGAGCCCGGACAACCGAGTCCAAGGTGCGAAACCCGGCATAGTCGCAGGTGATATCGTCGGCTGGCACTCCCAGGCCGATTAGGTCTGTTTTCATGTCGGTGGGCTCGTCGTAGGTGACCACATGATTGTCCCCGCTCACAAGCAGATGCTTCACCTTGCGTGCTTTATACAGCGCCGCGGCGGCATGAATTCGATTTTGGTAGAAAAGGGTTCCTCGGCGTGCCCCCAGAACCAAACCGACCTCGTTGTTCGGCAACTCCGCAAGATCTTCGAAAACCCGGCCTTTGGTAGAGCAGACGATCAGGGCGCTGGCCATCATAACAAATATGATGCCCCCGCCAATGGCCAGAGCCGTTAGCAGCGCCAACGTTTGCCGTCTTTGCTTTGAGATGGTGAGTTTCATTAAGTCAGTATGGATTCTGTGGTTTCATCCGTCCAAATAGGTTTTGATGATCCGGCGCATGGACTCGAAGCCGAACTGCTCGGGGTCGAAGTCGGGGGGGGTTAGGGACACCGCCTCGGCGATCTCGTCGGAGAGTCTGAGGGTGGAGATGTCCCGAACCTGGCAGACGAAGGCCAGATCCAGGGTGAAGTAGGTCATGCCTTTGAACAGATAGCGGTTTGGAAAGCTGCACAGATAGCGCAGATTGCCCAGTTCCAGATTCAACTCCTCCCTCACTTCGCGAACCAAGGCATCCTCGGCGGTTTCCAGACGGTCGATAAAACCTCCCGGCAGGTCGAGGGTCCCCTTCATCGGGTCCATCCCCCGCCGGACCGCCAGCACCCTGCCTGCGTCATCCTCCAGAATCCCCACAACGGCCGCGGCCGGGTTGATATAGTAGTGGAAACTGCAGGCCCCGCACAGGAATGAATTGTCCGCCTGCTTGGGAAAACGCTTGGACCCACACGCTGGACAGCAGCTGATCACACATTCCGGGTAGGTTGCTCTCATGCTCTGACTCCTTGCATGTTGTGGCCGACGCCCACGATCTATCCGCCACTACCATAGCCTGCCCTCGTGGACGCGCGCCTTTCTCAGGCTAGATTGCATCCCGTAAACCGAAAAACCGCTTCGCCACGGAAATCCGATCACCATGCCCAACCCGACTCCACATAGCCGCGGATGCCAACCATGACCATTGTCTTTGTCTGCACCGGCAACATCTGCCGCAGCCCCATGGCCGAATATTTCTTCCGCCGCCTGACCGACGACCTTGGGCTGGACCGCATCCAGATCGAATCGGCCGGACTGGCCGCGGATTTCGGCATTCCATGCTCACCCCAGGCTCTCTTTGCCCTGAGCCAGGAAGGCATCGGCGCCCAAGAACACCGCAGCCAGCCTCTGACCGCCGACCTGATGCACCGGGCCGATCTGATCGTGACCATGACAAGCGCCCACCGGGAGGCGATTCTCGCCCAAGACCCCGGCATGGCCACCAAAACCAGGACTCTGCTCTCTTTCGCCGGCGGCAGCGGCAATGTCTCCGATCCCTACGGAGGCAGTTTCGAGGACTATGTCCACTGCCTGGCCCTGATGAAGCCGGCCCTGCACGCGCTCGCCAGCCATCTGCGCCAACAGGCTGACTCGGCGGGCCAGGAGTGAATCCATGCTTCGCGTGACCGAAATCTTCCGCAGTATTCAGGGGGAGTCTTCCTATGCTGGCTATCCCTGTGTCTTCGTGCGCCTGAGCGGCTGCAACTTGCGCTGCCGCTACTGCGACACGACCTACTCCTATGAACCCGGCACCGCCATGAGCATGGCCCAAATCGTAGCCGAAGCCACCCGCCTCGGGGACATGCTCGTGGAAGTGACCGGAGGCGAGCCCTTGCTGCAAGCGGACACCCCCCAACTCTGCAAGGCCCTGGCCGATACCGGCAAAACCGTCCTGGTCGAAACCAACGGCACCCTGCCCCTGCCCCCCGACCGGGCCTTCCGAGCCATTCTCGACCTCAAGTGCCCCTCCAGCGGCGAAGCCGGCAAGCACTGCACGCAAAACATCCCCCTGCTACGGCCCGGGGACGACGTCAAATTCGTCATCGGCACCCGGGATGACTTCGACTGGGCTTCAGCCAAAGTCCGGGAGTACGGCCTGGAGCGGGGCCCCGCCACCGTGCTGTTCAGCCCCGTGGGGGGCGTGCTTACCGGCGCCGATCTGGCGGCCTGGATTCTCCATTCCCGCCTGCAGGTCCGCCTCCAGCTGCAACTTCACAAGATCCTGTGGCCGGACACGGACCGCGGGGTGTGACCCGAGAGTTCCGAGGGTGATTGAGTAGCGCTATGCCCAATCGCCCCAAAAACGCTGATTCGCCAAAACCATAGAAAGGTTGCGACCATGGACAACTTGCGCGCAAAGAAAGCCTTCATTTCCGACATGGACGGGGTCATCTACCACGGGAACCAGCTGCTGCCCGGGGTCAAGGAATTCGTTGCCTGGCTCAAGGCTGAAAACAAGAAGTTCCTGTTTCTGACCAACAGCAGCGAG
>JBFJXC010000292.1:0-5594 GCA_041623325.1 Lentisphaeria bacterium | reverse complement strand
CCGGCAACCAGCCCCCGCAGGTTTCGTTTGGCTTTCCTGAAACGAAAGCAACTGTAACTCCTACCCCCCTCCCGTCAAGCCCTCGGTGGTTTCTAACTCACCGGTGGCGGCCATTCCCACCGAAGGTCTACTTGGAAGGATTGTTTTCAGGCGCCGGAAGTGGGGCCCCACCGCGGGGGACTGAGGGGGCGCGATTGTCTGGCTTCCTGGCCAGATGCCAACCGATCAAGTCAGCCGTTGGTCAGGCCCGGAAAACCATTTACCTGGGCCGCCGCCGCGCGTTTTTTCGGCAAGGCCAGGATCAGCCCTCCAAGCCGAGATCCCCGAAGTGCAGAGGGTAATCGCGACCTTGGGTGAGTTCGGACTGGAGCATGGGGACATCGAGCTCCTCGGGGGCGAGCCTATGGTCGACCGACAGGGCGGCGGCGACTCCGGCGGCTTCGCCGGTCAAGGCCGCGGCCGGGATCACCCTCATCACATCCCAGGCGTCATTCTCCGAGGCGATGCAGCGCCCCGCCGCCAGCAGGCCTTTCAGCCCCTTCGGCAGAAGGGACCGGTAAGGGACTTCCCACACGTACCCGGGCTTGCGCCAGTCCGCGACCAGGCCGACGGAATCCTCGAACCGGGTCCACTGCATGGAGTCCGACAATGTGAAATGTCCGTCGATCCGCCGGGTCATCCGGAACGGGGCCATGGCCGGAAACATCAAAGGGTAATGGCTATGGCGGTCCTGCTGGCCGGATTCAAAGGATTCGGTCAGATAGTTGCGGTACCGTTCGCGGCCCTCCAGGATGAAGTCGCTGACCAGGCGCCCATCGATCCCGGGCTGCGGTCGGCGCGGATCGCTGCTGTATCCCTGCGCGTGAAGCCGGACGTTCCTCCCCAGAATGCCGCCGGGTCCATCCTCTTGCCGATACTCGAGGGTCCAGCATGCCAGTGCATTGCGTTCGACCGGGCAGGCCAGGCCCGACATATGGGCTAGATCGGCGTCGCCGGTGGCGTCGACAAAGCAGCCGGCCTCCAGAATTCCTCGCCCGCTCTTGTTGCACACTTCCACTCCCTTCAGGAGATCCCCCTCCACAAGAGTCTGGCAGACAACCGTGTCGAACCAGACATCCACCCCGGCCGCCTGCAGCACCTCATCCATGGCCAGAATGAACGAAGCCGGGGAAAAGACCAGCCGGTAGCGCTTGGCCTCCGGAGCGTCGGTTTCCCGCGACCAATTCTCCGGAATCTCTCCGGGGCCGTACTTGATGCTTGCCTTCAACAGTTCCTCTGCCAAGCCTGCAGTGACCTGCGTGCCGTTCCCGTCGCACAGTGGCAGGTAGATATAGATCAGCCCGGTGGTGGCCAGCCCGCCCGTGTAAACGGTCTTCTCGACCAGGGCGGTTTTCTTGCCGCGGCGGGCCGCCGCCACGGCGGCAGCCACCCCGGCGATTCCGCCTCCGGCCACCACGACATCGTAACGCTTCTGGAAATCCATCGGTTATTCTCCGTTTCTGATTCGTTCCGCCGCCGCAGCCAGCCCGGCCAAAATGCCAGCCCTCTGCGCGTTCCACTGTTGCTTGTTTTCACTAAAGGAAAAGGTGATTACCCCGTCAAGGCTTCCACCCTGCTCAAACACCGGAATTCCGAATTTCAAGATGCTCTCAGGAGTGGCCGGAGACTCCGCATAGCCAGCGCACCGGGCAACCACCACGGCCTCTGACCACGACGATTCCAAACCCCAACTATCCGCGCCCCAATACTCGAAGGGATACTTGTGCCTAAGCCCCTGAAGCGTGTCATCGGCCAGATGCGCCCAGTAGAGCAACCCGCAAACCGTAGTATACGGATTCAGCTGCATGTTGTCCGGATACTGCACGTTTTCCCCAGCCCCCGGCGGAATATGGATCTTGCCGACAATGTCGCTGCCGCTCATCTGCGAATATACAATCGTCGCCGCCGGATACTGGCCATGCAACTCGAGCAAAACCGCTTCTAGATGACGCCGCTTTTGTTTAGCACACTGCTTCAGAGACAGTTCCCGGATCATGCTTCCAAGCTGGTAGCGGGTATCCGGGCGCTTCGTCAGAACCCCTTCCTTTACCAGGGTGTCCGCCAGATTGTACACCGTTGAACGCTTGAGCTCCATCCGTTCGGCAAGTTCATACAGCCGCAGGCCATCCTCGCTGTCCGCGACCAGCCGAACAATTGCCAATGCTCTGGATATAGCCTGAACCACCGGGCCTCCCATTCATTAATGGTGGACGTTTGTCTTTCAATGCCGGACACCTTAGCGTCTGGGCGGATGCTGTCAACTTGGGGGGAGAGTCTTCCTCACAATATTTGCCCACGTGCTTGGATTGGGTCGGCAGAAGGCCGACCGGTTTTTTGATGATGCCTTGTTCGACCGATCCGACCATGGGCGCCTAACCCAATGCAAGCATCGCGGCCCTCTTGCAAAAGCAGCCAGTCTGGGTAAGGTTGCAACTATCATAAAGAACCGGGGAAGCGGGAATCCGGGTTGACTAGTACTTAAGGTAAGAAGAGTAAACGCCGTGCAGACCGTCACCGTCACCACCCCAGACAAAACCTACCAGATCGCCATAGCCAGTGGCCTGCTGGCCTCATCCAAAGCCCGCGATCTGCTGACTCCGCTGGTCAAGGGCCGCAAATGCCTGCTGGTCAGCGATAGCAACGTGGCTCCACTCTACGCCGACTGCACCGCGCAGCTGGTCGAATCCTGCGGTGCCGAAGCCGTTGGCCGGGTCGTGTTTCCAGCGGGGGAGGAGAGCAAGAACCTGGGCACAGTGGCCGAACTGTACCATCAGGCTATCAGCGCGGGCTTGAACCGGCGTTCCATCGTGTTGGCCTTGGGGGGCGGCGTGGTGGGGGACATGGCCGGCTTCGCGGCGGCCACCTACATGCGGGGCATCCCGTTCGTCCAGATTCCTACCAGTTTGCTGGCCATGGTCGACAGCAGCGTGGGTGGCAAGGTCGGCTGCGACCTGCCCGAAGGCAAGAATTTGGTGGGGGCCTTCCATCAGCCCGAATTGGTGTTGGCGGACCTGGCTGCCCTGGACAGCCTGCCGGTCCGGGAGCAGGCTTGCGGCTGGGGTGAAGTCATCAAGTACGCGGTCATCATGGATGCCGACTTCTTCGAGCTGCTTGGAGAGCATGCCGACCTCCTGCTCAAGCTGGATCCGGCCCGTTGCGAGGAGGTGGTGGCCCGCTGCTGCCGACTCAAGGCCGAAGTCGTGGCTCAGGACGAGCGGGAACAGGGTCTGAGAGCCATTTTGAACTATGGGCACACCTTCGGGCACGCCTTGGAAACCATCGGGGGCTTCAGCGCTCTGAACCACGGCGAAGGCGTGGCCATCGGCATGGGCATCGCGGCCGACCTGGCCGTCAAGCTGGGCATGGCCCCCGCCTCGCTGGCCGCCCGCCAGGATGAGCTGCTGCGCCGATTCGGCCTGCCCACAACCTGGAGCCTGGAGGCCAGCGATGAGGCGGTACTCAAACTCATGTACCGCGACAAGAAGGTGTTGCAGAACCGCCTGCGCCTGGTCCTGCCGACGGCCATCGGTTCGGTTTCGGTGGTGGAGTGCGATCGGGAGGATTTGGTGAAGGAGGCCATTGGGGGGCGCCGTGCACGACCGTGAAGCCTATATCGCCCTCAACTTGCTGCCGGGTATCGGCTCGCTGCGCGTCAAGCAGCTGCTGTCGATATTCGGCAGTCCGGGGGCGATTTTGGAGGCTAAGAAGTGTGACCTGACCAGGGTCTCCGGCATCGGGCCGGTTCTGGCCGAGACCATCTGTGACTGGCGCCGGTTGTGCGATCCTGGCACTGAACAGCAGTTGGCCGCCCGGGCGGGAATCCAGCTGGTCACTCTCGCCGATCCCGGCTATCCGGCCATGCTGGCCGAGATCTTCGACCCACCCCTTTGTCTCTATGTCCGTGGCAATCCCGGGGCCCTGGACTGCTTCGACCATGCCCTGGCCATCGTCGGCACCCGCCGGCCCACCCACTACGGCATCCAAATGGCCCAGACTCTGGCCGCCAGTGCCGCCATGGCCGGCTGGACCGTGGTCTCGGGTCTGGCCCAGGGCATCGACACGGCCGGCCACCAGGCCACGGTTCAGCACAAAGGGCGGACCCTGGCCGTCCTGGGCAGCGGTCTGGGCCGACTCTACCCCCAGGACAATGTCGATCTGGCCCGCCGCATTGCGGAAAGCGGGGGGGCGGTCATTTCGGAATTCCCCATCCAGATGCCGCCGGACCGCCGAACCTTCCCCATGCGCAACCGCATCATCTCGGGCCTGACCCGGGCCACGGTGGTGGTGGAGGCGGGGCTGCGCAGCGGCGCGCTCATTACGGCCGCCCAGGCCCTCGACCAAGGTCGCCAGGTTTTCGCCGTGCCCGGCCGGGCGGACAGTCCCCAGGCCCGGGGCTGCCACCAGCTGCTGCGCGACGGTGCCGGCCTGGTGGAGGAGTTCATCGACATCCTGCGGGAATTCCCAGGCGGAAATCCGGCTCCGATATCGGCGCCGCCTCCGTCTCAAACGTCTTCAGGCGCGGAGCCCCGGAAGGAAGAAACTGAGGGTTGGGGCTTGCAATTAAGCCAGATCGAACGCAAGATATACGCCTTTGTCGCCAGGGACGAGGTCCATATCGATGACCTGATCTGCCAGCTGGGCGAACCGGCCGCCAAGATTCTCTCGGCGGTGGTTACGCTGGAAATGCGCCATCTCGTCCGCCAGCTTCCCGGCCGCCGGCTCTGCCGCCAGGCGGGCAGCAACATCGCATAAGCATACATCACCTTGCCCACGGCAACGTGTTTACGAGGAGTCGGATGAAGAACACGCTAGTCATCGTCGAATCACCAACCAAGGCCCGCACCCTGAGCAGTTTTCTGGGGGGCGGGGACATCAAAGTTCTGGCCTCCATGGGGCATGTCCGGGACCTGCCCCAGTCGAGCCTGGGTGTGGATCTGGAGCAGCATTTCAAGCCGAAATACGAGCTGACCGCCAACGGCAAGAAAGTCATGGCCGAACTGAAGAAGGCCGCCGCCAAGGCCGAGGCCGTCTTTCTGGCCACTGACCCTGACCGCGAAGGGGAGGCCATCGCCTGGCATCTGCACGAAGTTCTCAAAAAGCATACCAAGGCAACCTTCCACCGGGTGACCTTTCACGAAATCACCCGCAGCGCCATCGAGCACGCCTTCGAGCAGCCCGGTGACGTTGACATGCCCAAGGTCGACGCCCAGCAGGCCCGCCGGGTGCTGGACCGCCTGGTGGGGTACCAGGTCAGCCCTTTGCTCTGGAAGCACATTCAGCGGGGCACCAGCGCCGGCAGAGTCCAGTCCGTGGCGCTGCGCCTAATCTGTGAACGCCAGAAGGCCATCGACGAGTTCGAGGCGGTCGAATACTGGAATCTGGACGCCACCTTCCGCGTCTCCAATACGGATAGCTGTTTCAATGCCCGCCTGGCCAAGCTGGACGGCAAAAAACCGGAGATCGGCAGTGCCGACGTGGCCAACGACCTGGCCGGGGAGCTGGAGAAGAGCGCTTTCCAAGTCTCCGACATCGCCAAGAAGCCCAAGACCCGTCGG
>JBFJXC010000291.1:0-5599 GCA_041623325.1 Lentisphaeria bacterium | reverse complement strand
TGCTCACCCAGGTTTACGACGGCCTGCAGAACCCGCTGCCGCAGTTGGCCGAGCAGGCGGGCTTTTTCCTCAAGCGGGGCCTGTACGTCTATCCGCTGGACCGGGAAAAGACGTGGGAGTTCACCCCGGCGGTGGCCGTCGGCGACAAGCTGGAGGCCGGCGCCACGGTCGGCACCGTGCCCGAGGGGATTTTCTCCCACCGGATCATGCTGCCGTTCGCCTGGCCCGGCAAGTGGGAGATCACCTCGGTGGCCAGCGCGGGCAGCTACACGATCAAGGATACGGTGGCCAAGGCCAGCAACGGGCGCGAGGAGCGGGAGATCACCATGGTCCAGACCTGGCCGGTCAAGATTCCGATCTCCTGCTACAAAGAGAAGCTGCAGGCCCGCGAACCGCTGGTGACCCAGCAGCGCATTATCGACACCTTCTTCCCGGTGGCCAAGGGCGGCACGTTCTGCACGCCGGGACCGTTCGGAGCCGGTAAGACGGTTCTGCAGCACGCCCTCAGTCAGCACTCCGAGGTGGACGTGGTGATTGTGGCCGCCTGCGGCGAGCGGGCCGGCGAGGTGGTGGAAGTCCTCCGGGAATTCCCCCATCTGGAGGATCCGCGCACCGGCAAGAGTCTGATTGACCGCACGATCATCATCTGCAACACCAGTTCCATGCCGGTGGCCGCCCGAGAGGCCTCCATCTACACGTCGGTGACTCTGGCCGAGTACTACCGCCAGATGGGCCTGAACGTGCTCATGCTGGCCGATTCGACCTCTCGCTGGGCTCAGGCGCTGCGCGAGATGTCCGGCCGCCTGGAAGAAATTCCGGGCGAGGAAGCCTTTCCGGCCTACCTGGAGTCGCTGGTGGCCGGTTTCTACGAGCGGGCCGGTCTGGTGAAGCTGGCCGACGACAGCCTGGGCTCGGTGACCATCGGCGGCGCCGTCAGCCCGGCCGGTGGCAACTTCGAGGAGCCGGTGACCCAGGCCACGCTGAAGGTGGTCGGCTGCTTCCTGGGTTTGTCCCGCGACCGCGCCAACGCCCGACGCTTCCCGGCCATTCATCCGCTGGAAAGCTGGAGCAAGTATACGAGCATCGTGGCCGACAAGCAGATCAAGCGGGCCCGCGAGGTGCTGGTCCGGGGCAACGAAGTCAACCAGATGATGAAGGTCATCGGCGAGGAAGGCACGCCGGTGGGGGACTTCGCCACCTACCTGAAGAGCGAGTTTCTGGACTCGGTCTATCTGCAGCAGAACACCTTCGACAAGGTGGACGGGGCCTGTTCGGGCGAACGCCAGGACTATGTCTTCGCCAAGGTCGTCTCGGTTCTGGACGCGGACTTTGAATTCGAGAACAAGAGCCAGGCGCGCGTCTTTTTCCAGAAACTGCGGCAGTCGTTCATCGACTGGAACTACGCGGCGAAGGAATCGGATGAGTTCAAGCGGCTGGAAGGCACGATCGACCAAATGATCCAATCCGGGGGCCAACAGGCATGAGGAAACTCTACAATCGCATTCTTCAGATCAGCGGAAACGTCATCACCGTGGAAGCTGAAAACATCGCGTACGGTTCGTTGGCGGAGGTCACCAGCGACCAGGGTATCTCCCTGGCGCAGGTGATCCGGTTGGCTGGCAAACGCGTCTACTTGCAGATCTTCAGCGGCAGTCGCGGCGTGTCCACCGACAGCCAGGTGCGCTTTTTGGGCCACCCCATGCGCGTGGCCGCCTCCGAGGATTTGCTGGGCCGGATCTTCACCGGCAGCGGTCAGCCCCGGGACAACGGGCCGGTCCTGCAGGAGAACCAGATCGAAATCGGCGGACCGTCGGTCAACCCGGCCAAGCGCGTCATTCCCCGCAATATGATCCGCACGGGCATCCCCATGATCGATGTCTTCAACTCCTTGGTCGAAAGCCAGAAGATTCCCATCTTCTCGGTGGCCGGCGAGCCCTACAACGACTTGCTGGCCCGGATCGCCATGCAGGCCGAGGTGGACGTGATTCTGCTGGGCGGCATGGGGCTGAAGTACGACGACTACCTGTCCTTCCGGGAAACTCTGGAGGAGCATGGGGCCCTCTCGCGTTCGGTGATGTTCATCCACACCGCCTCCGACCCCGTGGTCGAATGCCTGCTGGTGCCGGACATGACCCTGGCCCTGGCCGAGCACTACGCCACCGAAGGCAAGCGGGTGCTGGTGCTGCTGACCGACATGACCAACTTCTGCGACGCCCTCAAGGAAATCGCCATCACCATGGAGCAGATCCCCTCCAACCGCGGCTATCCGGGCGATCTTTACAGCCAGCTGGCCTCCCGATACGAAAAGGCGGTGGACTTCGACACCGCCGGCTCCATCACCATGCTGACCGTGACCACCATGCCCGGCGATGACGTCACCCATCCGGTGCCGGACAACACCGGCTACATCACCGAGGGGCAGTTCTACTTGGTCAACGGCCGCATCGAGCCTTTCGGCTCGCTCAGCCGCCTCAAGCAGCAGGTGAACGCCGATACCCGCGACGACCATCGCGCCCTGATGGACACCATGATCCGTCTGTACGCCGATTCGCGCGAGGCCATGGAGAAACGCTCCATGGGGTTCCGCATGAGCGACTGGGACACCAAGCTGCTCAAGTATGCCGAGCTGTTCGAGGACCGCATGATGAATCTGAGCGTGAACGTGCCGCTGGAGGGGGCTCTGGACATGGGTTGGAAGACCCTGGCGGAGTGTTTCGACAAGAGCGAGACGGGCATCAAAACCGACCTGATTGAGGCATTCTGGCCGCAAAGCGCCGAATAACAGGACATCGGACGAGGACGCCATGGCCAAAATCAAGCTTACCAAAAGCGAACTGAAGAGTCAGCGGGACGGGCTGAAGCGGTTCCAGCGCTACTTGCCGACGTTGCAGCTGAAGAAGCAGCAGTTGCAGTTGGAGGTGCGCCGGACCGTGGACGAGCTGGTGCAGCTCGACAGCGAGCAAGACCAGTTCCGCCGCCGTCTGGAAACCTGGGCGGGGCTGGTGGACGAGGCTTCGGTCGAGCCTCTGGCTTCGTTGGTGAAAATTGCCTCTTTCAGGAGCGGCACCCGCAATATCGCCGGCATCGATACGCCGACCTTCGAGGAGCTGGTCTTCGAACCGGTGCCCTACGATCTTTTCGAGACGCCGTTTTGGTACGACGAGGCGGTGGCCGCGGTGAAAACCCTTGTGGAGATGAGCCTGAAGCGGCGCATTCTGGAGGAGCAGCGGGATCTGCTCGAACAGGAGTTGCGCACGACCACCCAGCGCGTCAACCTCTTCGAGAAGGTCAAGATCCCCGAGTCCAAGGACAATATCCGCCGGATCCAGATCTACCTGGGCGACCAGCAGGCCAACGCGGTCGGCCGGGCCAAAATTGCCAAGGGCAAGTGCCGGGCCCGAGAAATGGCCCAGGCCTGAGCAGGGATGGAGTAGCAGCTTGCTGACCAACTAGCAGGGCGATCGACTCACTATGATAGAACCGATGAAAAAAGTAACGGTGGTCTGCCTGGCCGATGCCCGGACCTCTGCCGTCGAGGCCCTGCGCGATTTGGGCACGGTGCACGTTGTGGACGTGGTTCCGCCCGATGCCGCGGAGATCGACCAGCTTCTGCGGCGCCGGGAGCATGTGGAGCGGGCCTTGAACACGGTCAAGCCGCGCCATGGGATTGTCGACCGGATTGTGGAGGCGGAAGCCCCCGAGGCGGTGGCCGATGAGATTCTGAAGACGGCCGGCAAGCTGGGCAAGCTGGATGAGCAACTGGCCGAGATCCGCCGTCAGGCCGAGCAGCTCAGTCCTTGGGGAAGCTTCTCCCGGGCGCGGCTGGAGGAACTCCAGCAGCGCGGTTTGCAACTGAAACTCGGCCAGGCCCCGGCGGCCAAGCTGCCCCAGCTTCCCCAAGGGGCCACTCTGCACGAAGTCAATCGGCAGGGCGGGCAGGTCTATTTTGTGGTGGTCGCCCCGGAGTCTCTGGAGCTGGAGCTCGAGGAGGTGGTGCTTCCCGACTGCACCGATCTGGGCGAAATCGCCGCCAAGGAGGCCAGGTGCCAGGTCGAACGCGACCAGCTGAGCCACAAACTGGATCATCTGGCTAGCGCTATCCCCCACCTGCAGGACCAGCTGCATCATTTGGAGGAGGATCTGGCCTTCTCCAAGGTTCAACACGGCATGGGCGGGGATCGGACCCTGAGCTACCTGCAGGGATATGTGCCCGCCAAGCGGGTTGAGGAACTCTCGGCGGCGGCCAAGGCCAACGGCTGGGCTCTGAGAGTGGAGGAACCTGCCGAGGACGACGCTCAGGTTCCCACCCTGGTCTCCCTGCCCAAGTGGGTGGAACCCATCCGCGTGGTCTTCCAGGGGCTGGGTATCATGCCCGGATACGCCGAACTGGACATCAGCGCCTGCTTCCTGCTGTTCTTTTCCGTCTTCTTTGCCATACTGATCGGCGACGCCGGCTACGGGGGCATTTTCCTGGTGGCGACCCTGGTCTTGCGCAAGGTTTTCCCCAAGGCGCCATCCCAACCCTTTTGGTTGTTTGGGATCCTCTCGGCTTGCACCATCGCCTGGGGCGTCATGACCGGAACCTACTTCGGAATCGGCGGCCAGGACGGCGTGCGCACCCTGGTGCCCTGGCTGCGCAATGATGCCAACGTCATGGGGCTTTGTTTCCTGCTGGGCGCCATTCACCTGACTGTGGCCCATGTGTGGAACGCTCTGGTTTTGGGACGCCGCCTGAAGGCTCTGGGCGAACTCTCCTGGGCCTCGATTTTGTGGGGCAACTATTTTCTGGCGGGCTTTCTGGTATTGGAGAAGAAGCCTCCCCAGGCCATGCTTTGGCTGTATGGCGTCGGGATTGTCGGGGTGGTTCTCTTCTCCTCTCCCAACCGCAACCCGCTGAAGGCGGTGGGCGGCGGACTCGGGGAACTGCTGCTGGGCATCGTCAACAGTTTTGTGGATGTGGTTTCCTACGTGCGTCTGTTCGCCGTGGGTGCGGCCTCGCTGGCCGTTGAGCAGAGCTTCAACCAGATGGCGGCGGGGTTGAGCATGCCGGGTCCACTGACGGTTCTGATCGGGGCGCTGATCCTGATATTTGGTCATGGGCTGAACATCATGCTCGGCGCCATGGGAGTTTTGGTTCACGGCATTCGTTTGAATGTGCTGGAGTTTTCCGGACATTTGGGGATGCAGTGGTCCGGGAAAGCCTATGCACCTTTGGTCAGGCGCAAGCGGGCCGAAGGCTAGATTCACACATTAGTCAAGAACAAAGGAGATGGATGGAATGGACGCACAAGTAGCAATGTCGATGGGCAAACTGGGAGCAACCGCCGCCTTGTCATTTGCCGCCATGGGCTCGGCTTTGGGTGCCGGCGCCGCGGGTCTGGCCTCGGTGGGGTCGTGGAAGAAGTGTTATGCCCAGAACCGGACCGCTCCGTTCCTGCTGGTCGCCTTCATCGGGGCCCCGCTGTCCCAGACCATTTACGGCATGATTCTGATGAACGCCATCGTGAAGGCTGCCCAGGTCGCCACCAATTTCCCGGTGCTGATCGGCGCCGGCGTGTTCGGCGGCATCGCCATGGGCCTGTCCGCCTGGATGCAGGGC
>JBFJXC010000290.1:0-5610 GCA_041623325.1 Lentisphaeria bacterium | reverse complement strand
TGAATGCCGCCGCTTCTTAGTGGGTCATCAATTCCACGACCCGCTCCAAAGAGAGGGCGATCGTGGCTTGCTCCAACTCCGGAAGGGCCCGCAGCGCTTGGGAAAAATTGGCTTGCAACAGCGCCGAGGCGGAACGGGTCAGGGAAAGGCCCTTCTCGCTGACCTGCAGAAGAACACGACGACGATCCTGTTGGCTGCGCTCTCGCCTGACCAGGCCCTTTTCTTCCAGTCGATCCACAATCCCGTTGATGGTGCTTGCTCCTAGGTCGATGTGTTTGACCAGCTCCGACTGGGTTTCGATGCCGTCTTTGACCAGCGAGTACAGGCAAAGCATCTGGGGGGCGGTGATGTGGAACTGCTCGTTCAGTTTCCGCGAGTGACTGTCGCTGGCATGCATGATCCGGCGCAGCGCCTTCAATATCCGGAAGCCGTACGAGTCGAAGAACGCATCACGCTTGGAATCCGACTCGGCCGCGATCGCCAGGTCGGTCATGCCCCGCTCTAGACGATCGGTCCCGGGGTCGCGACAAGATGTTTGGGCAAGAATGTTTCGCATAGGAATTAATCTAGTGCGAAAGAAGTGCCTTGCAAGGCCGCCCGAGGCGGGAAGCGTCTGACCCCCGCAGGATTCGGCGGCATGGTTCCGTTTTTCCCCCCCGCCTTGTTGACGAGCCCTCAGGCGGTGTCTATTGTACGGAGCGGGCGGTGACTAATGCACCGCCGAGAGAGGCCGTTGTTGTCAGGGTTATGGATCTCTTGGTATCAGCAATGAAGGGGTTGACAATGGGATTGGTAGGGAAAAAGGCGTCGTTTACGCTCGTGGAGCTGCTCGTGGTGATCGCCATCATCGGCATTTTGGCGGCCATGCTGCTGCCGGCTTTGCAAAAGGCCAAGGGGCAGGCGTTGCTGATTGCCTGTTCCAACAATGTGAAGACCCTGGGGCTGGCCGCCACGATGTACGCGATGGAAAATGACGATTATCTGCCGACCTACGACAATGGGAATGTGTCCAGCGACTGGCGACTCCGCTATATCAAATGGCACGACTATGTCTATCCGTACATGGGAGGAGGCAGCGAGGTTATTCAAGGATGCTCGTTGATCGATGGCAGCTACCCCAAGCCGGCGTTCGCCTGCCCGAGCCAAGCGACTACTCTTAAGTATCACTACGGGCTGAACTACTATTTGGGCAGGAGCTCGTCGGACGGAAATCAGAATCAGTATATCGGCAAGCTCACCAAGCCTTCCGAGCGGGCTATGATTATCGATCGGGACAACTCGTCGGGAAGCAGCAAATCCTATATACTGGAGACAGATACCGCCTATGCTCTAGCCAGGCATGAAAGCAAGCGAAATGTGGCCTTTGTAGACGGCCATGTCGAGACTCGGCGCTTCAGCGCAATCCCGACTAATCGGAACGGTTATTTCTGGGGGCGAAATCCGGGCGTCTATGGCTGGTAGGGCGGCTTGGCGTGTGGGGCGCTGCTGCCGCCTGCCATGGTTGGCTAACCCCCGGCCCCCTTTTATTGTGTGACCCCGGGTCGTTGCGGACCCGGCCAACGTCTTTCTGTTCCCCTCGTGCTTTCCGACTCGCCGCGTTCAGTTCCAGCAGGAACCCCCTTGGGGTAGTAGCCAGGGGTTTGTGGGACCCTGCCCGGCGACTTTTCCCGGTTTCGCATTCATCGACGCTCAGACGTGCTAAATGGATGAAAAACCCGCGTTGGCCGATTATACTACCGCTTTTGTGAAAATCAGAGACGCAGATATCCCCTTTTCGGGGCCTCAGGAGGAACGATGTACGTAGGCAGGATTGTGTCGGTCGGTTGTTGCAAGGATGGACGTTTGGCGGCGATGTATCGCGTCTCGTCCCGATCATTCCCAAATCGGCAAGCCTGCCTAAACGAGGGGGCGGTCTCGATTATTCCCAAGCCCGGCTTCGAGGGGGATATTCACCGCAATCCCTACATTGCCTACAACTGCCTGAAGCTGGTGGGCGACTATGCGGTTGTTTCCAACGGCTCGCATACCGATCCCATCGCGGAAAAGCTGGCCGCGGGGATGAATATGCGGGACGCCCTGGGTACGGTGTTGCTGGCTCTGGATTATGAACACGATCACCTGAATACCCCGCGCATCGCCGGCATCGTTCGCCGCGGCAGCAACAAGGCTTATCTGGGGATTGTCAGGCACGATGCCCTGTTGGTGCGGGAGTTCCAGCTGGAACCCGGCAAGGCCTATTATGTCTGCACCTACGAGCAGAATGCTCCATGCGAACACTATAAGGATGTCTCGTTCGATGCGGCCAGTGCGACGGCCGCTTGCGATTATGTTTTGGGCCAGGGGGCTTTTGCTGAGCTGGAACGGCCGATTACGGCGGCTTGCGCGGTGGAGACGGCCGCCGGGTCTTTCGAGGTCGACGCCAAAGACGTCGAAAGCGCCGGTGAATAATCATGGTACGCATTAGTTATACCCAAGAGGATTTTCAGGAGCGCCTGAAGCCGTTGCTGGACCGGACCGCTTTCGATCCGGAGATCGAACGGTCTGTGGCCGCGATTCTGTCGGAGATTCGGACCAGGGGGGATGCGGCCCTGGTCGAACTCGCCCGCAAGTTCGACGGGGCCGAGCTGACCCCTTCCCAGTTCGCGGTCAGCCAGGACGAGATGCAGCGGGCCGCCCAGGAGACCCCGGCCAAGGTTCGCAAGGCGATTCGGACCGCTTGCAAGCAGGTCAAGAATTTTTCTGCGCAGCGTCTTCCCAAGCCCTGGTCCTACTCGCCGCGCAGCGGCGTGGTTCTGGGGGAGCGCTTCGCCCCTCTCGATCGGGTCGGGGTATATGTTCCCGGGGGTACGGCCCCGCTGATTTCGACGGTCATTCACACGGTGGCTCTGGCCTCGGTAGCCGGGGTGGAGGAGATTGTGGTCGTGACCCCTCCCGGCAAGGAGGGCGCGGTCAATCCGGCTATTCTTTATGCGGCCCAACAGGCCGGGGCAACCGAGGTCTACCGCCTGGGGGGCGTCTACGGCATTGGAGCGCTGGCTTTCGGCACCGAAAGCGTCCGCAAGGTCGAAAAGATTGTCGGTCCCGGCAATGCCTATGTGACCGCGGCTAAGCGCCAGGTTTATGGCTATGTGGCGTTGGACTTGGTGGCCGGCCCTTCCGAAATTATGATTCTGGCCGACCAGACCGCCAACCCGGCCTTTGTGGCCGCGGATATGCTTTCCCAGGCTGAACACGGCTCCGGTCGTGAGCAAGCTGTATTGGTGACCACCTCTGCCGAGCTGATCGAGGGGGTGGAGGCCGAGTTGCAGAAGCAAAGTCAAAAGCTTGGCCGCCAGGAACCGGTGCAGAAGGTCTTGCAGGACGGGGTGTTTCTGATTCAGGTGGAGGACATGGGCAAGGCCGCGGAGCTGGCCAGTCTGTATGCTCCCGAGCACTTGGAGATCATGACGCCGCGAGCCGGCACTCTGGCCAAACAGGTAACGGCCGCGGGGGCGATTTTTCTGGGCCCCTGGACTCCGGAACCGGTCGGGGACTTTGTGGCCGGCCCAAGCCATGTTCTGCCGACCGGAGGAGCCGGCCGCTTTTTCAGCGGCCTGACCGTTGATCAGTTTTTCCGGCGTATGAGCATTGTGAACTATCAGAAAAGCGCATTGATGAACGAGCTGGATGCCATCGGGCGGTTTGCGGAAATCGAGGGGCTTGACGCCCACGGGAATAGCGCGGCCATCCGGGCAGCCAAATAAGACGCAGGCATGTCAATCATGAGTTATTGTCGCGAAGCCATCGCCGCGATGTCCGGCTATGTTCCGGGGGAGCAGCCCCGGGACCGTGGGTACATCAAGCTGAACACCAACGAGAACCCCTATCCTCCTTCCCCTCGGGTGCTGGAGGCGCTGGAGCGGTTTGACGGGCAGCGCCTGCGGCTTTATCCGGATCCCCTGGCCAGTGCTCTGCGGGGGGAGGCTGGTCGACTTTTCGGCCTGGGCCCCGATTGGGTTGTCTGCGGCAATGGCTCGGACGACCTGCTGACGATGGCACTGCGCACCTACGTGGGCGAGGGGGACTCTCTGGCTTGCTTCGAGCCGAGCTACTCGCTGTATCCGGTTTTGGCGCAGATCCAGGGGGTGAAATGCGTCGAGATTGCCCTCGACGAGTCGTTTGGCATGCCTTCCGACGTGATTGCGCAGGCCAAGGATTGCCGTTTGCTGTTTGTGACCCGTCCCAATGCTCCAACCGGCAATGCCTTCCCGAAAAAGTCGGTGGAGAAAATCTGCCGGGATTTTCCGGGCATCGTCTGGATCGACGAGGCCTATGCTGATTTCGGCTCCGACCATTGCGTGGATTTGGTGCGCGACCATTCCAACGTGATCGTGTCCAGAACCTTCTCCAAGAGTTACTCCCTGGCGGGGGTCCGCCTGGGGCTGGCTTTTGCCAATCCGGACCGAATCGGCGAGATGCTGAAGGTGAAGGATTCCTACAATGTGAACATGCTGACTCAGGAAGCGGGTTTGGCGGCCTTGAGGGATCAGACCAGCATGCGTGCCAATGTCGTCAGGGTTCGCGCCACCCGGGAGGCGACGGCGGCCAGCCTGCGGCAGCTCGGTTTTGGAGTTTGCCCTTCGGATGCCAATTTTCTGTTTGTGAAGCCGCCAATCTGCGCCGCCTCTTTTGTTCAGTCGCTCCGCGAGCACGGAATACTGGTGCGCTATTTCGGCGGGCCGCGGACCGGCCATTATGTGCGCATCACCATCGGCACCGACGAGGAAATGGCCGCGCTGGTGGAGGCGACCCGTCGGATCTTGAACGATTGACTTATGGCGGTCTCCCCCGACAGGTCCAAGCAGTCCGCTCCGACCCCCGTTCTTTCCGGGACCGTCCGTCTCGCCCGGTTTCTGGCGGCCTGCGGCCTGGGATCCAGGCGGAAATGCGAGGAAATCATCCGCAATGGCCAAGTCACGGTCAACGGTCAGGTGGTTGAATCGCCGGCGCTCAATGTCGATACCCGGCTTGATTGCATCTGCTTTGGCGGTCAACTCCTGAGGATTTGGTCACCCTGCTACCTTATGCTCAACAAACCCCCCGGATACACCTGCTCGGCCAGTGATTCCCACGCCAAACGTCTGGTCTTCCAGCTGCTGCCCACGGACCGCGGGCGGCTGTTCACCGTCGGCCGCCTGGACCGGGACAGCGAAGGCTTGCTGATTGCGACCAACGACGGAGAGTTCGCCCAACGCCTGGCCCACCCGCGACACGCCATGGCCAAAGTCTACCGCGTGAATGTCTCCGGAGACGTCTCCCCGGCGGACATCACGGCCATGACCGACGGCGTGATCGACCAGGGGGAGAGGCTGCGGGCAGAGTCGGTGGAGGTAAAGGGCTCGTCGCGGGGCGTCACGGAGTTGGAGATGGTGCTGCGGCAGGGCAAGAAGCGCGAAATCCGCCGTCTGTGTGCCCGGGTTGGCCTGCGGGTGAAGCGCCTGCGCCGGCTGAGCATCGGGGGAGTGAAGCTCGGGGAGCTGAAGGAAGGTCAGTGGCGGGAGCTGACCCCGGAAGAAGTGGCTTGGCTGCAGCGCTAGCGCCGCATCTCCCCAAGAAGCCGTCGGGTCAAGT
>JBFJXC010000289.1:0-5612 GCA_041623325.1 Lentisphaeria bacterium | reverse complement strand
CGATCACGAGCGCGATGACGAGCGCGATCACGAGCGCGATGGCGAGCGCGATCACGAGCGCGATGGCGAGCGCGATGACGATTCAAAACTCCTTAAGGAAAACATCATGCCCATTGATACATCCATCGAATCCTTCCGCCAGAAGAAAACCAACTGCGCCCAGAGCATCCTGATCGGCTTCAAGGAAGTCCACGCGGTCTCCGACCAGCAGATAGACGAAGCCCGGGGCCTGGGCGGCGGCCGGGCCGAGGCCGGGCGTTGCGGGGCACTGCATGCCTCCCTGCTGCTGGAGACCGATTCCGACCGGCAGGACCAGATCCGCCAGGCCTTCCGCTCCAAGGCCGGTGCCGAAACCTGCAAGGAGATCCGCCGCCAGAAGATCCTCGACTGCGCGGGCTGCGTGGAACTGGCCGCCCGCCTCCTGGCCGGGCAGGACCATGCCTGACAAGCCCCAGACGGTCGCCCTCCCCAATCCCATGCCTCCTGCCTGCTGTGCGGCACCCGCAACCCACGGGCGTCCCCGCCCGTGGAGATGGCGTCCCATTGTACAGAGCTGCAAACTCGCGGCACTGAGGTCTGGTGTTCCGTGCGCGGCCGTCGCGAGACGAATGCGGGGCACGATGACGCCAGACGATGTATCAGCACAAATCGAGGATCGGCGTCCCGAAACTCAGGACAGGATCTTGACGTCTCAGCCCCCTACAGCACCTTTACCGGAGTGTCGGGAATCAAAATTCCTATCCGTTGGGGCGCTTTGGAAAAGCGCATCTCCACGGTCCCTGTTGCATGCGGGGCACTGGGGCGCTTTGGAAAAGCGCATCTCCACGGTCCCTGTTGCACGCGGGGCACTGGGGCGCTTTGGAAAAGCGCAGCTCCACGGTTTCTGAGCGGCACACGTCCCTGGAAGGTCGGCGCTCAAGGATGCGACGCGCATTCATAGGAGGGCAGCGCCGTCTGCCCCGCGTACACGTGAATTTCAAAAGAGCAGGCGGCGACATCGTACTCGTCACGTTTGCTGTTGTTGAAGCGCACCTGGCCGTCGATAAACTCGACCAGCAGCGGCAGGGCCATTTTGACCAGGTCCGAGCACATGCTGGGCTTTTCGGAAGGCTGGTAGGTTCTACTGTCGCCGGAAGCGGTCGTGACGATGATTCGGTCGGAAATGGTACACAGGGCGCAGAGATCTCCAGTCTGGTCGAATCGAAGGGAATTCACGTCCCCGCAGATTCCCTCGGGGTCGTTGTCGAATGCCTGCAAGGTCCCGATCGGGGTTTCAACGGCTGTGGGAATTGCCGGTTCCAGGCTTCTGATGCCGCCGTCCTCGTAAAAGGCGATTCCGGTGCGAACTTCGATGGTTCCCAGACCGCAGCTGATTGGAACAATTTCCCCGGGCCAGAAGGTCAGACTCCGGATCGCTCCCGACGCATAGAACCCCAGGTTGATCATTTTTGCCGAGATCTCGCCGCACGGCAGATTTACCGTATGCACTTCGGCCAGACCATATTCGTTCTTCTCGCTCCAGTAGCCGCTCAACTTGCCATTGAGCGGAAAGAGCCGCTTCAAGGCGCCATCCTCGTAGAACATCAGCAGTTCCGCCGGAAAGGCCCCATACTTGGTCTCAACCTGCACCTGATCCTGCAACGGGACTCTTCTGAGGTTCCCATTCTCATAAAAAAGGACCGGCTTATGCTGCTGTCTACCCTGGTCCTGGACCTGATATTGGGGAACCAGAGTCCCGCAGGACGTTGGGATCTCCATGTAGCTTGCCAACAACAAAGACGCAGGCGTAGCGGAGTCATGCATTTCAAGATTCACATAATTCTCGATCACCCCGTAGGGTGTGTGGATCGGTCTCATATTGCTCGCTCCCGGTGGCTCAGTTCAAAGCATCAATCATCACGCCACACACATCAAGCAAGAACAACGCCAACGGCAACACAACCCCCACAGCAATGCCCATCCACCTAACAATCAAGATCTTACGAACCAGACAAGGCGGAAAAAGCCTCGGCCGGACACGGCCAGAAAGTACAACCATGTAGCGGATTGCGTCAAAAGCGACATTTGTGAATCCACAGCCGCCTTCCCCCGCCGCCGGCGGCAGCGGCGGCCAAGACGACGCCTGGACAATCGCGGCTCCATAAGAAAAGTTTTGAACGACTGCTCAGCTCCAGCTGATGCCGGACCAGAACCGCTGACCGTGGGGGGAGTCCAGGTCGTCCCAGCAATCGCGCAGGCGGACAAGTTCCTGCCGCAAGTCGTCGCGCCGCTCCTGCTTGTCCGCCTGCAGCGCCAGGTTGCGCAATTCCCAGGGGTCCTGGCTCAAATCGAACAACTGCGTCTGGATATGACGCCCCCCGACCACGGTCTCGATCAGCTTGTACTGATCACGGCGAACGGCGCGCATGCTGTCGCCGTAGGCAAAATACAGCGATTGGCGGCCGGCCCCGGCTTCGCCCTGCATGACCGGAACCAGGCTCCTGCCTTCGACGCTGGCGGGGATCTCCGTGCCCGTGAGTTCGCAGAGAGTCGGGAAAACATCCAGCAGATAGACCAGAGCGTCACTGCGCTTGCCTGCTGGCACGCCTGGCCCGGCAAAGATCAGCGGCACCCGCACGCTGTGGTCGTAGCAATTTTGCTTGCCGAACAGACCATGCTGTCCGAGGGCCAGTCCGTTGTCTCCGGCAAACACCACGAGGGTGTTTTCCAGCTTGCCTTGTTCTTCCAGGCAAGTCAACACCCGTCCCAGTTCATGGTCGATATGGGTGATCATGGCATAGTACTCGGCAATATGCCGGCGGGTCTCATCGGGGTCGCGGGGAAACTGGGCCAGCATTTCATCACGAATGTGCAGCGCCCCGGTGTCGAACGGGTGACCGCCCATGAAGTTCGGCGGCAGCTCGATTTCCGCCGGATCATACATGTCGAAAAAGCGTTGCGGCATGGTCCGAGGATCGTGCGGTGCCAGCAAGGCGACATAGGCGAAAAACGGCTGCGCCTCTTTCGTCTTTTCGACAAAGCGGATGGCCGCGTCGCAGATCAACTCGGACGAGTGCGTGCCGGAATGAATATGGTCGGCCCGGCGCCACGTGACCTGGTTGCTGCGAAATGGTTCACGCACTTCCGGAAGGGTGTGTTCGTAGCGCCCGCTGGGATCATAATGAAAGACGGGCACGTTCCAATGATCGGCCATGCCCCCAAAGAAGATGTCGTCGCCGTCGGCAAAGCTGCGGTTGAACGACTCGGTGCCGTTGTGCCATTTGCCGGTTCCGAAGGTCCGGTAGCCGTTGTTCCGCAGCGCCTGTCCCAGAGTCGTATGTTCGGGAGGAATGCTTTGCCCCTCACCGGCCAGATGAAACAGGGTGCGCCCGCTGTGCAGCATGGCCCTGCTGGGCATGCAGACCGCCCCGGAGGTGCCGCAGGGGATGTGTGCCTGCTCGAAAACGCAGCCGCGTTCTACCAGGCGGTCGAGGTTGGGGGTGTGGATGGCGCGGTTTCCCAGAGCCCGAATGGTGTCGAAACGTTGATCGTCGGCAAAAAAGAAGAGAATATTCGGTTTGGTTGCGCTCATGGCGGCGGTCTCCTGTCGGATTTCCCGGAAGCGGGCCAGGCCGCGGGGAGGCGGCCATGGCAAGGTTGCATCCATGCTGCTATAACTCACATTTCAAATTTCGTACTGTAGTCGTTCTCGCACGAAAAGCTTGGTTCTTTGAACGGGCCTCCGGATGCGAAAGGGTCGCTGGAGATGCGGCAATCCCTTGCCGCCCCCGGGCGCTTTTATTGATATAGCCGAATCAATGTTGGCGCTTTGGGAAAAGCGCACCTCCAGACCTCCGGATGCGAAAGGGCCGCTGGAGATGGCGGTCTAATACCAATGACGCAAGCCTATTCCTTCAGCGAACGGCTCTGAGGGCGCGGGAACTGGTGCGGCTCTCCGGGGTCCTGTATGTTAGCGACCAACTTAAACATGACGACTGACCCGTCCTGAATAGGAGCCAACTGAGCATGTTCGACCTTCTGCAACTGATCTGGAGCACCCTGCAATCGCTGGCGCCCTGGCTCTTTCTGGGGCTGGCCATGGCCGGGGTTCTGCATGTGCTGCTGCCCCCCGACTTCATCGCCCGGCACCTGGGCAAGGGAAACTTCGCCAATGTCCTCAAGGCCGCCCTCTTCGGCGTTCCGATGCCGCTTTGCAGTTGCGGCGTCATCCCCGCGGCCATTGGCCTCAAGAAAGACGGCGCCTCCGACGGAGCCGCCACCAGCTTTCTGATCAGCACCCCTCAGACCGGACTGGACTCGATCGCCGTCTGCGCCTCCTTTCTGGGCTGGCCCTTTGCCCTGTTCAAGGTCCTCAGCGCCTTCGTGACCGGCCTGATTGGGGGCGCCTTGGTCAACCTTGGCACCCGGCAGCCATCCGCCCCGGCCGACTCCAAGCCGAGAACCGCCGCCAGCAGGCCCCCCGCCACACTGGCCGGAATCTACGGCTTCGCGGTCAACGACCTGCTCTACGGCATCTGGCGCTGGATATTACTGGGGGTTCTCATCAGCGCCGCTCTCGGCCATTTCATTCCGGCCGGCACCCTTGCCGGCAGCGTGTGGACGACGGGACTGCCCGGCATGTTCGTCATGCTGGCCATCGCCACCCCCCTGTATGTCTGCGCCACCGGTTCGGTGCCCATCGCCGCCTCCCTGGTGGCCG
This sequence comes from Lentisphaeria bacterium, assembly GCA_041623325.1. Taxonomy (GTDB): domain Bacteria; phylum Verrucomicrobiota; class Lentisphaeria; order Oligosphaerales; family JBFJXC01; genus JBFJXC01. The sequence goes on along the minus strand of JBFJXC010000289.1, from coordinate 913 downwards.
CCGGCATGTCCCCGGGGGCGGCCCTGGTTTTTCTGATGGCCGGCCCCGCCACCAACGCGGCCACGTTGGGGGCGGTCTACAAGACGTTCGGGCGCCGCGTGACCGCCATCTACCTGGGAGTCATCGTGGTTGGCAGCATGGTCCTGGGCCTGAGCTTCAACTGGCTGCTGGCCGACGGCGGCAGGCAAGCCGCTCATCTGCACCACACCGACCACAGCCTGTTAAGCTCCTTGGCCGCGATCGGGCTGATCATTCTGATGATCCGGTTTGCCAGCCGGGACCTGGCCGAATGGAACCGCGAGCGCCGTGCCAAAGCCGCCGGCCTGGTCGAGCCGGAAGAACCCCCCGAAACCCTGGAAATGCAGGTGGACGGCATGACCTGCCCCATGTGCGCGGCCCATGTGCGGCAGGCTCTGGACTGCCAGCCCCATGTCAGCCGGGTGGATATCGATCTGGCCTCGGGCAAGGTCGTCGTGCAGGGCCACACCCTGGACTTCCACCGCCTCCGGGAGGCGATCGAGGAAGCCGGTTACAGCCTAGCCCCTGCCGAGAGCCCCACTCATTCCCCCACAGGCAACTAAGCCATGGGTGCCATCCTTCAAACCAGCTTCCTGTCCGTGCTCCTCATCCTGGCCATCTGCGCGGTCGGGGCCTGGCTGGGCCGGCGCGGGACCATGCACCTGGCCTGCCGGAGGGACTTGAGCCGAATCATCATTCTAGTCTTGCTTCCCAGCCTGCTGTTCAGCAAACTGAGCGTCAGCGCCAGCTTGGACAACCTGCTTGGCTGGAGCCCCCTGCCCATCGTGGCCTGCCTCTACGTCGCCATGGGCTTTCTGATCGGCCATCTTACCTGCCGCTGTCTCAACATCGCCCCTGATCTGCGGCGGCCGGTCATCGCCGCCATTGGCCTGGG
>JBFJXC010000288.1:0-5632 GCA_041623325.1 Lentisphaeria bacterium | reverse complement strand
TGAAAAGCGAGCTGACCTGCCTGGATGTGATGATGCTGTCCGGAGGACCGACCAAGGATGCGGATCTCAAGAAGGTCTATGTGATCCGCTCCAGCGGCGGCGAAGGCAAGGTGGTCAAGCTGGATTTTCGCAAGATGCTGGAAACCGGCAAGTTCCAGGACAATTTCATGCTGCAGGACAACGACGTGGTCTACGTCTCCCAAAAAGGACTGGCTTCGTTCAATTATGTGATCCAGCAGCTGACCCCCTCCCTCGAATTCCTCAAACTTGGCACCAGTATTTTGGAGGATGCGGGGGTGATGCAGGAATGGCGGCAGTCGCTGTTCGGCCAGGAAGGCTTTGTGGGTGACTAACAGCAAAACGGATGTTCCTATGACCAGCAATTCCACTGGACAAACAAGGCTGCCGGGGCAGGCGACCAAAGCGTTCGATCTGATGGGCTTCTTCCTGAAGCGGGTCTTCATGGTGCTGCCAGCCGGCGCGGCGCTGTTTCTGCTGCTGGGGCCCTTGGTGGTCTTTGTCTCCAGCACCTACTATGAAACCAGCGGCCGTCTGCTGATCACCCGTGTCTTGCCCGGCATCATTTCGGGCAACGATGTGGATTCCATTTCCAGTTACTTCAAGGATTATGCCAGAACTCAGGTGGAACAGATTCACAAAATCGAGATGCTGGAGGAGGCCTTGAACCGGCTGGGGCCCACGGCCCAGGCCACCTTCGTGCCGGCGGGGCTGACGGTCGGCGAAGCGGCTGCCCGTCTTCTGGAAGTGATCGAAGTCGAAGAGGTCAAGGGGACGCATCTGATGCAGCTGACCTTGCGGGGTGGCAAACCCGACGGCCTGGCCGAACTGATCAATGCCCTCATGGATGTCTATTTGGAACAGAAACAAGCCGAGCAGGCCGGGCAGTCCCGCGAGCGTCTGGACTACCTGAAGGCCGAAAAAAAGACTCTGGAGGCCAGCATCGCCGAACAGGAGAGCGCCATCGAGGAAATTGCCAACCAGGCCGACATTGCGTCTTTTTCCGAAGAGTACAACCCGTTTCGCCAGCAGTTGCTTCAGTTGCAGGCCGAGTACGCCCGGGTCCAGGTGGAGCGTGTCAAGGCCGAAAATGAGTTTCATTACAAAGAGGCCTTCGCCGGCGAATTGGAGACGATTCCCATGGATGCCTACATCGAAAACATGGTCGCCCAGGATGAGGCCTTGTTTCGGATGAACTCCTGGACCTATCAGACGCTGCAGACCATGCGCGCCGGGCTGGACGGCATGGCCAAGGGGAATCCCGACCGGTTGCATGTGGAGGAACGCATGAACGCCATGTCCGAATACCTGGCCCAAACTACGGGAGAGACCAGTCAGCGATCCAAGCGCATCGCCTACGGCAACCGCCAGTACAACCTGAAAGAACAATTGACCCAGGCCAAGTATGATTTTCTGGCCGCCAAGGCCATCGAGGAGAATCTGGAGCAGATACTGCCGGCCACGCGTCAGAAGGCGATGGAAAGCTCGCTGCGGATTCTAGCCGGTGCGGGTCAGAAACGCGTTCTCGAGCAGTTGCGGGAGCGCTTGTTCCAGGTCGAGCGGCGCATACATGAGCTGGCGGTGGAGGCCAAAGCGCCGTTGCGGGTTTCCGTGGAGCGTTACGCCCGCCGGCCGGAAATGGCCGCGGGGACCAATCTGAAGAAGTTTTTGCTGATGGTGGGGGTTCTGGCCTTTGGAATGGTCGGCACTGGCTTCCTGGGGTACGACATTTTGGACGATCGCATCCGCGGGGTGTCGCAGGTTCGGGACGCCGTGGGGACGCCACCCATTCGCCCCGTACCTCTGTACGGGGGTGGCGGCGACGGGCAAATTCCCTTCGGCCGGGTTTCCCTGGATGATCGGACGGATCCGGCCGCCCAAGCCATGCGGAGCATTGCGCTGCGCTTGAACCGGGAGCGGGAGCACTGCCAGGCAAAAGTGGCGCTGTTCACGGGCGTGACCCCCGGCGCGGGTGTCAGCGACGTGCTGTTGAACACCGCCCACGCCCTGCGCCAGAGTGTGGACCGGGTTCTGGTGGTGGAGGCGTTCTGCCGCACGCACTCCTTGGCCAGGCAAGTCCGCGGCGCCAAGCCCCAGGGATATGTCCACGATGTGGTCGCCGGGCGGCTGGCCCTGGCCGATGCGGTGCTGTCGGACCACGAACGCAAGATCGATTTGCTGTGTTGCCAGCCTGGGGAGGAAGGCCAGCACTTCACCCAGGGGACCGGCCTGCGCGAGCTTCTGCAAAGCGCCCGGCAAGCTTACGATTTCATTTTGGTTGACGCCCCCCCGGTGCGGGGCAGCGATCTGACCGAATTTCTGGCCTTGCAAGCGGACTTGGCGTTGCTGGTGATCGAGGCGGACTACTCACTCTACCAGGAGCTGAGGGAGGCCATGGAGTTGCTGGTCCGCCTGGAAGTGCCCGCCATGGCTACGGTATTGAACTGGGGAGGCCATATTGGTTCCAAGGGCTGGACGCTACGCCACATTCCCTCGGTGCCCTGGCCTCTTATCAAGCGCACCCGAACCATGCTTGATGCGTTCGCTTTGGGCAAAATGGGAGACTCAAGCCGTGCCAGTTAAACCTGAGCAAAAACCTGCCGTGCTGGTGGTGGACGACGAGGCCAGCATTGTGCGCGTCTTGCAGCACATCCTGCAGAAGGACTACGAGGTCTACACCGCCTCATCGGTTCCGGAGGCCGAATTGGTCCTGGAGGCGACACCGGTAAAGGTGCTGGTCTGCGACAACTACATGCAGGGGGAGAACGGTCTGTCTTTCCTGACCCGCTGCAGCAATAGCTATCCGGGCATTCAGCGGATTCTGCTGACCGGGTTTACCGAGCCGGAAATGTTTCTGGCGGCCATTAATGACGGGCATATCTTCCGCTATCTGGTCAAGCCGATTCTTCCCAACGTGCTACGGGAGACCGTGGCGGAGGCGCTGGTCGAACACCAGAAGCAGGCGGAGCTGGCCACCATCAGCCGCGACTATGAGGGTTTGAAGGACCAGATGTCAGGGGTTTCGGGGGGCGTCCGGCGCTTGAGGAATCGGTTGAAGCAGTCGTTGGGCCTGGTGGTCCGCTTTTTGATGACCCTGGCGGTGGTGGTCGCCATTTTTCTGGTGGTGGTCGCCGTGTTCGGGGGGGTGACCCTGGCGGCACTTTACGTTCTCAAGAGCACCTTGGGCATCGATGTGTTCAAGAACCTGCATCTCGACGACCTTCTGAAGCGCTTTTAAGTCGGAGAGCGACTCCTGATGAGCAGAGGTATTTCGGGACACGGCAAGGAGGGGCGTTTGACGGGAGGGTGGCTGGGAACCAGGCTGGGAAAATATCTTGGTCAGGGTTCTTTCCATGAATTGTTTCTGAGGGGGGCGGTTTGGACCATTGGCGGCCACGGCGTGAAAATGGCCGTTCGCCTGGCGGGCAATCTGATCCTGACGCGTCTGCTGTTTCCGGAAGCCTTCGGCTTGATGGCCTTGATCAGCGTCTTTATCCAGGCCTTGGAACTGTTTTCGGACGTGGGCATTGGCCCAAGCATCATCAAGAACGAGCGCGGGGACCAGCCCGCCTTTCTAAACACGGCCTGGACGATCCAGGTGGTTCGCGGATGCGGCCTGTGGGTGTTGTCCTGCCTGCTGGCCTGGCCCCTGGCCAGACTCTATCAGCAGCCGATGCTGGGGTGGCTACTGCCGGTGGTGGGCCTGAACGCGATCCTGGACGGCTTCAATTCCACCGCTTTCCACGCCGCCCGTCGGCATCTTTCCCTCGGCTGGCTGACTTTCTACGAGGTCAGCGGACAGGTCCTGGGCCTGGCCGTGATGATTGTTTTGGCCTTCCTGTACAAAAGCGTTTGGGCTTTGGTGGCGGGGGGGATGGCCACTTGCTGGTTCAATCTGATTGTCAGTCATGGTTTAATGCGGGGCCATCCGGCCCGTTTCGGCTGGGACCGTCAGGCCGCCCGCGAACTGTTCCATTTTGGGCGCTGGATTCTTCTGAGTACCGCCTTGACCTTCATGGCCTCGCGCGGGGATCGGCTGGTATTGGGCGGCTTTGTGGAGATGAAGGAGCTGGGTTTGTACAACATCGCCTTTTTTCTGTCTCAGGCAGGGGTGCAGATGATTCAGGCGGTTTCCAGCCGGGTGCTGTTCCCCCTCTACGCCCGCATCGCTGAGTTGAATTTGCAGGAGCTGCAGCTCCGCATCGGCCGGATCCGCACGGTATTGCTGGCGGCGTCGCTTCCGGCTGTGTGCGGCCTGGCCATAGGCGGACAATGGCTGGTCCGGTTTCTCTACGACGACCGCTGGCAGGGGGCCGGGTGGATGCTGCAGGTGCTGAGCATCGGGGCGGTGGCGGCCGTGGTCAGTTCCACGTTGGAGCCGGTGCTGTTTGGGGTGGGTAATTCCTTGGGGCACATGTGGTTGCAGTTGGTCCGCTCGCTCTCTTTGCTGGGCTGCATGGCCGCCGGCGGCTATCTGGGCGGGTTGAGGGGGGTGGTCGTGGGCGTGGCCGCTTCCCACTACGTCAGCTATGTCGCCACGGCCCTGGCCGTCCGGCGCTATGGCGTGTGGGGCTATCGCCGGGATGCGCTGGCTTTCGCGTTGTGCGGGCTAACCATTGCCGCTGGATTGGTTCTGATGCGCCTGTAGATCGCAGGCTTGAGATAAGGGTCGGACGTTGACCGTACTGGTTCCCATCATGATGTTCGCGTGGCCGCTGGCGGTGGTCTTGTTCTTTTGTTTTCTGCCACCCCGCCGGGCGGTTCTGGCTTCCCTGCTGGGCGCCTGGCTCTTTCTGCCCGTCTATACCTTCGAAGTGGCAGGCCTGCCCGATTACTCCAAAACCTTCGTCACGTGCGTCTGGCCCCTGGCCGTGGCCTTTGTTTTCGATACCCGCTCCATTTTGAAAGTCCGACCCCACCTTCAGGACTTGCCGATGCTGGTGTGGTGCATCTGTCCGCTTTTCACCTCCCTGGACAACGATCTGGGCTTCTACGATGGCTTGTCCGCGGTTCTGGACCAGGCCGTGGCATGGGGAATCCCCTACTTTCTGGGTCGGACCTACTTTTCGGACCGGGAAGGCATGAAGGAACTGGCGCTGGGGATATTCTGGGCGGGCATGGTCTATGTGCCCTTCTGCCTGTACGAGGTGCGGATGAGTCCCCAGCTGCATGGCCATATCTACGGGTACTATCAGCATGATTTTCTCCAGACCCTGCGCCTTGGGGGGTACCGCCCCATGGTCTTCATGCAGCACGGCCTTATGCTGGGTTTGTGGATGTGCTGTGCTTCGTTGGTGGGTGTTTGGCTGGTCCGGACCCGGGTTTTGGCCCCGTTCATGGGGGTGCCCGCGATTTTTCTGCTGGTCCTGCTGCTGGTGACGACGGTGCTGTGCAAATCGGCGGGGGCCCTGGTGCTGTTGTTTCTGGCGATCGTGGTTCTGTTTGTGTCCGTCAACGCCAAAGCCAGTTGGCCGCTCTTGCTCCTGATGTGCATCCCGCTGCTTTATATGGGCCTGCGCATGACCGGATTCTGGGAAGGGAAGGGGTTGGTCAAGGCGGTGGCCAGGGTCAACGAACTGCGGGCCGACTCCCTCAAGTTCCGATTCGACAACGA
>JBFJXC010000287.1:0-5633 GCA_041623325.1 Lentisphaeria bacterium | reverse complement strand
TTCACCGACCATGATGATGTTGGGTGCCTGGCGCAACATGGCGCGCAATGCCTTGGCGAAGGTGAAGCCCAGCCCCTTGTCGACCATCACCTGATTGATGCCGCTGAGTTCATACTCCACCGGATCCTCGGCGGTGATAATCTTGCGGCTGGGCACGTTCAAGGCATTCAGAAAGGCGTACAGGGAAGTGGTCTTTCCAGAACCGGTGGGTCCCGTCACCAGAAAAACGCCGTCTGGAAGACCGATAATATGCTCGATCAGCTGCTGGTCGTCGTCAAAAAATCCCAATTCCGGAATGCCAAGCTGAATACTGCTCTTGTCCAGAATACGCATGACGATGGACTCGCCGTGAGTGGTGGGCAGGCAGTTTACCCGCAAGTCGATCGTTCGGCCCATGGCGGTGATGCTGATTCGGCCGTCCTGGGGGACGCGATGCTCGGAAATGTCCATGCGCGCCATGATTTTCAAGCGGCTGATGATGTTGTTCTGAAGATACTTAGGCGGACTTTCCACCTCCTGAAGAACACCGTCGATGCGATAGCGGACCCGGAACCGCTTCTCCATGGGCTCCAGATGAATGTCGGAGCTTCTGGTCCGGTATGCTTCCATGATGATCAGGGACACCAGCCGGATGATGGGAGTGTCGTCGTCCTCGTCCGTCTCCCCGTCGGCCAATTGGGTGGCCGTATGCTCGCCGATATCGATCGTGCCCTCGGTCACATCTTCCAGAAACGACTCGACACTGTCCTCGATGGTCCCGTAATTCTGGTTGAGTATGGACATGATCTGCCTGGGGGGAGCGATCACGCCGTCGACATCGCGTTTGAGGATGTAGCGCAGGGAATCGAGGGTTTCCAGATTGGTCGGATCGGCCAGCGCCACGATCAGCGTGGAGCCGCTTTTCATCACAGGCACGACTTGGTAGCGGCGGGCAATTTCGGCGGGAATCGACTCGATCACCTCCGGCATGATCTTGTATTCGGACAAGTCGAAGGTATCCATGCCATATTCGGCGGACAACAGCATGAGCAGCTGCTCTTCGCTGACATAACCCAGCTCCTGGAGGACTTCGATGGTGCCGGTGCCCGCCGTCTGAGCCTGCTCCTGTGCCTCGGATACCTGTTCTTCGGTCACAGCTCCGCGCATGAGTAGCAGATCGACAATAAAATCATCACTGCCTGTCAACTTCATTCTCCTGTCAAAATCTAGCGGAACCAGCCTCGGATCTGATCATTCACTGTCGCCCCGGTCTAGCCGTGCCCGAGTGGCACGTGACCAGCTCTCTACCCTAAGGCCATTTGACACGATTGCAACGCCATGGACGCCAACCACCCGCTTCTATTGACCACCAAATTCTTCATGCTCGACCATGGCGCAAATCGTATGGTACAGAGGTAGATGGTATTCCTGAACCTCGAACGTTTGCAGCGAGGGTGCCGCCAGCGTCACATCGGCCAGCCGGGCCAATTGGCCGCCATGCTGACCGGTAAAGGCGATCACCCCCATGCCGCCGGCACGGGCGACCTGGGCGGCCCGCACCACGTTCACACTGTTGCCCGACGTGGACAAGGCCACCAGAATGTCGCCGGGCCGGCCCAGCACATACAGCTGCTGGGCAAAAATCAGTTCCGGAGCCGTGTCATTGGCGACCGCACTGCTCAGTGCCGGATGTCCCGTCAGCGCCACCGCCCTGACGCCATACTGCAGCCGCGCCCCCAAATATTCCGCCTCTTCCGGCCCTACCCTGCGCTCCAGAGCCTGTCTGTCCTCCTGACAGAGGCGACGCGGTTCAAGAAAGCCCTTCAACAGCTCGCCAACGATATGCTCGCTATCCGCCGCGCTGCCGCCGTTTCCGCAGGTATATAGGATATGGCCGCCGCGATGGCCGCGGCAGATCATCTCGAAAGCCGCCACCACATCGGACTCCAAGCTCTGCAAAGCCGGCCATCGCCGGCTTAGCTGTTCGAGCAATAGTCGGGTTCTCGCTTTCACTCCAAACTCCGTTAACAAGCTGTTAATAGTTCTGGTAAAACTCTGTCAACACCGGCGCCTGCCCTGGAAATCCACAGGTTAACCCTGGCCTTGCCATGAAGTTATCAACAAGCCGCAAGGGGGTCTAAGCACCTTGGTTTCCAGACTCTTAATGCCTTTTATTTACATAAGAACAAGCTATAATACTGCTGTTTTTTTTTTATTTAAGTAAGCTATTCCTATTTAACCGCGTGTTCATAACGTCACAACTGAGGGACTCCGCCGCATGAAGGTAACGGTCAACAAAGATCAGCTGGTTTCCGGATTACGCAAGGTTTTGAGCGTAGTCAGCAGTCGCACGACGCTTCCAGTCTTGAACAACGTGCTCATCGAGGCGGAGGCAAATGCCCTGACCCTTACCACGACCGATCTGGAAGTCAGTATTTCCACCAGTCTGGAGGCGACCATCTTGGAAGAAGGCACCACCACTCTGCCTGCCAAGAAGTTCGGCCAGATCACCTCCGCCCTGTCTTCCGGCGATGTGACCCTGGAAACGGACGAAAACCAATTGACCAGCATTGCCTGCCAGAAATCATTCTTCCGGATCGTGGGGCTGGAGGCCAACGAATTTCCACGGGAATCTCAGTTGGGTGAGAGCTGGAAGTTTGTGATGCCGGCCATGGATTTTCGGCGGAATCTGGCCAAGGTTTCCTATGCGGCCAGCACCGATGAGACTCGCCATGTGCTCAACGGGGTGTTGCTGAGTCTGCGCGAGGGCGTTTTGACCACGGCGGCGACCGACGGCCGGCGCCTGGCTCTGGTGGAGAAGCCGCTGGACGGAGACGCCTTGCCCGACGGCGACGTTATCCTGCCCCCCAAGGTGGTGGTCGAATTGCAGCGGATTGTGGGGGCGGAGGGGCAACTGAGCGTGGAATTGTCCGAATCGCGTGCGGTGTTCACCAGCGGGGATACGGAACTGGTCACCAAGCTGGTTGAGGGAACGTATCCGAACTATCGGCAGGTGGTACCGTCCGGATTCACCAAGTCGGCGGTCATCCCTCGGGAGCAGTTCGCCTCGGTATTGAACCGCGTCTCCATGGTGGTCAGCGAAAGCAGTGCGGCCGTAACCGTGAAGTTGGAGCAGGCCTGCATGACCGTGAGCGCGACCAGCGCCGAATTCGGGGAAAGTAGCGAACCCATGGAAATATCCTACGACGGCGAGCCGGTCGAGATCCGCTTCAATCCGGCCTTCTTGTTCGATCCGCTCAAGCAGATGGAAGCGGACCAGCTGATACTGCAGTTCAACGACCAGTACAGCCCGGTGGGTATTTCAGGCGACGAGGGATTCCTGTACATCATCATGCCGATGCGCACCTGATGGGTCCGGACTTCAATTAGTGGACAGGACGTGAACACCATGGGGGGTATCTCCCGTCTGAGGTTGCGCCATTTCCGCAATTATGGGGACCAGGAGGTGGAGTTTGCCCCGGGCGGACTTCAGGTGTTGTGCGGGCCGAACGGTCAGGGCAAGACCAACCTGCTGGAGGCGGTTTACTACCTGTCGTTGCTGCGTTCGTTTCGCTCGAGCCAGATAGCCAGCCTGCCGGAGTGGAAAAGCCAGGGCTTCTATCTGGAGGCGTCGGTGGAAACGGCTGAAGGGGGCGCGCCCTCGCAGCGGCTGGAGGTGGTCTACAGCAAGCGCAGAAACCTGCGGCTGGATGGCCGCGAGATTCATCGGGCCAGCGACTTCATCAATCAATATCTTTGCGTGGCGCTGGTACCGGAAGATATTCAGCTGGTCAAAGGTGCGGCCAGCGAGCGCCGGCGTTTTGTCGACATCGCGGTCAGCCAGCTGGATCCTCTCTATCTGCACAATCTGCAGCGCTTTCAACTCTGTCTGAAATCCAGAAACGCCATGTTGCGCCAGCCGGGCCGCTTCGACTGCGGCGTTCTGGCCGCCTATGACCGCTTTCTGGTCGATTGCGGCTGTCAGATTGTTCGCCGCCGCCGGCTGTATTGTCAGCAGCTGAACGAGCGGCTGCAGGGCATGCTCTCGCTGTTCCACGACGAACAAGGACTGGAGGTGACGGTCAGCTACCAGTCCGCCCTTTTGAAGGCGGGGGCTGAAGAGGGGACCCCAGACCAGTTGGAATGTGTGTACTCCGATTTGTTGCAACGCCACCTTGCCCGGGATCGCGAGGACGGGTACACCCGCATCGGACCCCACCGGGACACGATTCGGATGAGTTTCAATGGCAAGTGCTTCGACACCTACGGGTCTGAGGGCCAATGCCGCCTCATGTCTCTTGCTCTTCGTTTGGCCTCGTTGCAGTTGACCTTGGGGCGGACCCAGCAGAGCCGCCCGGTCATCTTGCTGGTCGACGATGTTTTTGGAGAGCTGGACCCTGCCCGGCGGCGGCAGTTCTTCCAGAGCCTGCGGGGCGCCGATCAGATCATCGTGGCCTGTACGGAGGTGCCCGAAGAGTTGACAGAAGAGCTTGCCGGACTTTACCGGGTCGAAAACGGAACCGTGAGGCTGGCACCGTGAGATCGGCCCGCTACTCCCATTGAACGGCTAAGCTGAACTCTGGTTTCCGCTTGTATTCCGCTTTGCCGGGCATAAGGTGGGCATTTCGCGGTAGAGGCTCCGACGGATAAGGGCTCGAACCTTGTCCCAAGCCGGCCGCGGATCGATGAAGCAGATGGCGCGTTTGTCCATAATGAACCCCCAACTCCCGAACATGTCGCAAGCCATCCCTAACGTCATTCGCTTGGAGAAGCTGACCAAGGACTATTCCATGGGGCAGGAGAAAGTCCGTGCCCTGAAGGGGATTTCATTCGCCCTGAATCAGGGGGACTATCTGGCCATCATCGGCAGCTCCGGCTCGGGAAAGTCGACCTTGCTCAACATTCTGGGTTGTCTGGATTCCCCCACCGGCGGCGAGTATTTGCTGGACGGTCGAAATGTGGCCCATTACGACGATCCCGGCCTCAGTGCCATCCGGCGCGAGAAGCTGGGGTACATTTTTCAGTCCTTCAATCTGATCGCCTCCCTGTCGGTGCTGGAGAATATCGAGGTGCCCTTGTATTACATGGGGTGGCATGAGCGCCGAAGTCGGGATCGGGCTAGGGAACTGGCCGACCTGGTGGGGCTGGGGGACCGATGTTCGCACCGGCCCAATCAACTCAGCGGCGGCCAGCGGCAGCGTGTGGCCATTGCCCGGGCTCTGGCCAACAATCCCCGCATGATTCTTGCCGACGAACCCACCGGCAATCTGGATTTGAAGACCAGCGGCGAAATCATGGCCATTCTGGACCGTTTGGTCAACGAGGAAAAACGCACAGTAATCTTGGTGACGCACGAGCTGGAGGTCGCTGGCCATGCGCGTCGGGTGATTCGGCTGTCTGACGGGGAGATCGTGGAAGACAGGGCGGGCAAGGTATGATTGTGACTCTGTTCAAGCTAAAGCGTCTGCTCCGCCAGGGTTTTCGCAGTCTGTCCGACCACAAATTGCGCAGTTTTCTGACGGCTCTGGGCATTATTTTCGGGGTGTCCAGTGTGATTGCCATGTTGGCGATCGGGGAGGGGGCCAGCTATGAGGCGCGCGAACAAATTCGGCGCCTGGGCAGCACCAATGTCATTATTCGGTCCCGAAAACCCG
>JBFJXC010000286.1:0-5662 GCA_041623325.1 Lentisphaeria bacterium | reverse complement strand
GTGGCCGCACCGACTGTTCAGAATGTACCAAGCCCTTCGGCGATGGCAAGCGCCGGTGGCAATTAGCGGGCCAAAGCCTCCCTGCCCCACCGCGCGCCGGCCCACACTGGCCCCTTGCAATCCCGTGGTTACGGCGGGTTTGCAACCGGCCTCTGGTTTTCCGCTTGCATGGCATTACCTTATGGGCTTTTATGGCTGGTTCTGGACCCGCCTCAGGCAAACCGGCTCCTGCCCCTTCCAACGATGCAGACAAGCGAGGAACGACACACCGATGACCAGAGGATTTTTCACGCAGGTTAGGCGCGCCGTTGCGGCAGTCTTGGCCACGGGGGCATTCGGAGCGGCCGCGGCCGTGGTCGAGCAGGTCCAGATCCGGCCCGCGCCGGGGACCCAAGTGGCCACCGAGGCAGTCGAGGCCAAGCTGGAAAGCCAGGCTGGCCAGGATTTCTCGCCGGAGACCTTGTCCGAGGACATCAAGCGGCTCTACCAAAGCGGTTTCAGCGACGTGGACGCACAGGTGGAAGCCGTGGCCGAGGGAAAGGTCAGGCTGGTCTTCACGGTCACTCCGAGCCCGACCATCCGCAAGGTCTTGATCAGCGGCAACAAACTGGTGAAAACCCGGGTTCTGAATCCCAAGATCACGATCGGTGCCGGAGACACACTGGATCTCAAGACCCTGGGCGATGTCACGGCGGCCCTGCGCGAGAAATACCGCTCGCTGGGCTATCACAAGACCACCGTGGCCAGCAAGACCGTGCCAGTGGCCGACACCGGACAGGTCGACGTCACTTTCGAGATCGACGAGGAGCCGCGCTACAAGGTGCGGAGCGTCTCCTTCAGCGGCAATGCGGTTTTCGGGGACCGGGAGCTGGCCAAAGGGCTCAAAACCCGCCATAGCATTTGGTCCCGCTTTTTCGGAACGGGCTATATGGACGAGGACAAGCTGGCCGACGACCTGGCCATCTTGCACGACCGCTACGCCGACCTGGGATATCTGGACTTCGCCGTCCGCGAGGTGACGCGGGAAATCAGCCCCGATCAGGATTGGGTGTCTCTGACATTCGTGCTTGACGAGGGCCGCCCCTACTCGACCGGATCGGTGGACTTCGACGGCAACAAACATTTCAGCAACGACGAACTGGCCCTGGGGCTGGGCCTGAAAACCGGCGAGGTGTACAGCCCCTCCGTTCAAGGCCGCGACAGCCGCACCGTCCGCCGACGCTACCAAACCGTGGGCTACCTGGACGCCCAAGTCTATGCCCGCCGCAGCATCGACCCGGAAACCCGCCGCGTGGATGTGACCTACCGGATTGCCGAGGGCGCGGCCTCGCACATTCGGGACATCCAAATCGTCGGCAACCGCGTCACCCAGGACCAGGTCATCCGGCGCGAGCTGGCCTTGCACCCCGGCGACCTGGGCGACATCGCCAAAATCGACGCCTCCCAGAGCCGGGTCCAGAACCTGAACTATTTCGAAAGTGTGACCATCACCCCCTTGGCCACCGAGCGGGAAGACCGCAAGGACTTGCGCATCGACGTCAAGGAGAAGCGTACCGGGCAGCTGAACCTGGGGGCCGGTTTCTCCAGCGAGGACAGCCTGGTCGGCATGTTCGAGATCGCCCAGTCCAACTTCGACTGGCGCAACTGGCCGCGCTTCACCGGCGGCGGCCAGCGCCTGCGCCTGCGCCTGCAGGCCGGCACCCAGCGCAACGATTTCAGCCTCTCGTTCACCGAACCCTGGCTCTACAACCGGCGCCTGCGCCTGGACCTGGACGCCTACAGCAACGACCGCGACCAGGACGAGTACACCGAGGAGCGCCTGGGACTGGGCCTGAACCTGACCCGTAGCTGGAGAACGCACTGGCGCCAATCCGTCGGCCTGCGCCTGCAGCAGATCGACCTGGTCGACTTCGAGACCACGGCCAGCCAACTCCTCAAAGACGAAGAGGGCGACTACACGGCCAACGCCATTAGCCTTTCCCTGTCGCGCGACACCCGCAACCGCTACATCAATCCCAGCAGCGGCTCGACCTTCTCCGTGACCGCCGATCTGCAGAGCGAGCTGTTCGGCAGCTACAGCAACATCTACCGTCTCATGCTCAGGAGCACCAAGTACGTGCCCCTGCAGCGCGGCCTGGTCCTGAAGCTGCGCGGCGAGCTGGGCGTAGTCGACAAGGCGTCAGGCGACGAGGTGGCCATTTTCGACCGCTTCTTCACCGGCGGCGCCAACTCCCTGCGCGGTTTCGACCGCCGCGAGGTCGGCCCGGCCGATGTCAACGACGACCCCATCGGCGGCCGGTCGCTGCTGCTGGGCAGCGCCGAGCTGCTGATCCCCGTCTACAACTCCCTGCTGGGCTCCCTGTTCTGCGACGCGGGCAATGTCTGGGCGGACGCCTGGGACTGGGATCCGGCCGACTTGAACGTCAGCGTGGGCGTGGGCATTCAACTGAACCTGCCCATCGGCCCCATCCGTTTGGACTACGGGCTGCCGGTGGTCACCGCCGACGGCCAGGAGGACAGCGGCGGGCAGATCCACTTCAATTTGGGCTACATGTTTTAGCGGCTGAATCGTGAAAATTCTCAATTTCTACATTGGCCGCCAGTTTCTGTCCACCTGTCTGCTTTCGGTGGCGGTGCTGACCTTTGTGATGCTGTCGGCCAACCTGGTGAGGGTTTTCGAGCTGCTGGCCCGGGGCATTCCGGTGGCGGTCCTGCTCGAGTTTCTGGCCTATCTGCTGCCGGTCATGCTGAGCTTCACCATCCCCATGGCGGTGCTGTGCGCCTCGGTACTGGTCTTCAGCCGTTTTTCGGCGGACCACGAGATCACCGCCATGCGGGCCAGCGGCATCGGTGTCTGGCAGATTGTCACCCCCAGCCTGCTGACGGGCATTGTGCTGAGCGCCCTTTGCGTCTATCTGCACCTGAATCTGGCGCCCAACTGCAAATACCGGGCCGACCAGCTGCGAATGCAGGAGGCGGTGCGCAACCCGCTGGCCTTTCTGGAAGCGGGCCGGTTTGTGGAGCTGCCCGGCTACATCATCTTCGTCGAGAAACGCGAGCAGAACCGGCTGCAGGAGGTTCACATATACGGGCTGAACGCCAGGGGCAAGGTGAGTCAGGACATCACCGCCCGGCACGGCACCGTGGCCTTGGATGAAGCGAACGGGCAACTGCTGCTGACACTGGAGAATGCCATCATCGCCAGCGGGAATTCCGCCTCCGGCGACTCGAACGTGCAGCTGCAGCGCCTCAGTGGCCAAAGCGTGACCATTCCGATCCAGTTCGGGGACAAGCAGAACGCCAAGCCGCTGTTCCGCAAAATCAAATACATGGATCTGAAGGCGATCTCCGGATGCATCTACCTGTACAGCGAACGCGGCGTGGATGTGACACCCCTGTACGTGGAGCTGCACCGCCGCCTGTCCATGTCCCTGTCCCCCTTGGCCTTCGTACTGCTCGGCATCCCCTTCGGGATCCGCACCCGGCGAAACGAAACCTCCGTGGGTTTGGTTGTCTGCCTGCTGCTGGTACTGGTATTTTACGTGTTTCTGATTTTGGCGGACAGTTTGAAGTCGCAGCCCCAGTTCCACCCGGAGCTGCTGGTCTGGCTGCCCAACATTCTCTATCAGGTTGGTGGACTGGCCGGTTTGGTCAGGATCGCCAAGCGCTGAATACAGGCCCCCTCGGGATTTTTTTATGGTGACATCACACATCCGAAACTTTGCGATTATCGCCCACATCGACCACGGCAAGTCCACCCTGGCCGACCGCATGCTCCTGCACACCCATACCATCGAGGAGCGCAAGTTCCAAGACCAGGTTCTGGATGCCATGGACCTGGAGCGCGAACGCGGCATTACCATCAAGTCCCATCCCGTGCGCATGCTATACACAGCCGCCGACAAGCGGGACTACGAGCTGAACCTGATCGACACTCCGGGGCACGTGGACTTCTCCTACGAGGTCAGCCGCAGCCTGGCCGCCTGCGAGGGTGCCCTGCTGATCATCGACGCGGCCCAGGGGGTGCAGGCCCAGACCGTGGCCAATGTGCATTTGGCCCTGCACCAGAACCTGACCATCCTTCCGGTGATCAACAAGATCGACCTGCCGGCCGCGGATATCGACATGTGCCTGGAGCAGCTCGAGGAGCTGCTGGCCATTCCGGCCGACGAGGCCTTGCTGGTCAGCGCCAAGGCCGACATCGGCATCGACGAGTTGCTGGAGGCCATTGTCCGAAACGTGCCTCCCCCTCCCGCGCCTCCGGAACAGGCCCTCCAGGCCCTGGTCTTTGACTCGCTCTACAACCCCTACCGCGGGGTGATCAGCTACGTGCGGGTGGTCAGCGGCACCGTCAAGGCCGGCACGCGCATCCGGCTGTTCAGCACCGGCCTGGAAACCGAGGTAAAGGAAGTCGGGGTGTTCAGCCCCCAGATGAACGCCACCTCCGCCTTGGGCCAGGGAAACGTGGGCTATGTGATCACCAACATCAAAGACCCCAGCCAGATCCGCACCGGCGACACCATCACCGACAGCGTCCGCCCCTGCCAGCAGGCCCTGCCCGGCTTTGAGGAAATCCACCCCATGGTCTTCAGCGGCATCTATCCGGTGGACACCCGCGACTACGAAGCCCTCAAGCAGAGCATCTCCAAGTTCCAGCTGAACGACCCCGCCTTCACGGCCCAGCCGGAAAACTCCCTGGCCCTGGGCGCCGGCTTCCGCTGCGGTTTCCTGGGTTTGCTGCACATGGAAATCGTGCAGGAGCGCCTCCGACGCGAATACGGCATGGACATTATCCTGACCTACCCCAGTGTCGTCTACCACGTCTACCTGAAGGACGGCGGCATGGAGGAGATCGAAAACCCCTCCTACTTGCCGGACCCAACCCGGATCGAGCGCATCGAGGAGCCCACCATCAAGGCCCAGATCCTGGCGCCGGTGGATTATCTGGGCAATATCATGAACCTGGTCATGGAGAAACGCGGCATCTGCACCCACACCGAGAATGTCGACCGCAACCATGTCATGATCACCGCCCACCTGCCTCTGCACGAGATCGTCATCGACTTCTACGATCGCCTCAAGACGGTCACCCGCGGCTACGGCAGCATGGATTACGAACATGCCGACTACCAGGCGCAGCCGCTGGTCAAGTTGGAGATTCTGGTCAACGGAGAGCCGGTCGACGCCTTTGCCTCCATTGTGCACCGCGACACGGCCCCGTATCGCGGCCGCATGCTGGCCCAGCGCCTGAAGGAGGTGATTCCCTCCCAGCTGTTCCAGATCGCCATCCAGGCGGCGGTCGGGGGCAAGGTGATCGCGCGGGAGAGCGTGCGGGCCATGCGCAAGAACGTGATCGCCAAATGCTACGGGGGTGACATCACGCGCAAGCGCAAGCTTCTGGAAAAGCAGAAGGAGGGCAAGAAGAAAATGAAGCAGTTCGGCAAGGTGAACATTCCGCAGGAGGCGTTCGTGTCGGTGCTCAAGACCAGCGAAACGTAGGGGACCCCATGCAAACCTTTTACATCATACTCTTCGATCTGCTGCTGCTCTACCTGGTCGGCGGCCACGCTCTGGGGCGCCTGTTCATGTCCCGCCGCCGACGGCTGCAGGCGAACTTGCGTGAGGTGCGGCGCCATTTGGCCCACTGCCTGCGGCGGGACCG
>JBFJXC010000285.1:0-5677 GCA_041623325.1 Lentisphaeria bacterium | reverse complement strand
CACCTACATGCAGGCGCTGGACGAGCTGATCCACGAGCCGGTGGTGCAGTCTCTGGAGGCGCTGCCACTGGACGGCCTGCGGGCCAAAGCCGACCAGGCCTTTGTCGGTCATCATACGGCGCTGGCCGAACAGAAGGGGCGCCTGGCGGCCAGTCGGGAGGCCGAGAAGGCCATCCTGGAGGAGCTGACGGCTCTGCACCGGCAACCCGAGGTCTGCCCCGGCGTCCCCGGATTCAACGAGGCCGCTGCGGCGCTTCGGCAGGCCATGGTCGAAGCGGTGCCGCTGTACCGTTCTCTCAAATGGGCGGCGGATATGTCCGCCGAGGCCTGCAGCAACATCGAGGAGGCCATTGGCGAGGAGGTCCTGGGCACGTTCGTGGTCCGCGATTGCGATTGGGAGACCGCGTGTGCCGCCGTGTTGCCGGATTTTCCCGGCGTCCGTCTGGCCAGACGTGGCGAGGTGGAGGCCGCAACCGCCATCGGGCTGGCCGACTGGATCCGGCAGAGTTTCGACTTCCGGGAGAGCGATCCCGAAGCCATGGTGGTGTTGCACGAGGAGATGGTCTCCCGCCAGCCGCTGGCCGTTTCGGTGGACGAGAGCGGGTCGCGCCTGAGTTTCCGTGCCCATGCCCGGGGCTTGAGCGGCCAGCCCGCGCGTCTGATCGGCGAGGCGGCTCGGCGCCAGGCGCAGCAACGTCGGGTCGCGGCCAAGGAGGCCGAACTCCAGGTTTGTCGCGCGGGCATGGAAGACTTGAAGCGGACCGTGGCGGACCTCGAGAAGGCGGGGGGGGTGATCGAGGAGTTCAGGGGGTTGCTTCACAGCGGTGTCGAGCAGCTGCGCGGGCAGTTGGCCGCCTTGACCGCGAAGCGCCAGGAGCTGCGGTTCGCCTCGGAAAGCCTGACCCAATGCCGCGACGAGCGCCAGGTTGCTCAAAAGGCGTTGGTGCAGTGCCTCGAACGCCTCCAGGCCTTGCGCCAAACCCTTGAAGAGAAGGGCCTGGAACAGCTGGAGGAGCAGTTGACCGCCTGCAAGACCCGCTACGACAAGGCTCGCCTTCAATGCAAGGACTGGCAGATCCGGGCCGGCAAGGTCCAGCAAACGCTGGAAACCCTGGAGGGTGAAATCGCTGCGAACCAGGAGAGTCTCGGCGCGGCCGTGCAGGGCCACCAGGCCATTGCCGACGAACTGCGGACTTTCTGCGGCGACGGCGACTTCCGGCCCTACTTCAACTACGTCAAGTCCCGCTGGACCTACGCCAGCTCGGAGGAATTCCAGAAGCTTTACAATCAGGCCAAGGATAATCTCCGCGACTTGCAGACCACCATCGAGGAGCGTCTGCGCCACCCAGAGGCTTCGGCCTACGGTTTCGTCTACGACCGCCAGGAGAACCGGCTCTACGACCGCCACCAGTGCGAGATCGGCGATCTGGTCGCCTCTCTTAAGAAGAGCATCCGCGAGCAGGAGGAGGTGATCAACGACAAGACCACCGAGCTGTTTCGAAACGTGATTCAGAACTCCTTGGTGCGCTTCATCATCGAAAACATCACCCGCCTTCGGGACATGGTTAAAGACATCAACGCCCTGTTGGCGAACCGCGCCTTCGGCATGAACCGCTACCGCCTGAAGCTGACCCCGCTCAAGGAGTACGAGCGCTTCGTGAACACCTTTCAGAATTTCAGCACCTTCAACGCCACTTCGGCACAGGAGCTTCAGGAGCTGTTGGAGGATTACAAGCAGGAGATTCTGAACAGCGAGGTCAATTCGATTCCGGCCGTTCTGGACTACCGGAACTGGTTCCGTTACGACATGAAGGTCAGTTCCTCGGGCGATGGCGACGGCGACGTCATAACCCGGCAGTTGCGCAGCATGGGCTCCGGGGGCGAGCAGGCGGTGCCCAACTACCTGCTGATTATGACCATCGCCCACTTCCTGTACCGCCGTTCCCAAATCCGCACTCATGTGATGCTCTTCGACGAAGCATTCTACGGGATTGACGAAGACCGTCGCAACCAGTTGCTCGGCTTCGCCGGCGATCTGGGCTTGCAGTTGTTCGTGGCTTCGCCCGACCAGGATGGCGTGCGCAAGGAGATCGCCTATTCCACCTCGCTGATCGTCTTGAAAGACGTGAACTTCGACGTGCATCTCTTCCCCAACTACTTCGAGAATCCGGACCTGGAGAAGCAGCTGGATCTCTTCCAGGAGCCAAGGCCGGAGCCATCGCACGAGTTCGAGCAGGAGCTGTCGCCGTATGAGCCCGAGGTCGTAAGGACCTGAGCCGAACCACCGGGAAACCCGGATACTTCTTAGTGAGACTAAATCGCATGCCAACGGCGTACGGGCAGCGATGCCCGTACTACTTCAGCTAGAGTACTGCGGTCGTCCCGGCCGCAGAAGGTAGGCCTCATACAAGCCGATTCGAAGTAGAAGCAGGGTTGCGGGTGTCGGGGTTCGGGCTCAAATCATAATCGCGCTCTCGTAATCGGAAAAGGCCGTGGCTTCGGGTGTTGGGTGCCAGGTGTCGCTTTGGGCAGGAACCACGAAGGGGTGCTGGATTAAACCCCGAAGGGGTGCCGGAATAAAGCCCAGGGTGAAACCCTGGGGTGCGGAATTCAATACCATTCCCTCCCTGAAGGGGAGGCGGAATCATGGTCCCCTTTTGGGGACTCCACTCAGGCAAGCAGCATGGGCCAACTGGTAAACAAACTCTCCCAGACCCTGGAGTCTTCCCCGGCTCTGCGTCCCTATCTGAGCCGACTGGCAGACGACCTGGCCAAAGGCAAGCCGCTGCCGGCGGTCAAGACCCTGGGCAACGGCCTCCACGCCGACGATCTGCATGCCTTGCGCTCCTTCTTCGGGGCCAAACGCATCTTATCCGGGCCGCCTGTGCGGTTGAAGCTGGCAGAATTTCTGACCGCGTCCGGCTTGAACACCGAAGCCTTTGCCCAGGCGCTGGTTGAGGTGTTCGGCGTTGTGACCGAGGCGAAGAGTCCCTCCTCTCTGAAGAGTCGACTGATGCTGGAATTTCCCGACCTGGCCGAGGCGCTTGCCGCCGTTTTCGGCAGCCCTGCCATCGTCAGAACCTGGGAGACACAGCCCTCGCAGGCAGTGGCGCTCTGCCGGGCCGCGCAAGTGCTTCTGGCGGCCACCGATCAGTCGCGCCTGTCCAACCTGGGCGTGCGGTTCTTCAACGACAGCAAGCAGCTGCGGCGCGGCACCGAGGCCTACAACCTGCTGGGCGACCTGTTGCGGGCACAGCTGGAGGCACCGGAACTGAGCCGCGAACAGGCCTTCGAACGCTGTCAGGTAGTGGCCAACGGCACGGCCGTGAAGGCAACCGTCTTCGGCAGGATTCGCTACCGGTGCGGCAGACACACCTTCGAATGGATCCGGGATCTGTCGGTCCAAGGCCAGGCGGCGGTGCTGACCATGCAGAACCTGGAGAGCATCGACGAACTCATCCTGGACGGGAAACCCGAGTTCATCATCACCTGCGAGAACGAAACCCCGTTCTGCGAGCTGGTCGACTCGGATCCCGCCGTTCCGGTTTTCTACACCGGCGGCTATCCCAACGCGGCCGTCCGTCGGCTGCTATCCCTCCTGCCCGGTCATGTCCGGACCATCCGCCATTGGGGAGACACCGACCTGGATGGCTTGCTCATCGCCAACATCCTGGATGCGTTCCGGCCCGTTGACCTGTGGCGAGGCGATCTGGGCAGCGCGGAACGGTTGAAGACGAGCCTGCTTCCCCTTGCCTCCGACAAGCGCCACCGGGCCGAAACGCTTCTGCGCCATCGCCCCGACTTCCGGTTCGCCGAGGAACTGCGCTTTGCCCTGCGCTTCGGCTGGCTCGAGCAGGAGGCCTGGCGAGAGTAGGGGATGACCCCAGTGCACCAAGGGCTGCTAATCCGCCGCCAGCACCTTCCGCACCTTGACGGCCAGATCCCGCTGCGAAAACGGTTTCTGGATGAAGTTCACCCCTTCTTCCAGAACGCCGTGATGGGCGATGACGTCAGCCGTATACCCCGACATGAACAAGCGCTTGATGTCGGGATAGTCAACCAAGATGTTCTTGGCCAGGTCGCGACCGTTCATCTCGGGCATGACCACGTCGGTCATAAGCAGATGAATTGGGCCCCTGTAGGTCCGGGCAAGGTCAATTGCCGCACCCGGGGTCTCGGCCACCAGCACGTTGTATCCCGCTCTATTGAGCATCCTCGTGGTCATTTTCAGAATCGCCGCTTCGTCTTCCACCAACAGAATCGTTTCATGGCCCGGCTCGACTGGCGAGTCTGTTTCTGCTTTCGACAAGGGACTCCCCTTGGCCATATGAGGCGGCAAATAGATTTCGAACCTCGTTCCCTGCCCCGGTTGGCTAGAGACATAGATGAAGCCATTGTTTTGTTTGACCACACCATAGACCGTGGCCAGTCCCAGGCCGGTGCCTTTGCCCAGGCCCTTGGTGGTAAAGAAGGGCTCGAACACCTTAGTCAACGTTTCCGGGGTCATCCCACAACCACTGTCGCTCACAACCAGCAAGACGTAGGCGCCGGGAACAGAGCCGATGTAATTGGCGCAGAAGGCCGCGTCCAGAACCGCATTTCGCGTTTCGATGGTTACCTTGCCCACGCCGGCAATGGCGTCTCGGGCGTTGACACAGAGGTTGGCCAGGATCTGGTCGACCTGGCTGGGATCGATCCGGACTGGCCACAGCTTGTTGCCCGGCATCCAGACCAGCTGAATGTCCTCTCCGATGAGCCGGCGCAGCATCGTGGCCATGCCCGCCATGGTCTCGTTCAGGTCGATCACCTTGGGGGCCACGGTCTGCTTGCGGGCGAAGGCCAGAAGTTGTCTGGTCAGGGCGGCCGAGCGCTGACCGGCGCTTTTGATTTCCGAAAGACTGGCGTAGCATGGTTCATCCGGGCCCATTTCCTCCAGAAGCATGTCCGCGTGACCAATGATCACGCTTAGCATGTTGTTGAAGTCATGGGCCACGCCGCCGGCCAAACGTCCCACCGCCTCCATCTTCTGGGCCTGGCGCAGTTGGTCCTCCAGAGCGAGTTTGGCCGTAATATCCCGGTTGACGGCGACGTAGTTGATGGTTTGACCCGTTTGGTCGACTACGGGTGAGATGGTCGCTTCCACTGTATAGCGGGTGCCGTCTTTGCGCTGATTGGTGATTCGCCCTTTCCATATCTCCCCGGCCTGCAACGTTTCCCACATGTCGGCGAAAAAGGCCCGGCTGTGTTCTCCGCTATTGACCAGGTTGGCTTTTTGCCCGATCGCTTCGCGTTGTGTATAGCCGGTCGTGGTTTCAAAAGCGGGATTGACATATTCGATGACGCCGTCTGGGGTGGTGATCAGGACGGTTTCCGGCGATTGCTCAATGGCCGTGTGGAGGCGGCGCAGTTCTTCCTCGGTCCGTTTGCGGGTCGTGATATCGGTGAAAATGACCGCAAACCGGCCGGGGGCTGCGCAAAAAGCGCGGGTCCCAAAATACTTGTCCAACTCTCTGGAATAGTCTTCAAACTCAATGGGTTCGCCGGTTTCAACCACTTTTCCGTACTCGGGTTCAAGTTGCAAGTGCAACCCCTTTGCTGTTAATCTGAGTTCTTCCACTCACTGGGGAACTCGCTGCGCTCGTTCCCCTGGCTTCCGGCGTCGCGAAGCAGAGCCCGT
>JBFJXC010000284.1:0-5686 GCA_041623325.1 Lentisphaeria bacterium | reverse complement strand
GCGCGTGCGACGTCGACGGGATTGCAACCGCGACCCATTGGCACCTTGGATTCGTAGAAATGCTTCACGTCTGCGATGGTCTTGGCGCCGGGGACCTTGCCGGTTTTGAGGTACTGGACGAAGAGGCCGTTGTCCGGGTTCGACCAGAGGGGGCCGTCGAAGAAGTTGCCGGGGCAGATGGAGTTGACCTTGATGCCGTCGCCGATCAGTTCGAGGGCGAAGGACTGGGTCAGGCCGATGCCGCCGAATTTGCTGCCGGCGTAGGCGCCGTTGCGGTTGGAGCCTTCCAGGCCGGACTTGGAGTTGATCTGGACGATGTCGCTGCGGTAGCTGGGGCGGGCTTCATGCTGCACGGCCATCACCGGGGCGACCGCCTGAACGCAGAGGAAGTAACCGGTGTAGTTGACCTTGGTCACGAACTCGAAGTCGGAAAGCGATTGGGTTTTGACGCTTTCGGCCTTCAGAACCCCGGCGTTGGAGATGAACAGGTCCAACCCCCCGAAGGCGCAGACCGCCTCGCAGACGGCACTTTTGATAGACTCCAAGTCGGTCACGTTCATGCCGACTCCGATGGCGCGCGGGGTGTCGAATTTGGAATTCAGCTGGTCGGCCGCGGCCTTGACCCCGTCGCGGTTGATGTCGGCCAGCACCACGCTGGCACCTTCCTGGGCCAACTCCTCGGCGATCTTCAAACCGAAGCCTTGGGCGGCGCCGGTCACCACCGCCACTTTGCCGGCGATCCGCCCCGCGCGCTGGGGGGCTGGGGTGATGCTGAACGTGCCGACCCCGCCGACTTGCACGGTACTGGGAGTTTCGGCTTGGGAGGCCAGGGCGGAGCGCAGGCTTTCGATAATCTCGCTGCCGCTGGCGTTCTCGGGAAGGCAGATGGCCAGGGAGTCTTCCGCGCTGGCGGCGGTGCCTTGGAAGGTGACGAGGTTGAGCGTGTCGCTGGCGGCGGTTAGGGCCCTCAGGGCCGGGGCGATGAGCGTGATCGATTCCTGCTGACTGAGCGGCATGGCGCCTCCTTGACTGGCTAAGGGTGATGCGGGTGTCTGCACCGGCCGTCCGGAAGCCCGGCCGGCCCGAAGCTTTCAAAAAACGATCATAAATTAAACATAAAACAATCATTTTGCAAGCAGCAATTGCTCGAAAACTGGAAGTTTTCGGTTGATTTCGCGCTTGAAGCCAGTAGAGTTTGACGGCTTGGGGGCCCCGTCCGAGGCGCCGGTCTGCGACGAGTCCGTCGTGAATACAGAGTTTGGGTATGACGGGCCGACCCCATCGTGTCGGCCTTGCCATAAACGGTTCGGCACACGATGACGGGCATGATTGCCGGACACGACAATCCAAGCATAAGCGTGATCAACTTGGTTGCAACCCAAATGCGAGGTATTGGACATGAGAACGACCACCCGACAGCGTCGCGAGGCGATTCAGGACGAGCTTTACAGCAAGCAGGCGGTGAACGCCAGCGAGTTGGCCGTGCTGCTGGGGGTGTCCGAGGCCACGGTCCGGCGCGACTTGCACGCCCTGGCGGATGAGGGCAAGCTGGAGCTGGTTCACGGCGGGGCTACGGTCAAGCGCACGCTGGACTTTTCCTTCAAGTCCAAGGTCAAACGCAATATTGCATGCAAGCGCACCATTGCCCGCTTGGCTTCCGGGCTGGTTGGCAATGGCGAGCAGGTGTTTCTGGCCGGGGGCAGCACCTGTTGTGAATTGGCTCCGTTTCTCAACCGCAAGCAGGATGTGGTGGTTCTGACCAATTCCACCCGCCTGGCCATGGCTCTGGATGCGCCGGGGCTTGAGGTGATCATGCTGGGAGGGCAGTACCGCCCCGACCGAATGGACATGGTCGGACCGCTGGCTCTGGCGGCCTTGGACCAAATGCGCGGCTACAAAGCCTTTTTGGGCGCCGACGGCGTCAGCATGGATTTCGGTCTGACCGCCAGCGATATGGAGGGCGCCCATCTCTACCGCCTGGCCGCCAAACATGCCCGCGAAATCGTCCTGCTGATCGACCACACCAAGTTCTCCTCCCCTTCGCTTTGCAAAATCGTGGCCTGGGAGGATGTCACCACCGTGGTCACCGACATCGCCCCCTCGCCCGAATGGATCGCCTTTTTCGAGAAGCACGATATTGCGCTGCTTTATCCGGAGGGGGCAGGGGGGGCGTAGGACTTTGGGACTGTGGGTTTGTGGGTTTGTGGGGTTCAGGTTTCAGCCCCGTCTCCGGCATGAATGCCGGATTGACCTAGGGCTGAACCTTGCGCCGCCCCCGCCCCTGGCCGCGCTTTGCTGGACGCTTCGCGAGGGAACCATAGGGTGCCGGTCCTTGCGCATGGTGATAATGGACAATGGCTTCACAAGCTCGATGCAATCGGGCTGGTCCTGGCCCACCACTGGTGGTTTGGAAGGAAAAAAGATGAAGAATGAACATCACGTTCTTGCCAGGCATTCAATCCAGCCCGTCACCACCCCCGAGCAAATCGTCGCCACCGCAGAGTTGGCGTCGACGATCTGGAACGAACACTTCCCCGCCATCATTGGGCAGGCCCAGGTCGACTACATGGTGGAGCGTTTCCAGTCGGCCACGGCCATTGCCGACCAGATCCGCACTGGCGTGCTGTATCACCTGCTTCTGCTCGACCAGGAACCCGTCGGCTACATGGCGCTCATCCCGGACTCGCCCCAGGGAAAGCTGATGATCAGCAAGCTCTACCTCAAACGGTCCACCCGGGGCAAGGGGTTGGGCAAAGCCATGCTCGATTTCGCCATCCAACAAGCCCGGTCCCGGAATTGCGCCTCCGTCTGGCTCACCGTCAACCGGCACAACCGCTCGTCGGTCGAGTGGTACCAGCGCCGGGGTTTCTCCATTACGTGCGAGAAGGACAAAGATATCGGCTCGGGCTATAGGATGGACGACTACGTCATGGAATTGGCAGTGGCCAAGTCCATGATGAAAAGCTGACAGCTAAGACCCTCCCAAGGTCAAAAGTACCAGCGCAGGGAAGCGTAGTATAGGTCCGGGTAGGCACCGAACTCGGAGCGGAGTTGGAAGGGGGCGGGGGAGGCTTGTGCTTGGCGGGGGCTGGGCCCAATGCCGATGGTGGCGCCCAGCGACAGGTAGACGTTTTCGGCCAGGTTGTATTCCAAGGTGGGGGACAGGGAAATGGAGCGATCGTGGAGGTTGGCGATGCAGGTGAGGGAGGTATGGATGAGGCCGGTGAGCTGACGGGTCAGACCTAGGCTCAGGTAGTGTCGGCCCAGCAGGTAGACGGCTCCGTCGCGGTAGGCGGGGCCGGACTCCAGTTCCAGGTAGTCGTCCGTGTCCCGGGTTCCGGCGGAATTGTAGTGATACTCTACGAAGCCGTAGGTGTCCGCGTTCAGCTGTGAGTCGAGCCCGAGGGAAGCCCGGAGGTAAGAGGAGTCTGGGTGGCCGCTTCCGAAGAGGCCGGGTTTGGTCAGGGCGCTTTCGAACCAGAATCCGTGTCGTCCCAGGGGGCGGGTCAGGTCCAGGCCGACAAGCAGATGGTGGCGGAAGCCAATGGCCAGCACGGACAGGTCGGTTTGATGCCGGTGCCATTTGCGGCGGACATAGAAGGCGCTGGCCTGGGTCCGGAAGTTCTCCCCGAAGACGCCACCCAGGTCCAATTCACCCAGGCTGCCGCGGGCTAGTCGCAGCCGCACCGCATCTACGCCGAAGCGTTCCTCCTGATCCAGTGTGTTGAAAGCGTAGGGGGCGATGATATCGGTGGGGTTGATGACTCGGGCGCTGCCCCAGGCGATGGCCTGGCGGCCGATGGTCAGGTCGGCGGCTTCGCCCTTCCAGGAAAACGAGAAGCGGTCCAGGTTTTGAAAGAGTGCGAAGCTGCCGGTGTCGCCGGGCTCGGGAGGGAAGAGGGCGTGGTCCAGGTCCGCGGTTCGGTAGGCGGAGCCGCCGGTGGGCTGGGCTGTGGCATCGGTATCGAAGAGGGTGCTGTCCTGGAAACGTGGAGCCAGGTCGTAGGCGGCCTCGAAAGTCCAGTGTTCGCCCAGGTTGGCGGTCAGATCCAGGCGCAGGCGGTTGGAGGAAAACCAGAGCGTTCGGGGGCCGTCGGTGCTGCCGGTGGCGGGTTGGGCGATGAGCGTGGTGAAGTTCTTGTAGTATCCTGTCATGGTCGGCGGCTGGCCGGCGGCGGTGGCAAAGCCGGGAACCAGAAACGCGGCGAAGAGCATGGACGGCAGGGGTCTCATGGGGTCTGGCAGGTGGGCTCAAATGGCGGCGACACCTCCGGGATGGGGTCCAAGACGGTCCGGGTGCGGAAGGCTTTGGAGATCTCGCTGGCCAGCGGATTGTCGCCCAGTATGATCGCACCGGCCACCTTGCCATCCTTGAGCACCAGCTTCCGGTAGGCCGTATCCGTGCGGGAAACCAGAACCTGGGCATCCTGGCCGTGGACGTCGCCAGCCGAAAAGAGGCTGATGCCGGCGACCTTCAGCCGGGTTTCCGTCGGGGTGCCTTCGTAGACGGCGTGTTCGCCGGCCATGTTGCGCCCGGCAATTTCGCCTTGCTGTTTGGCGGGCAACCAGAGTCCGTAGCAGCGGCCCCGGTGCTCGATGGCATCCCCCGCGGCGTAGATGTCCTTGACCGAAGTCTCCATGTGGTCGTTGACCACAATGGCCAGGTTGGTCTGGACTCCAGCGCCGTGGGCCAGCTCCAGGCGCGATCGAACACCGGTTGAAAAGATCACCGCCCGGACATCCAGTCTCAGGCCGGACTTGAACTCCGCGGTTTCGACCCGGTCGCCCCCTGCCAGTTTGGATACCGCCTCCCCCAGCAGGAAGGAGATGCCGCTGGATTCCAGCTGGGCCTGCAGGATGCCCGCCCCCTCCGTGTCCAGTTGGCGAGGTAGGAGGCGGTCGGCGAATTCGGCGACGGTGACCAGGCAGCCCAGCGTGGCCAGGGTGTGGGCGATTTCCAATCCCAGCAGGCCACCGCCAATGACCAGGATCCGGTCGCCTTGGGCGCAGTAGCTGCGGATGGAGTCCGCATCGCTCAATCCCCGCAGGGAAAAGACTCCAAGCTTATCCGAACCGGGCAGAGGCGGAATGAAGGGCCGGGCCCCGCAGGCCAGCAGCAGCTTGTCGTAGCCGATCTGCTTGCCCGAGGCGGTGGACACGGATTTGCCGACCGGGTCGATGCGGGTGACTCGCTCTCCCAGGCAGAGCTGAATGCGTTTGTTTTCGTAGACGTCTTTGGAGTAGGTGGTGATCTTGGCGTGGGTGGCTTTTCCGGCCAGGTATTCCAGCAGGCGTGGGCGGGCGTAGAACAGGTTATTGGAGCTGGCGATGATGGTGATCGGGTCGTGTGGCCTGAGTTTGCGGATGGCCATGGCCGCTTCTGTTCCTGCCACGCCGTTGCTGATGATCAAGTAATTCATGGTCTGGTGTCCGTTGTTCTCGAAGGGTGAGGAGGAATCAATCCAAAGGTTTTCCCCCCCATAGCCCCACCGTCTTTCCTCTACGATTTTCTTTGATCCTTTTCGACCCGGCCATCCCGGAGGGTGACAATGCGCCGCGCCCGTTCCATGACCATGGGGTCGTGGGTCGAGAACAGGAAGGTCATGCCCGTGCTGTCGTTGAGGTGGCGCATCATGTCCAGTAGCCCCCCACCGGTTTGGGAGTCAAGGTTGGCGGTGGGCTCGTC
>JBFJXC010000283.1:0-5689 GCA_041623325.1 Lentisphaeria bacterium | reverse complement strand
ACATCTGGCGGGAGGATTGCATCGAGTTTTTTGTCGGGGCTGACCGGTCATTGACCAATTATCAGCAATGGGTTTTCAACCGGCTGGGAGCCTTCGTTGACTTGAACCATGGCGACCTCGCGTTTGTCCACAATAAACAGGCGATCACCAGGCTGTCTGGAAAAGTCGATAAATCGTTCGACAGCGCTACTGAAGTGGCCGGAATGCCTGGGGCGGGCGGCTGGACCGTGGAGGCGAGAATTCCTCTTGGAGACATTCCCGGTCTCAATTCTCCTTGTCACGGTGCTGTGGTAACAGCCAATATCAGGCGCTTTCGCTACGGCCGCCAGTCGAGGCTGGAAGTTCGCACTTGGGATCGACGGGCCGCTCACGACCACAGTCCGGAAAGCTTCAATTACCTGCGGTTTCAATAGTTTCATTCTGCGTCCATGGACGAGATGAAAGCATTGGCCTCCCGTATGGAGTCATCCATGTCCCGAATGAGCGCGGCGATGTCCGTCTCGATGGAAATCAATTCGCCTTGGAGTGAAGAGATCGCCTGGGCGTTCAGATTGTGCTTGAGAAACAACACTTGGTCGCGGAAAGCCGACAGAACCGGATCAACTTTTTGTTCCGCCCGTTTCATGGCTCCTATCAGGCGGTCGAACTGTCTCCTGGTCTGGTCGAACTTGATCTGGCTGGCTTGGCGCAGGCTATGGCTGGTGTACTGATCCAACTCCGCTTTCCATTCCCGGAATAGCGCCTGGCCGACGTCTTCGACTGCGGCGATGCGGCTGTGGACCGCCTGGGCTTTGCTCTCGCTGCGTTTAAATTCGGCACTGAGTTTGTCATACTTAGCCTGGAGGTCTCCGCCTTGGATGTTGAGAACGGCTGAAAACCGGTCCAGCGCCGTCTGGAATTGTTCCTTGGCATCCTCCTGGGCGTCCCGGGCGTCCTCTACCCGGTCGACCAGCAAGTCCCGTTTGTGATATCCAAGTTTTTCCATGGTTCCGTAGTAGATGCTGCGGCAACCGGTCAGGCTGGGGGGCAGAGCCACCAGGATCGCGGCCAAACCCAGATTCCGAATTGTGGCATTCATGAGACCTCTCCTCTTTTGGGATCCTCGCACCAACCCTTAACCATAGGCCTGATTAGGCCCTTTCAGCAAGGGCGCCGTGTCTCACTGCCCATAATGCCCCGCCGAAAAAATAAAAAAAACTCCCGCTTCTCCGAAGAGTGGCGGGAGCGCTGTCTTGTGTCGGGAAGGAGCTGCTACTTGTTTTGCAGCAGGTTGGAGATGCCCGTTTTGGTTTCTTCGGCCGCCGCGGCGGCCATTTTTTTCGAGGCGGTGTTCCGCAGCTCATCCAGCAGTTTCTTCTGATCGGGGGTGATTTCGGGCATGCTCAGGGCCTTTTGGATCCCGCTCAACGCGGTTTTGTAGTCGGCCGCCTCCATCTGCTTTTTGACTTGGGCGATGATCGCGTCGACTTCAGCTTGAGTTTCCTGGAGTTTTTTCTCGGCGGTCTTGCTCATGGCTTCCGCCTGGGTTTTGGCCGCTTCCAAAGCTTGGCCGATGGCTGGTGGCTTGACTGCTTCCAGCTTGGCGGGCTCAGGTTTGGCTGGTTTCTCCGACTCTTTTCGGCAGCCGGCCAGGACGGCCATGGCGGCCACGAAAACAACGCTGAGCAGTTTCATGGCGTTCTCCTTTGCTTGGGTTTTCGCTATGGCTGGCATCATCCCTCATGACACCTCATTACCCACATATTGTTCCGGGTTCCATTTGTCAAGAACGGCGTTTTTCCAATACGAGCAGACGGGGAGGGCAATTCTGCTGGTTGATGAACTCGTAGCGCAGTATTTCGGTGCCCCGCTGGTCCTGTGCCTTTGCCCAGGCCGTGATGCCTTCGCATTCCTCTTGTCCGCCTGGGTGTCCGGGGTACAGGACAACGGTGATCCGCCCCCCCGGGCATAGCAGGTTCAAGGTGCTTTCCAGTGCTTGTCGGGTCGTGAACAGCCGGGTGGACAGGGTGTGGTCGCCGCCGGGAAGATAGCCCAGATTGAACATGGCCGCTTTGATTCGGCCACGGGCCTCGGCTGGCAGGAGGCTGGCCATTTGCTCGTGCCCGGCCTCCAACAGGCTAACCCTGTCATGGAGATTTTGTGCCTTCAGGCGCAGATGAGCCGTGCGCAGGGCTTTCGCCTGGATGTCGAATCCGTAAACTCTGCCCGTCGAACCGACGCATTCGGCCAGGAAGGCCGTGTCATAACCGTTGCCGACGGTGCCGTCCACTGCCCAGTCCGATGGCCCGAGTGCCTCGCGTATGATTTGTTTGGCAAAGGCTAATACCTGTTTCAATGTGGTTTCTCCGTCTAGCCTGCGGGCTTTAATTCGAAATGGGAAAAGCGTAAGGTATCAGTGCAAGCGGCAAAGCCAACGAAGGGCGGATACCCAAGCGGGGCAATTGTCCGGTCCGGAAAGGGTTTTAGGCTGGCCCGGTGCGTCTTGCTTGGCCGGCTGATGGAGAAAAAGGCGGGGAATCTGGCGGGGGAGTTGTTGCAACTGAAGGAATCAGAGTTATTTTTCCCCTTCATTTTGTTCCCCGTAGAAGTACAACGACATGCAGTATTTAAGACAGGACACGATCTAATGGGCTCCGTTAAGAAGCAGAGACGCAAGAAGATTGCCAAGCACAAGCGCCGGAAGCAGTTGAAGTCGATGCGTCACAAGAGTAAGTAGTCAGGAGCGCATGTCGGCGGGGTCGCCTATGGCCTTGAGAAGCACATTGGCGATGTGTTTGTCCCTGTGGACCAGCATCGCAGGAGTGAGTGGTTCAGCATTCGGCAACGAGTGCGCGGCGACCCCCGACGACCTATGGCTTGACCGTCAAAACGACCTTCGCAGCGAAGCCCTGAGCCATTTTGCTTGGGGCTTTTTCTTGCAGCTGGATCCCGAACGCCAATCCGGGCAATTCCTGAGGGAGTATCAAAAGGCTCTGGAGCTGCTGCCAGAATCCAAAGAGGTTCTGGACCACTTGCTTAGATCTTTGGCCAGCAGTGGGCAGGTCGAGAGGCTTGTGGAGTATCTTCGGCCGGTTTCCCAGCGGCATCCCGAGTCAGAGCTATTGACTCTGGTGTTGAGCGAGGCGTTGGTTGAGTCTGGCCGTCTGGAGGAGGGGGTCTCGGTCTTGGAGGCAGCCTTGAAGGCTAGAGGAGGGCAGTCGGCCCAGTTGGTCCGGGCGTTGTCGATTCTCTACTGGCGTGCCGAGCGTTATGAAGCCGTGGAGCGTCTGTTAAACCGCGCCTTGCGGAGGCGGCCGTTGCGCCGGACTTTCATTGTTCAGCATGCGGCCGCACTCTATTGCTATTCCATGTGGCGATTGCCTGAGGAGAAACTCGGCAAGGCGGTGCGTAAGGTACCGTGGCGCTCCCGCGCCCTGGCGCATGCCCGGCTAGCCGCCGCGAGGATAGACCAAGCCGAACAGGCATCGGATATCGACAGCTTAGTGCAGCTGCTGGGCGATGCGGAAGCGTGGACGGATGTAGCGGCGTTATTGCGTCAGGTTCTGCCGGACGCGCGCTTCGCATCGGTCAAACGGACCCTGTTCTATGGCGAGTCCTTGCTGAAGACCGGCCAGCGTAAGGAGGGGATGGAGATTCTCGACGAAGTGGCGGCCCAGGCGGGACTGCCTCCAGCGGCTTATGCCCAGGTGGGGCAGCTTTATATGCAGGCTGATGAGCTGGAGAAGGCGGTTTCGGTTTACAACCGGTTATTGACCTTGGTCCCCGATAGTCCACCGCTGAAATTGACCATGGGCTATCTATATCTGAGGCAGGGTCGGCCCGAGAAGACCCTCGAGGTTGTGGAGAGGTCCCGCGCTAAGACCGAAGAGCAGTATTGGCTGGTTAGCCGGGCTCACTATCAGTTGAACGACTACGCGGCTGCTTCCCAAGCGCTGCTCAAGGCCGAAGCGGCCGCCCAAAAAGCCGGCAACACCGAATTTCTGGGGGTGGAGTTTCTCCTCTATTATGCCGGCCTTTGCGAGGAAATGGGGCTTTTGGACCAAGCGATCTCCAAGGCACGCCAGGCCTTGGCTTTGGCACCGGCTTCGGCGGAGGTGAACAATTTCCTGGGTTACATTCTTGCCGACCATGGCCTGGCGCTAGCCGAAGCCGAGGAGCTGATTTCCAAGGCCGTTCAGGACGAACCGGAAAATGTGGCGTACCTGGACAGCCTGGCCTGGGTCCGCTATCGGCAGGGGGATTATGCCCGGGCCCGATCGGCCATCCTGAAGGCCGTGCGCCTGTCAGGAAGCCATCCAGATCCGGTTATATTGGAACATGCTGGGGATATCTGTGCGGCCGTCGGCCTGAACGAACTGGCGGCACGCTACTGGTGGGAGGCCCTGAATAGCCAGTCGAAAAATGCCTCTACGATTCGCGGGAAGCTTGAGGGGACGGGCGTCAACAACGACCCGGATGGTTTGTGAACCATCAAGCCGATCCCAGGTGGCTTCTGCCGCCGATGTAGCCTGGTTCAGTCTGTTTTCTTGAATTGCGGCAGCAGGACAACCGTGCCTCATACCTGCGTGGCCTGGTCATGGGGGAAGGCCGCTCCAACCGTTGCGGGTGGGCATCGTGCCATTTCCTCCCGGGAGGCTAGGGGAAGGCACTATTTCTCGGGGGTTTTCCGGAGGGCAATGGCATTGGCCGGACATGGACAGTACGGTAGAAGTGCTGTCGTCGTCGGCAATGAAAGCTGGAGCTGGATCTGAATGCCAACGAATGATCATTTTGTTCGAGTCAGGGATCGGGGGGGATGATGAAAACGATTCATGAAGTTGCAAGGGAGGGACTCCTTGCCGAGGTGGAGCGTCTTTGCCGGGAGGGGGTGGACGTTAACAAAAAAGGCCATGGGGGGTTCACTCCCTTGCATGAGGTGGCGATCTTCCTGGGGGTTGCGGACGTGGCCGAGTACTTGTTGTGTCACGGGGCCAATCCCAATGCGAGCGACGATTGGGGGCGCACGCCCTTGCACTATGCGGCCGGCATGTCCCATCTGAAAGTGGCAACGGTATTGCTGGAATATGGTGGCAGCGTGAATGCCCGGGAAAAGTGGGGTGAGGCTCCTCTGCATTGGGCGGCCTTGGAGGGGCATTTGGAGATGGTCGAGCTGTTGCTGAACAAGGGTGCGGATAGCAGGGCCACGGACATGACGGGGGAGACCCCTCTGGCTTGGGCTGAATTCAAGGACCATCGGGAGATCGCCCGGCTTCTGCGGCAACATGAGAGGGGCGTGCGCCATCAGCCTTTGCGCATGGTCACGCCGGCAGCGTTCAACGGCTGAGAGTTTTGGCCGGCCTCCGTGCAGAGGGGGCCGCAGGCGGTGACAGGAGTCCTTCGATCCGGCAGTTTGCAAGGCAATTCAAGAGGGCAAAGCGCGGCTGAATGGAAATGCACATGCCATCGATCTTTCGGGAAACCAATGCCAGGCAGGTTGCCGAATCCCATGATGTTGGCAGTGAGAACAGCCTGCGATTTCTGCTTAGTCGTCTTCCTCAGTTGTATATCGAAGCGGCAACTCTGAAGCGTCATTTGCCCCTTTATGCAGAGGGGATTCCGGATTGGCTTGCGGGTACGGTCGAGTCTCTTTACACGGGCTTGCGTGATCTGACGGCCTGCCGGGAAGACCTGGGACTGGCTTTGGGGGATT
>JBFJXC010000282.1:0-5700 GCA_041623325.1 Lentisphaeria bacterium | reverse complement strand
TAACGGGACCGTCGCCTGCCGGGGTGAAGACCACCTTGTAGTCAGACCACGTGTCCGTGCTTAACGCCGGGCCTTGCGAGTTAATGTAGCAGGCCCTCTTTTTCGCATCCTTGATCCAGCCGGGGTTGGAGGCGTTGACACCTTCCATCGCTGTTTTTTCCGGGGTGATCGCTATCGCCTTGCCGGCGAGGTCGATCCGGGCCCGTGCCGCCGGCGGTGCCGCCACCGCGCCAAATCCCACACACACCAGAATTGCCATCATCAGTCGTTTGCTCATCTCTCTCTCCTTTTTTGTGGTTGTGGCTCTGCATAATGAGGCCGGTTTCCAACTTAGACGCAATGCGCATGAAATCAACCCTTGTGCTCGTCACGCAACAGCTTTGTATAACCGGAACGCAGACACCCGATGTCGGTTCCCAAAGCCAGGAATTGAAAGCCGCGGGCGCGGTAGTCGTCAGCATCCATCGTCTGTTTGAGAAGGAGCCCTGCAATCTTGCCGTTATGGGCAGCGGCAGCCAGCACGTCCTTCTCCGCCTGCACCATCTTTGGGTGAGTGAAGTCACCGTAGCAATCAAGGCTGAGCGACAGATCGGAATGCCCGATGAAAAGAACGTCCACCCCGTCAACGGCGGCAATAGCGTCAATCGCCGCAAGCGCCTCTGGGGTTTCGATCTGCACCACGCGGAGGATTTCCGTATTGGCCCGGGCGAAGTAGTCTCCGAAGTGCTTGCCGTAACCCGAGGCCCTGGACGAAGCGGTGAGTCCGCGCCGGCCCAGAGGCGGATATTGGGTCAAGTGAACCAGTTCCCGTGCGTCATCTGCCGAGCGGACCATGGGACAGAGAATCCCCGCCGCGCCAAAGTCCAGAGCCCGTTTGACGGCTTCCTCCCTCAGTGCCGGAATTCGCACAAGCGGCGCAGTATTGGTGCCATCGAGGCAGCGGATCATGCTAAGCAGTTTCGCCTCGTCGCCGAGTCCGTGCTCCATATCCAGAATCACCCAGTCGAAGCCGGCGCCGGCGGCCAGTTCAACAGACACCTCCATCCCGGAGGCGATAAAAACCCCCCGCGTCGTACCCGAACTGACCTGTGTTTTACAAAAGCGCATGATTACTCCAATGCCTCAAGCGAGGCTTTAATCTTTTTCAAGCCAAAGTCTTTGAGCGAAATGCCCTCGCTATTCTTGCTGAGAAAGAATGAGCTGTCCTTGTCGAAATACCCCATGTAGTGACGGATCACGGTTTTCCACAACATGTTGCGAAGTGTGTACAGACTCACCTTCCGCCTGAAGCGCTCGTCCACTGGATGAACCCGGGCATAGGCTCGAAGGAGGGTCTCCATGTAGGCCTCGTCCATAAAGCAGTTGACCATCCCGATGTCGTCGGCCGGGTCGCCGATCACCGCATCGTCCCAGTCGATCACCGCCTCGATCCGATTAACGCTGCCCAAAAGGTTCCAGATGGCAAAGTCACGGTGCAGCAAAACTCCCCGGTCCGTCTCCAGAAGTTCCCCATGCGTTTCCAAGGTCCGTCGTATCCGAGGCAGTATCCCGGCGGGCAGAATGCGATGGGTTTCAAGATAGGCAAGGTGGTTCTCCAGGCACTTATGGAAGTAGGCCCGCCAGGTTGGGTCGATGCCCCTCAGCTGCTTGGCACCGGCAAGGCGAGCCGTGTCGATAAAACCGAAACCGGACAACTGAATGCGGTGAAGCTCGGCGAGAAAATCCCCCGACTGAACCGCGATCGCATCGAGGTCAAGCATGCCTGCCTTGTAGTGATCGATCAGCGGGGGCGCATCCAGACAGTCCATGATCTGGTAGCGAAACGGATGCCGGGCCATGCTTATGCTGGTCTCGTACAAAGCCGGCACGGGCAGACCGGCCGCACCCAGGCGCGTGAGAATGGCGCTTTCAGCGAGCATATAATCATCGTCGCCCCGACCATCGTCGGTCCGCAGAAAATACGCTTTGCCGTTGTGAACAAAACGGTAGGCGAAGTGATTGCCGTCCACGCTTAAATGCGCAAAGTCAATCTGATCGGTTCCGGCGAAGTCCCGGGCCGCGGCTCTGGCCGTCTCCACCGTCGCGGGGCTGTATTTGTCGGCAAAGTAAGATTGCTGCTTGCCGGCGACGCTCAGATCGCAATCGCACTTCCAGTAAAAGACTTTTTCCCTGGCCATGCCTACTCCTGTCGCGCCGAAAAGCTCTGCATCATGGGCCGCTTCAGCACAGCCTTTCCGGAGACGGGCTTTCCTGCCAGAACGTCCTCCTCGGTAAAGACGGCGAGCAGGATCTCGCCGCTGGCCCGCTTGTAGTCGTACTGCACAAAGATCCGCCCGTCCTGCAACTGAAAGCCATCGGGATAGGAGATGGGCATACGCTCATCCAGCAGCAAGCCGCCTTCCCAGGTCGCGCCATCGTTCTGGGAAAGATAGGCGGTCATGTGAGAGCGGACCTCTGAATACCAGGGATTGGCATAGCGGACCAGCAGAAAGTTGCCGGAACTGAGCTTGGTCAGAAAGAACCGGGCAGATGCGCTGGTAAAGGAGGTTTTGACCGGAGTGCTCCAGGTCTTCCCTTCATCAAAGGACTCAGTCTGGGTCATCCCGTGGGTATTGCGCGTGTACATCAGCAGGCTTTGATCGTCCCGTTCAACGATCATGGGTTCGTCGAAGGTGACGTCGATCGGATTGCTCACATGGCCAGAGCGCGACCAGGTTTTGCCCTGGTCGTGGGACGCCAGAACCGTAACCCCGCGATGCTCGTCAAGCTCCTGGAAAAGGCTGTTGTTTTTCCTGAACTCATTCAGGTCGAAATTGCGCATTTTGGGTTCTTCAGGCTTGATATAAATGCGGGGCCAGAGGGAGACCGGCAGCAGCCAGGTTCCGTTGTCCAGCACGGTGGGCTTATTGAGAGCCGCACCATGCCAGAGGCGTTCCGGCACCGACCAGATCGGAGCATCGCTGTCCGGATTTTCACAGATCGCCTGCCAGACCCCTGCCCGACCATCGAAATGCCCGATGCTCTGCATGAAAAAGAGAAACAGCCGGCCATCGGGAGCGGTCCACAGGTTCCCCACCACCGCAGAAATGTGCAAGCCCCCCGGCACAAAGCCCGGATCCACAATGAATTCAGGAGCGGAAAAGGTCCCGCCCTCGTCGTCGCTGTGGGCCAGAATGATCACCGCCTGAGAGTCGTCTTCGTTCGCGAACCAGGCCAGCCAGAGCCGTCCGCCGGGAGTCATGGCCATGCCGCAGCTCATCGTATAGTCATCGACCCGGGGATCGTAATTGAGGGGGACATGCGGGCTCACCTCGGCAGGCTTCAGCGTCAAGGCTGCCACGTCTCGCAGGTACTGCTCATACAGCGCCCAATCAACTTTTCTCGACATTGCTTTTCTCCTATAGTGGATGAATATGCTCCGAAATGACGGCCAAGAGACCCTCGCGGTCTTTGCTTTTGATACAGGCGATCATCCTGCGATGATCGGCCACCGACTTCAACACGGCGGCCGTGTTGAGGTATTTTTCACGATACTGGGCATCGAAGGTCAGATTGATCACCTGGAAAAAGATTTTTATCAGGCGGTTCCCGCAGATTTCGGCCAGCGCCGTGTGAAACTGCCGGTCAAGCGCATCGGCTTTCTGGGGACTGCCCGCATTGGCCTCCATCTCCGCCACCAGAGTATTAAGGTGGTCAAGGCTCATCGGCGTGGCCAGTTGGATCAGCAGAGGCGCAATGGACTGTTCCAGAAAAAGGCGTGTCCCCTTCAGCTCCTCAAATCCGGGACCGGCCATTTTCAGTTGAAAGGCGAAGCTCCGGCTAATGTCCTCCAGCGTCGGTGCCTTCACAAAGGTCCCCCGCTTGGTGCTGCGCTCAAGCACACCGAGTTCACACAAGTGCTTGATCGCCTCCCGGATATTGCCGCGGGATACCCCAAAGGTTTCACAAAGCTCAAGCTCCTTGGGCAGGCGTGCCCCCGGCCTCAGGCTAACGATCAGATCTTTTAACGACTCAACCAGCATGTCGGACCAATGCCTCCTATTTGTAAAATAAATAGCCCCAATTCCGCCACAATCAAGGAAATCCCTCCGAAAAATACGCAAATTCGCCGGGAATAGACACAAAGATGACTCACCCTGGTTCGTCCCTGACAGGAAAATGTCGCTAAAAAGAATAGCGGATTCCGAAACCGACGGCATTGGAGGCGCCATGAATATTGGTGAAGTAGTTTCCGGCCCCCGAGCGATGATGAATTCGCCCGAACAGCTCCCATTGGGGACACCTCGGCAAGGAAAAGGCAAGCTCAAACATGAGGTAGCCGAGAAGCTGTGAGCTCTCCCCATCACGGCGTTCTTCCTGCTCGGGAACCTCGTTGGCCAGCGACAACCCCATGCCCGCGGCAGTGCTTGTGTCCAAAAAAGCGGTCCCAAGGGAAAGGGCGCCAGCGAAAAAGCAGCAAGGCGTTTATTTCCTGGTGGTCCTGGTCCCCGAAATGCTGAACGAGCTGACCCTCCACCCCAATATCCAAACACCGCCTGAACGTTCCGATCTTTTCGCCATAGGTCAACACCACCAATTGATACGAGGAGTCCCGATCCAACCTTCCCATGAAGAGTTCGCCAAGGTCATTTTCGGTCAGAACGCACCCATACAGGCCCACTTGTCGCCGTCCCGACTCCTCCGCCAGTGCAAGGTTGCAACCGAGCAACAACATCACCACGATCACCCCATACCGGCACTTCGACTTCTTCATCCTTCATCCCCCGTTAGCGGCTGATCCGACTCCCAATTCCACCGGCCTTTACAAGTCCTGGCGCCTGCTTTGAAGTAACCGCTGGCACTGCTCCCGCACCAGTGAACCGGGCATCCCCCCAGGTGGATTCGTCAGAAGCGGTATCCGTATCTCAACCCCAGCGTGTCCATCCCCTCGTTGGGACTCGCCAAATAGGCATTGGAGACGTGGTCGAATGCAAGGGAGATGCGATGGTGGTAGCTGATGGAATAACCGATTTCGAAGGGAATGCGCAACAGCAACCTTGAGCCAAGCTGTTTCTTGCCACCCTCGCCTGTTTCAAGTTCGCCGTCATGCACAGCCGCGCCACCCCAAGTTGAGAAACACGCCACTCGTGAATTCATATTCCCAGAGCACCCCGGCGTAAAGTTTATCCGTATCCCCGCGGTTATTGATGTTGATGCCGAGATTGGGACGCAGGGTTCCCGAAAACAGACTGGCACTGGGCCAGTGAAAAATGATTTCGCTGTTATAGTCCACCCCGCTTTCCTCGCGAAAATGGCTCCACAGCTTGTCCACGTCATGCCCGAGTAGCCCCAGGCGGATTTCAGAGATTCTCTGGATTGGTTCCTCGCCCCGCGCCGATTCGGCATTGAACGCTGAAACGGCGAGCATCGTCGCCAAGATCCAAGCGGGTACCCGGGGTCGGTCCTCTATTCTCACTTTATTGGCCTTGGCGATCGTCCCTTTCGATATTTTTTCCGCCTGTTCTTCCGCCTTCGTGTTCAATAGGTTCCCTGTTGTGGTAAGAATGGAAACCGCATCACGAAGTCGCCTGCGGAGTTCGCTGGCCCCACGGAGTTGGATTAGGTGTCCGGCGTTTGGGCTTTCCGAACCACGAAAGCGTCAAAAGGAAAACGCCTAACACCAAACTTTGAACGTAAGCGCCGCCCCTCGCTTGTGTTTCT
>JBFJXC010000281.1:0-5708 GCA_041623325.1 Lentisphaeria bacterium | reverse complement strand
TCGACGTAGGGGGTGATGTAGTCGTATTCGCGGGTGGTTTGGGCGGCCATGGCCTGTTTGAAGGGCAGGCGCTTGACGGCTTTGAGGCCGGCGCGGACAATATCGTTGGCGCGGAGTTGCACCTGGTTGGTGATTTCAGGTCCGGCCGGTCCGCCGCTGGGGGGGTTGTACTTGAAGCCGCCGTCGGCGGGGGGGTTGTGGGAGGGAGTGATGACCACGCCGTCGGCCAGGCCGGAGGTGCGCCCCCGGTTGTAGGTCAGGATGGCGTGGGAGATGGCCGGCGTGGGTGTGTATCCCAGCCCCTTCTGGATACGGATCTCCACGCCGTTGGCGGCGAAGACCTCGACGGCCGAGACCAGGGCGGGTTCGGAAAGGGCGTGGGTGTCCATGCCCACAAAAAGCGGTCCGGTGATTCCCCGGGCCCGGCGATGCTCGGCGATGGCCTGGGAGATGGCCAGCACGTGGCTTTCGGTGAAGTTGTTCTTGAGAGAGCTGCCGCGATGCCCGGAGGTGCCGAAGGAGACCTGCTCGGCCGCCAGGTTAGCGTCGGGCGTGCGGGTGTAATAGGCCGTGACCAGGCGCGGGATGTTGACCAATAGTTCCGGCGGAGCCACTTTTCCGGCAAAGGCGCTGTTGCTCATGGTAGTCGTCCATATTGCTTGTCTTGATGAGGCGCGGGGCCGCGCTTGAATCCGGGTTTCGTCCCTCTGGCCCGCACCCGGGATCTCCACCTTTCTTGAGGCGGCGAGCGTCAACAACAGTGTAGAATCATCATCACGTATGTCAATGGCCGGGCAAGTAAAAAACGGCGCGTGGGCAGGTCCTGGCCTCGAGCCGCGTGCCCCGGGGTATGGCGGGGATTCTCACATGGCGA
Organism: Lentisphaeria bacterium; assembly: GCA_041623325.1. Lineage (GTDB taxonomy): Bacteria > Verrucomicrobiota > Lentisphaeria > Oligosphaerales > JBFJXC01 > JBFJXC01. The sequence continues at coordinate 4,834 of JBFJXC010000281.1, read as the reverse complement.
AGGGAGGAAGGGGTGGGACATAGGCGCGCCATTCGTCGGGCGCAAAGAAAACCTTGGCAAGAAAAAGTCCTTGCGGGGGGGCCGTATCGGCGGCGGCGCCGCGGTCGCAAGCTTGCAGGACGGCCCGGGTATGGTCCGGGGCCCAAGCCTTGCTCCGGCCCACGTGGACCAGGTAGCCGACCAGGCTGCGCACCATTTTGTAGAGGAAGCTGTCGCCGAGAACGCAGAAGAAAAGCCGGTGGTCGTGCTGGACCAGTTCGAGGCGATGGATGGTCCGGACCGTGGAAGCAATCTCCCGGTGGGGGTTGACTCCGAAGGAGGCGAAGTCGTGGGTTCCCGTCAGAAGGGCGGCGGCCTGCCTCATGACGTCCAGCTGCAGCGGCCGGGGGTGGTGCCACAGGTAGCGCGCCTCGAAGGGCGAGCAGGTCTGCCCGCCGTGCAGGCCGTAGACGTAGGCCTTGCCCCTGGCATGAAAGCGGGCGTTGAAGTCGGCCGGGCGCTCGTGGACCTGGCCGACCCGGATGTCCTGCGGCAGCCAGCGGTTGAGGACCTTCCCGATGACGGCGCCGTCCACCCCGTGAAGGACGGGGGCGGCAAAGGAAACCTGCTGGTCGAGGGCATGGACTCCCGCATCGGTGCGGCTGGTGCCCTGGACGGTCAGGTCCGGCTCTCGGAACAGTCGGCGCAGGGCATCGGTCAGAACCCCTTGCAAGGTGGCAACGCCCGACTGGATCTGCCAGCCATGGTAGGCGGTTCCATCGTACGCCAGGCTCAGCTGCCAGGTCTGCCGCCGGCCGCCGGCCGCGTCGCGGGAGGGGTCGGAAACGGACATCTAGTCCTCATAGTATAGGATGACGCCGCAGTTCTGGCAGATGGCGCTCTGGCCTTTGCGGGCATCGTTGATGATCTGGGCGGTCACGCCCATATGGCAGGCGCCGCACATCTTGTTGTGAACCGGCACCAGGACCCGGCCGTCGGCGGGCACCCGCTTGCCGTTGCGCAAGCGGTCGTACAGTCTCAGGTACTGGGAAGGCACGCCTTCGACCGCTTTGGCACGCTTGGCCTTGAAGACCTCGAGCTGCTTGGCGCAGTTGGCGGCTCGGACATCGAGATCGGCCAGCATCTCGTGGCCCCGCTGCTGGCTGGCGGCCACTTCCTTTTGCTTGACTGCCACTCCGGCCTTGGCCTGTTCCAGCTCCTCCATCAGCACCAGCTCCTTCTCCTCCAGCTGAGCGATGGTCGCCTTGGCGCCGTCAATCTGGGTCATGGCGGCCCGGTACTCGCTGTTGTCCTTGATCATCGAGCTTTTGGCCTGGAAGTTTTGCAGCTTCTGGTTGGCGCTCTCCACCTCCAGTTCCAGGTTTTTGATGGCTTTCTGCACATCCTTGACCTTGGCCTTGGCATCCGCGCAGATCAATTCAGCATCCTGAATCGCCTTCAGGGTCGCCTTTTTGTCCGCGGGAACGGAATCCAGTTGAGCCTGGAGTTTGCGGATGCGAACATCGTTGTCCTGAAGAATCAGCAGTTTTTCTACCCAGTCGTGCATCGGCGGCGTCCCTTTTTGGTGCTTGTCAAAGACCGCTAACCATAACCATTTAGGCGGTAAATCACAACCGGATTGCGGGGTTTTGCCTAAAAAAGATGTAAGGTATGCCGGTCTGGCCTCCGGGAGGCGGTGCCCCCGTTGCGAAGCCGGCTTGATTGGTCCTGTTGAGGAGTGTGCAACCATGTCCGCATCCCTAAGCCGCCAGCGCGTTCTGGTGACCGGCTCCGGAGTCCGCATCGGCCGGGCTATCGCCACCAGCCTGGCCGAGGCCGGGGCATCGGTGGTGCTGCACTGCAACCGCTCCCAGGCGGAGGCCGGGGATTTGCTTGCCCAACTCAGGGCCGAAACTCCGGGGCGGCACGAACTGATCCGGGCCGACCTGTGCGATTCCTCGCAAGTGCAGCAACTGGTCGGCTCCCTGCTGGAAGACGGCCGCCCGCTGCACGGGCTCATCAACAACGCCTCGGTTTACCGGCGCAAGCCGCTGCTCAAGGCCGGGGAAGAAGATTTTCTGCGCGACTACCGCATCAATTTCCTGGCTCCGTTTCTGCTGATGCGGGATTTTGCCCGCCTGTGCGGGAGGGGCTTTGTGATCAACCTGCTGGACCAGCGCGTGGCCACGGTTGACCCCGCGGCCGGCATGTATGCCCTGGCCAAAAAAAGCCTGCGGGACGCCACGGAGGCGGCCGCGCTGGAATGGGCGCCGCATGTGCGGGTCAACGCCGTGGCTCCGGGTTTTTCGCTGCCGCCGCCGGGGGTGCCTGCGGAACGGATGCAGCCGTTGCTGGCCAATGTGCCCCTGCTGCGTGCCTCGCCCCCTCAAGAGATTGCCCAGGCCTGCCTTTTCCTGGCCCGGGCCGAGACCGTGACCGGGCAGATCCTCTACGTGGACGGAGGCACCCACTTGGCCCCGCGTCTGCGCCCTGAAATCGGCGAGGCCGACTACGGACCGGGAGCGGGGGAAAGCTGAGCGGGCCGTCTGGGCGGTTGCAAAGGGCATTTCCGGGTGTAATAATGGTAGCCCGTTCCATCTGGGCGGCGTGGCTGGCAAGGGCGGAGGCGAAACCGCCTCCGGATCCAGGCGCAGCCCCGCCGATTCTGGTGCCAGCATGTGCGCCCGAAGTGCCCATAAGATATGTCTTTTCACTAGCGAGAACGAGGGGGGCCAAGATGGCCGAATTGGAAACCCCGATGGGCCTGGCCCTGATTATCTGCGACCAGATCATCGAGGACCGGCTCAGCGGAAAGAAGAGCCTGGTGGGCCTGTGCGACCGGATCGGCAGCACCCAGTTTCCCTGCGTGCATTCCGAGCTGGGCGTGTTCGTGACCTTGACCAGCGGCCGGGGGGAGTATCCGTGCGAGATCGTCTGCCGACATTCGGACAACAAGACCCTGGCCTTCTCGGCCAAGGGGCAGATTGCTCTGCAGGATCCCTCTCAGGTGGTTGACATTGTCTTTCGCCTCCGCGGTCTGCGTTTCCCCAAACCGGGAACCTATTGGGTGCATTTTTTGGCCGATGGGGTGCCGATCATGATGCGCCCGTTGCGAGTTCAGCAAATGGAAAAACCCGAAGCGTCGGGGGAACAGAAGCCGTCTTGATTCATGGCTCTATACCGGTTTAAAGTCAGCGATTCGTCCGGCAAGGTCAGCACCCTTCTGGTGGAGGGAGATTCCCAGGCCGAGGCCACCCGGCGGGTCCGGGGGCGCGGTCAGATCCCCCTGCAGTTCCTTGGCGAAGGCGGGGGCGTCAGCGGCGACACCCGTCTGCCTGGCTTCGGGAACCGCTTCGATGTGGTCGACTTCACCGACCGGTTGGTCCCCCTGCTGGACGCCGACATCCCGCTGGAGCGCTCGCTGGCCATTCTGGGCGAAGGCATGGAAGGCGGCTTCACCACTCAACTGATCGGCGATCTGCGCCGCGGCCTTCACGAGGGACGCAAATTTTCGCAGCTGATCCGGGACCGTGGCCGCCTTTTTCCCCGTCTGTATGCCAATGTGGTGGAGGCTGGGGAAGAGGCCGGGGCACTGCCGGCGGTTATCACGGAGCTGCACCGCTTTTTGACCCAGGCCCGGGAATTTCGCGGTTTCCTGATTTCGGCGTCCATCTACCCGTGCGTGGTTTTGGTGGTCAGCCTGACGGTGCTGGGGGTGCTGCTGGGAGTGATCGTGCCGAAATTCGCGGAAATATTGGCGGATAGCGGCCAGAGCCTGTCCCTGTCGACGACGGTGCTGCTGAGGGTATCCGCAGCGGTGCGCTCGGGTTGGTGGCTGGGGCCGGTGGGCGTGGGTGTGGTGGCCGTGCTGGCCATGCGCTTCCAGCAGGGTGGGCGTGTGCGCTCCTGGTGGGATGCGCTTGTGCTGCGCCTGCCGCTGTTGAAACGGATCACGACGTTTGCGGAGGTGGCCCGTTTCTGCCGGACTCTGGCCATCCTGATGCGCAGCGGGGTGCCCTTGCTGGACACGGTTTCGATCTCGACCCGGGTGGTGCAGAATGGCCGCTTCCGCCAGTCGCTGGCCGGTTTGGAGGGGGAACTGCGCCAGGGCCAGCGCCTGTCGCAGGCCTTGGCCAACAGCCGCTTCATTCCCAAATTTGTGCTTCGCATGGTGGCCGTGGGCGAAGAAACCGGCGCGGTCGATGCCATGCTGGAGCGGGTGGCCGCCCGCTACGAGGAGGATCTGCGGCGGATGGTCGGCCGGCTGATGAGCCTGTTCGAACCGGCCCTGATCATTGCCCTGGGCCTGGTCGTCGGCTTTATTGTGCTGTTGATGTTCCTGGCCATCATGGACATGCAGGCCGGGCTGTAGAGGATTGGAGTGAAGGCCGTTTGGAGTGTTGGAGGGCAAGCCATCTCCTCCAGCGCCATGGCTCCCATAACCCAGCACTAAAAATACTGTCAAACAACAGGAGATGAAGAAATGAACCGACTGTCCCGCCACCGCCGTTTTACTCTGATCGAACTGATGATTGTGCTGACGGTTATCGGCCTGGTGCTGGCTTTGGCCGGCCCCCCGGCTATCCGGCGCCTGAAAGGGGCCAAGCGCAAGGCCGCCAAGATCCAGATTGAATTGCTCTGCAACGCCGCCGAAGACTATTACCTGGACATGGACAAGTATCCGGCCAGTTTGGAAGACCTGGTCCGCAGCCCGGGTGATGCCAGGTGGGACGGACCCTATCTGATCACCGTAGAGACTGCTCATGGCGGAGAGGAGATTCGCCTCTGGAGTCCCGAACAGCGCTCACCGCGAGTTCTCGACGCACACAGCGGCTCTGTCCAATCCGTGGCGGTG
>JBFJXC010000280.1:0-5708 GCA_041623325.1 Lentisphaeria bacterium | reverse complement strand
GCCCAGGATCCCGCCGCCGCCGCGGAAGCAGTGCAGCAGGAGCTGGCCCAAGCCGCGAAACGTTGAGGTGGACGTGGGTTGCATGCCCAACCATGCCGGAGCGCAGCGAACCCTTGACTTGGGTGACGTTCAGGTGCCTTTTACAGTTCGGGTCAGCCCGCGGGCCAGGTATGTCCGCTTGAGCGCCAGTAGCGAGCGTGGGCTGGTTCTGGCTCTGCCTCGCGGGGTTGGTTTGGCCGAGGGGGAGGCTTTTATGCGCTGCAAGCAGTCTTGGGTGCGGCAGCAGATCGGGGCGATCGAACGGCGCCGCCGTGAAAAAGCAGAGCAAAGGCCAATTCCCGACCATCTGCCGTTGTGGGGGACGAATCATCCGTTGCGGTTCGAGACGGTCCCTCCGATGATCGCGGTGGAGGTCCCGGCCGTCGGGGTGAGCCTGCAGGTGGCCCATATGAGTGGCATCCGCCCGGCCTTGCGGGGCTGGCTGCAGGTGCGGGCCCGGCGCGAAATCCCTCTCCGGGCGCAGGTCCTGGCCGAAAAGCATTTTGCCGGCCCGGTGCCGGGCAGGATCCAGGTGCGTGATCAGCGCAGCCGTTGGGGCTCCTGTTCGGCCCGGGGAACCATTAGTCTGAACTGGCGTTTGGTCATGATGCCCCGGGATGTGGCAGACTACGTCATCCTTCACGAATTAACCCACGTGCGGCATCCCCATCATGGCCCCGCCTTCTGGCGGGAACTGGCCTGTGTCTGCCCGGACTGCCAGAATCGGAAGGACTGGCTGAAGGACAATGGGCGCGACGTGATGGATTATTAGACCGCCCGGGGTTTGATGACCCGGCAGATGTCGTCGGGGCTGGCCCCGCCAAAGGCGGATTTTGGGTGTTGGAAGCCGGTGTCCGGGGGGCGATCCCGGGTGGCCGGGCTCGTAAGGGACCGGGATCGGTGGTCCCCCAGGCAAGTGTTGAGGAGGCGTGTGAAATGGCGGCGACGGTACTGTTAAGCGGCGGATTGGATTCGACAGTCCTGTTGCACTATGTGGCTCGGAAACTGAAGGCGGCACCTCTGTTCGTTCTCTCGTTCGACTACGGCCAGAAGCATGGCCGCGAACTGGAAATGGCTCGCTGGCAGTGCTCGCGGGTGCCACAGGTCAAGGAGCACAAGGTGCTGAAGTTGGATTTTTTCGCGGACCTGCTTGGGGGGGCGACCGCCCTGGTGCAGGGGGGGGGGCACGTGCCTGACTTGGCCGAACTGTCCGAGGCGGATCGCGATCAGCCTCCGACCTACGTGCCCAACCGCAACATGGTCCTGCTTTCCCTGGCCGCGGCCTTTGCGGAGAGCCGCGCCTGCGACCGCGTGTTCTATGGTGCGCAGGCTCAGGACGAGTACGGCTACTGGGACTGCACTACGGACTTTGTGGCCCGGTTGAACCAGGTGTTCGCCCTGAACCGGCGGCAGCCGGTCACCATCGTGGCCCCTTTCGCTACCAAGCGCAAATCCGAGGAAGTCACGTTGGGGGTGGAGCTGGGGGTCGACTTCGCCCATACCTGGTCCTGTTATCGGGGAGGGCCAAAGCCCTGTTTGGCCTGCCCAACCTGTGTGGAGCGGTTGACAGCCTTCCGCGAGGCTGGAGTGGAGGATCCCTTGCGGTGAGGGATCGGAAGGCCTGTGGGGTGGACGGCCGCCGGCCCATTGCATTCCCGCCTGAAACCGCTACCTTTCCCATTCCTGCCTGAACCATATCATTTCGCACTGGATACTGGCTATGATACAGAAACTGCTGTCGCTGCCAGGCGGCTATCTGAACGTTTTTCACGAGCTTGAAGGCAAGGATTTTCCCGAATGGGTGGCCTCCACGGACCCGCCTGGCGGTCGTCTGGGCTCGGGTGGCGGGACGGCTCATCTGCTGGCTGAAGCCTGGCGGCAGGCCGGACCGGAGAGCCGGTTCGAACAATGGCTGGCCGAGTCCCGGAAGTTGATGGTCCATGCGGGGGGGCGCAGCCGGCGGTTGCCCGCCTATGCGGCCGTCGGCAAGATCGCCGCCCCCGTGCCGGTGATGGGCTGGGGGCGCGGGCAGCGGGTCGATCAGACGCTGATCGATGTCCAGGTGCCTTTTTTTGAGGAACTTTACGTAAGAGCCCCCGAGTCGAGCCGGGTGATGGTGTGCAGCGGCGACGTCCTGCTGCTGGGGCAGTTGAACTCGCTGTCGATTCCGGAGGCGGATGTGGTTTGTCTGGGCATGTGGACCTCGGCGGAAAAGGCCCGGAATCACGGTGTCTTCTTCTCCCCCAAGAACCGGCCCGGCGAGCTTGCCTTCGTTCTGCAGAAACCTTCTCCGGAGCAGATCGGCCAACATCGTGCCGACTACAATTTTCTGATCGACACGGGCATCTGGCTGTTGAGTGAACGGGCCGTGGGAGTGCTGATGAAAAAATGCGGTTGGGACGCGGATCAGCAGGCGTTTTCCCATGGCTGCACCGGCTACGAGCTGTACGGAGACTTTGGCCTTGGGTTGGGAACCCGGCCGGTCCGGCCGGACGGCGATGTCTCCACGCTAAGCGTGGCCGCACTGCCGCTGCCGGAAGGAGAGTTCTATCACTTCGGCACCAGCCGTGAGTTGGTCGCATCGTGCCTGCAGTTGCAGAATCGAGTCTTGGACCAGTTTGAAACCCATGGCAGCATGGTCAAGCCGCACCCCGAGATGTTCATTCAGAATTCCGACTGCCCTACCGGACATCTGAAAGCCCGGAACCGCTGCCTGTGGATTGAAAACTCCTGTGTGCCCGCATCTTGGTCGCTGGAGCAGGAACATGTGATTACCGGCGTGCCGGAGAACGGTTGGGCTCTAAAATTGCCCGCTGGTATGTGTCTGGATGTGGTGCCGGTTGGCCAACAGGATTTGGCACTGCGTGTCTACGGGATCAATGATGCCTTCAGCGGGGCCGTGGGGAGTCCGTCGACCTTGTGGTGCGGCATGCCCGTGACGGAGTGGCTGGGACGACGGGGGCTGAGCCTGGAGGCCGCCGGCATCGATCCGGCTTGCGATGTGCAGGAGGCGCCATTGTTCGCCTGTGTCGGGCCGGAGGAGATGAGCGAGCCGTTTGTCCAGTGGTTGTGCAGCGGCCAGGTGCCGGAGGCTGGCAACGAAGACGATTTTCGGACACGGTGGCTGCGCCGCCGCTTGTCGGCTGACGCGTTGTCCGAGCAGGTCAACCTGAGGCGTGTCTATGGCCAGCGCCGCCGTCTGCTGCAACGGGTCCTGCCGCGCTTGGCGGAGAATTCTGAGCGAAGCTTGTTTCATTGCCTGGATTTAAGGCAGTGCGCCCGCCTCTATGCCGACGGCGGCAATGAACTGCCCGGTTTTGCCCCCAGTACCCAGGTTCTCAAGAAAATGCGCCAGTCGATGTTCTGTGCGGCCGTGCTTCGGCATCGGAACGATAACCGCTGGCATGAGGCGGAGGAAAAAGGCTTTTCGGCCATGCGGGAGAGTATCATCTCGGCACTTCCCCGGAACCGCGTCTCTCCCAAGCTGGCGGTGCTGTCGGACCAACTTGTCTGGGCCCGTTCGCCGGTGCGTTTCGACTTTGCCGGGGGCTGGACCGACACGGCCCCCTATTGCCTGGAGAACGGCGGCCGCGTCGTGAATGCCGCGGTCGATTTGAACGGGCAACCCCCCATTCAGGTCTACATTCGCCGTTGCGACCATCGGCACATTATCCTGCGCTCCATTGACATGGGCGTGGAGGAACGCCTTGCCAGTTTCGAGGATCTGCGGCAATTCAGCCAGATCGGCAGCCCGTTCTCCATTCCAAAGGCTGCGCTGTGCCTGGCTGGGTTCGTCCCGGGCTTCTGCAGGGAATCCTTCTCCAGCCTGGATTGTCAATTGGATGCCTTTGGGGGCGGTTTGGAGGTCTCGATCATGGTGGCCATCCCCAAGGGGTCCGGACTGGGCACCAGCAGTGTGCTGGCCGCCACCGTGCTCGGCGCTTTGAGTGATTTTTGCAGCCTTGGCTGGGGCGATATCGAGATCGGCAAGCGGGTGTTGGTGCTGGAACAGATGCTGACAACCGGGGGCGGCTGGCAGGACCAGTATGGCGGTATTCTGCGAGGGCTCAAGATGTTGGAAACCAAGCCGGGGTTCTCCCAGGAGCCGGTGGTGCGCTGGCTGCCCGAGCATCTCCTTGTCGACCAGGCCCGCCGCAGTTGTCTGTTGCTTTACTACACAGGCATTACACGCACGGCCAAGGATATTCTGCAGGAAGTGGTGCGCGGCATGTTCCTGAACGACCGTCAGAGCCTGTCGATTCTGGATGACATGCAGGAGCACGCCCGGGCCACTGGCGATGTCTTCAATCGCGGAGACTGGGACGGTTTCGGCGCCTGTGTGGCGCGCAGCTGGGAACTGAATCAGCGTTTGGATTCCGGAACCAATCCGCCCGCGGTTCAGGGTATTCTGCGACGGATCTCCGACTGGATGTCCGCAGGCAAGCTGCTAGGAGCGGGCGGAGGAGGGTATTGGTTCATGATCGCCAAGGATCCGGAAGCAGCCATGAAGATCCGGCGGACCCTGACCCTGGATCCGCCCAACGAGCGGGCCCGTTTTGTGGATTTCTCGGTCTCTCAGACCGGTTTGGTTGTGACTCGGTCGTAGCGGCGTTGGCAACGGTACAGCCCAACAGGAGGCGGGATGGTGGACTTGAATCTGAGCAAGGGGCAGCGGAACACGGTTGCCGGGGCGGTGACCATCGTCAGCGCCGGGGTGATCGTGCTGACGCTTTTGGCGCTGCTGGCGGGCCTGGTGCTGTTTGTACAGCGCTTCTCCGGGGTGTTGCTGCCTCTGGCGCTGGCGGGTTTGCTGGCCATGGTTCTCAAACCCTACTACGAGTGGTGGCATGGCAGGATCGGAGGCCGGGATGTTCCGGCGGTGCTGCTGGTCTACCTGAGTCTGTTGCTGCCCACCTTGGCTTTCGCCTGGTTCTTCGGCGGCCTGGTGACCGATCAAATTGCGGGTTTTTTCCGTCATGTTCCGATCTGGCTGCAGCGTCTGCGGGAGTTGGTTTCGGAGAACTGGCCGGCGATTGTGGCCTACTGGGAAGAGAACGGGATTGGCGGGAAGCTGCAGAGCATGGTCCAGGAGCACGGGGCGATGCTGACCCGCGGGGTAAAGGCGGTAGGGTTGACGGCCGTGTCGGCGGGGGCGGGAATCTTTGCGCGGGTGGTGTCGTTGCTAAGTTGGGCGGTGTTTCCGATCTATCTGACCTTTTTCATGATGCGGGAACCGATCGATCTGGAGAGCATTCAGGGTGAAATGCTGCCGTTTCTGAAGCCGCAAACCCGGCAGGATATCGTCTATTTGGTCCGGGAGTTCGTAACCATCATGGTCGCCTTTTTTCGGGGACAGCTCCTGGTGGCTTTGTGTCAGGGGGGGCTCTTTGCCACTGGCTTCATGCTGGCCGGGTTGCAATACGGCCTGGTTTTGGGGCTGGCGCTGGGCTTCTTGAATGTCATTCCCTATTTGGGCAGCATGGTCGGGCTGGGCATTGCCTTGCCGCTGGCCTTTTTGCAGGCAGGCGGCGGTCTGGCCAAGTTGGGCTGGGTGGTGGCGGTTTTTACCCTGGTCCAGATGATTGAAGGCTATTACCTGACTCCGACTATCATGGGCAACCGCACCGGTCTGCATCCGGTGGCCATCATGGTGGCCTTGTTTTTCTGGG
>JBFJXC010000279.1:0-5717 GCA_041623325.1 Lentisphaeria bacterium | reverse complement strand
GGCACTGAGGTCTGGAGCTCGGGAAAAGAGATTAGGGAGAATAATTAAGGGGGAATCCCAACCTTGCCCTGATTTTTCACCATCATCCGAGTTGGGGTGTTCAATTATGCAGGAACCCTATGTTCTGGGGTGCCGCGCGGCGGCGTTCGGCACCTCCGGCGTTTGGCATCTGGACCCATCTCGAAATCGGCATGGGCTGCAAAAAGAACGCTTGTATTTCGCTCCGAGGCCCTTAATTATGCTTGCACCCAATCTTAAGTCACTAAGACGCTATAGCTGGGCGAATTCTTGGTATGCGCATGCTGGTCGAAAAAGGCAGGGGGACAGTCAGTTGAATAATACGAAGCGGTTTGAGATGGGTTTGCTTGGATTGTTACTGGCGTTTTTTTCAGTCAGGCTTTCGATTATCTGCTTAGCCCCCTGGCTCGGGTCAACGGATCTTCACTCCTGGGTTAAGGTCGCGACAATCTTGTATGAGGGGGAGAATCCTTACAATGTGACCGCTCTGCTGAACTGGCCCCCTTTTTGGCTCCAAATTCTATTCGTGGCTGGCAAGGCATGTCTTCTGACGTCAGTCGACTTTGTCGTTGTTGTCAAACTGATTTTGGTTGTAGCAGAGGCAATGGTCCTGGTTAGCTTGTACGTCGTTCTGAAGGATTACCTTAGTGTTCGTCAGGCGCCGTTGTTGCTACTGTATGGAATATGCCTGAATCCTATTTGTGTTCTTCAAACGTGCCAGCATGCCAATTTCGATGTTTTTGTTGGACTTTGGACATTGTTGTTTGTGTTTATGTTTCTGCGTTACATAGAAACAGGCGAGGCGCAATATTGGCTTATGGCTGCCTTGTTCGCCGGGCTAGGCATCTGGACCAAGACCGTTCCCCTGTTTCTGATTCCGTTTTTGTTTTACCAAGTCCGATGCATTTCGGTGCCACTCCGCTTGGTTGGAGGGTTCTTGGTTTTCGCACCCGCCATGATCGCCATGAGTGTCATCTATGTGCTTGGCCCCGCACAGGTGACTGAACATGTCCTTCAGTATCGGTCATCTGAAGGATGGTTCGGTATCAGTGGTATTTTAAATTTACTCGGATTGCAGCGCTTCAATCCATTCTACAGCCTATTCTTTTCCTTCCTTTATGCTGGAGTCCTGATCGCGTCTGCCACCTACATGAGCCGATGCGGCAGTTTGTCTCGAGAAAAGGCCTTAGGCCTTGTCCTCATGCTGGCGCTTGCCATTCCGGGGTTGGGGCCAGGATATGCCCCGCAGTATATTTATTGGTTTCTGCCCTTGTTTATTTTATATTTTGGCATCGGCGGGCACCAGGACAGAACCGCAATTATAGCTTTCTGCGCTGTTGCAGTCCCTACCTATTTGGTTGAATATGCTTTGTTTGTGCCTCAAGGGGCGTTTTTGCACTACTTGACTGATCGTTTGCCAGATTCATTCTATTTTAATCTATCGTTGCAGGGACCCCAAACGTTGGTGCGGTTGCCGCTTTTTCTGGCCTATTTAATGCTGCTGGGTTATTTGGGTTGGATGGGGACCCAGCTTGACGCCCGATCTTGGTTTCGGCGGTTTCGGCAGTCTGGCACCGGTGTCTGAGGGAGTTGATATTAGGCAAAAAGCGTCGACATCGTTGAAAAACTGCCGAGGGGAGGCGTCTTGTCAGTAGTTGGCTGAAGGCGTCCGAGAAGCGAGCCGTGGAATTTGGGCTGTCGTTACTAATCAAGTTAACGGGGGAAGGAGCGATTATGAAAAGGTTTAATGGATCAAGCGGTCTGGTGCTGGCGTTGGTTTGGATTGCGGCCATGCCCGCCGTGTGGGCGGAAAGTCTGGCAGACAACCGCGCCCGGGCGGGAAAGCTGTTCCAGGACGGCAACTTCGCCGAGGCCTACGTGCTTTATCTGAGCGTGGTCACCGATCCGTCCAACGCGGGCATCGAGATCGCCGAGGATGTTAGCGCGGGCCGACAGTGCCTGGATCGCCTCAACCGCCAGAAGGAGCAGGACGGCTACTTGGAGGCGGTTGTCACGGCGCACGCCAAAAACTGGCGAGGGCTGCAGGCGGCGGCCGACCAGTATGAAAGTCTTAACCACGCCGGTTTCATCATTGCCGGCAAATTCGAGCGCGGCCACCACCGGGGCGGCGGGCGCTGGGCCAGTGCCGCGGAACGGGACCGGGTTCGCTCCTTGCAGTTGCGGGTGCAGGCCATGGGCATGGTGGAAAGCGACAAGGTCTCGACCGCAGAGAAGGGCGATTTCTATCATCGTTTCGCCCAGGCGTTCATGAGTTCGAGGCGTTTTCATGAATCCTGGCGGTTGCAGGTGAAGACCGACCTGTCGGAACTGCCCGATTACCAAACCGATGGCCTGGGCGGTCATGGTTACGGGCAGACGCAGGGGGCGCCGGTGGACGAGGAGGGCGACCCGGTTGTCTACCGCATTCCGGCCAGCTTCGAGTCTGCGGCCAGCGACGGGGAACGCTGGCGCTGGCTGTTGGGGCAGGCGGCCGTGGCCGACCCCGGCTTGGCCGTCCAAACCCGGTACGAACTGGCCGAGTTTCTCTATCAGCAGTTCGGGGTGCATACCCTTTCCTTCTGGCAACATCACTTTTCCCGCGCCCCGGACGACAAAGACGCCCAAACCGGTCTCTTCAGCCTGCACACCCTGGACGAAACCGAGACCCTGGCCCGCCTGGCGAGCGGAGTCAAGCGCTTCTCCATGTCAGACGAGTTCAATTACATCAGGATCTTCCAGGAGATCGCTAGCACGTCCGGTGGCCCTTGGCAGCAGAAAGCTCTGCGGCAACTGGCGACTCTCTTCGAGAATCGCCGCCAATACCCCGTGGCTCTGGGCTATTGGCAACGCCTTCCCCGAAGCCGGGAACGCGAGCAGCATATCGCCCAGATCAGCGGCAACTGGGGACAGTTCGAGGGGTTGAAACAGCAGCCCGCAGGCAAAGGGGCCGAACTGCAATACCGCTTCCGCAACGGTTCGGAAGTCCGTTTCCAAGCCTACGAAGTCGACTACCGCAAGCTGCTCGAGGATGTGAAGCGCTATATCCAATCCAAACCCAAACGGCTCGATTGGGGGCAAGTCGATCTCAACAACGTCGGCCGACGCCTGGTCTACGAAAACCAGACCCAGTACCTGGGCCGTAAAGCCGCAGAGTGGAGCCAGACGCTCTCCCCCCTGGACGACCACTTCGACCGCCTGGCCACGATCAGCACTCCTCTAGCCAAGAGCGGCGTTTACTTGCTGGAGGCCCACATGAAAGATGGCAACACCAGCCGGATCGTCGTGTGGCTGACCGATACCGCCATCGTCCGCAAGAACCTGGACGAGAAGGTGCTCTATTTCGTGGCCGACGCCCGCACCGGAATGCCGGTGGCCAACGCCAATCTCGAGTTCTTCGGTTGGAAAAGCCAGTGGGTCAGCCATAGCAAGAACCACGAAATATCGGTTTCCAATTTTGCCGAACTCAGCGATCGGGACGGGCAAGTGGTCCTCTCCCAGCAGGAGCTAGACCGCAACGATCAATGGCTGCTGACCGCCACCACTACGGATGGACGCTTCGCCGTTCTCGGATTCGATCGGATCTGGTTCAGCCGCTCCCACGATCCCGAGTACAAGGTGACCAAAACCTTTGTGATCACCGACCGTCCCGTCTACCGCCCCGAGCAAACCGTCAACTTCAAGATGTGGCTGCGCCATGCCCAGTATGACATGGGATACGACTCCCGCTTTGCCAACCAGCAGGTGAGCGTCATCATCTCCGACCCCAAGGGGCAGGAGATTCTGGAGAAGACGATCACCACCGATGCCTACGGAGGCTTGGGCGGCGAGTTGAAGCTGGCCGAAGATGCCCCGCTGGGTGCCTACCGTATCCACCACCGCCAGGGAGGCGTAATCGGGGGCGGCACGTTCCGGGTGGAGGAATACAAGAAGCCGGAGTTCGAGGTGTCGGTCAAGGCCCCGGAGGAACCGGTGATGTTGGGGGAAAAGGTGCCGGTGACCGTCGAGGCCACGTACTACTTCGGGGGCGCGGTAAGCGAAGGCACGGCCACGGTCAAGGTTCTGCGGCACACCCACAGCGAGCGGTGGTATCCGATCCGGCCCTGGGACTGGTTCTACGGTGCGGGCTATTGGTGGTTCGCCTCTGATTACGACTGGTACCCCGGCTGGGGGCAGTGGGGGTGCCGTCGCCCGGCCCCGGTGTGGTGGCGGCAACCCTCGGCCCCGCCGGAATTGGTCATGGAGCAACAGGTCAAGGTCGACCAAGCCGGGAAAATCGCCTTTGAAATCGACACGGCGCTGGCCAAGGAGCTGCACGGCGATGCCGATCACCGCTATGAGATTACCGTGGAAGTGACCGACCTGTCCCGGCGGACCATCGTGGGCACGGGCAGCGTTCTGGTCGCCCGGGAACCCTTCAAGGTCTATGCCTGGCTGGATCGCGGCTACTTCAAGACCGGCGAAACCATCCAGGCCAGCTTCCAAGCCCAGACCCTGGATCGCAAGCCGGTCCAGGGGCGCGGCACCGCCACGCTATTCCGCATCTTCTACGACAAGGCCTTCTCTCCCAGGGAGAGCGCGGTCCAGACCTGGAAGCTGGACAGCGACGTGGAGGGGCGTGCCCGCCTGCAGGCCGTTGCTAATCGGCCCGGGCAGTACCGGCTGGTCTATGACCTGACCGACAGCAAGGGACATACCCGCCAGGGCGGCATCATCTTCGTGGTTCGCGGCCACGACTTTGACGGGCGCGACTTCCGTTTCAACCATCTGGAATTGGTGACCGACAAGCCCGAATACGTGCCTGGAGAGACCGTCCGTTTGCAGGTCAGCACCCAGCAGGCCGACAGTACCGTGCTTCTGTTTGTCCGTCCCACCAACGGCGTCTACCTGAAGCCGCAGGTGCTGCGCCTGCGCGGCAAGAGCGAGCTCGTGGAAATCCCCGTCACCCTCAAGGACATGCCCAACTTCCACATCGAGGCGCTGACCTTGGCCAACGGGACCGTGCACACGGAAGTCCGGGAAGTCATCGTGCCGCCGGAGAAGCGGGTCCTGAACATCGAGGTGGTTGCCGACCAGCAAAGCTACCGCCCCGGGACGGCGGCCAAGGTCCGGATCAAGGTGAGCGATTTCTTCGGCAAGCCCTTCCGGGGCACGACCGTGGTGTCGGTCTACGACAAGAGCGTCGAGTACATCTCCGGCGGCAGCAACGTGGGCGACATCAAGGAATTCTTCTGGAAATGGCGTCGGCATCATTCCCCGCAGGGGCGCGACAGCCTGCAGGCGTATTTCGGCAACCTGCTCAAGCGTGGCGAGCAGGGTTTGCAGCCCGTGGGGATTTTTGGCCAGGTTTTGCAGCAGGATGCCCATCCGGAGAACGGCCTGGGAGGCGGTCGGAAAGGGGTCATGATGAAAAGCCGGGCCTCGGGCGGGGGCGCTCCCATGCCCGAGGCGGCGATGTCGTTCGCGGCGGATGCGGTTATGGAAGGCGCCCCTCCGGCCTCCGGCGACCAGGGCGCCAGTGCCCCGGTTACGGTCCGCCGCAACTTTGCAGACACCGCCTACTGGCAGGCCAGTTTGGAGACAGACGAGGCCGGCTTTGCCGAAATCGACCTGCCCATGCCGGAGAATCTGACCACCTGGAAAATCAAAGTCTGGGGTCTGGGGCACGGCACCAAAGTCGGCGAGGGCGCGACCGAAGTGAT
>JBFJXC010000278.1:0-5717 GCA_041623325.1 Lentisphaeria bacterium | reverse complement strand
TGGAGGCCGGTCAATTCTCGGTGGTGCAGAGAAAACCGACATCAGAACCCTGAACCACAGGACTCCATATTCGATCACGAGCGCGACTAGCTCTGCTAGTCCCGCTAAGCGGGAAGCGCAATTACGAAGGTTCTGGAACCCGAAACCGATGGCGTTCAATTTTACAGCGACGCAAGCTTGCAGCACTGAGCTCTCGGGAACCGTTGCCGTCCCACAAGATTTTTCGCAGAATAAGGTGAAAGAATAAGGATGTGGACTTAATCTAACAAATCGCTCTGTAATCTTTCACCTTGATCTTCCCCACGGGATGTCTGTAAATGAAGCTGCGTTTCGTCACACCATGAGCATTTCCGAAATCAATTGGCACGGCGAACGGACCGTGCGATTTACTGCGGGCCCGTACGAGGCCCTTGTGCTGCCGGAAGTCGGTGGTAATCTGGTCTCGCTTCGGGACGTTGAAAAGGGGCTGGATCTACTACGGACGTTTCCGGATGCGGCAACCTTCCGGGAGAAACCACAGGTATGGGGCATTCCGGTACTTTTCCCTCCCAATCGCATTGAAGACGGTCGCTTTACCTTTGAGGGGAGGAACTACCGCTTGCCGATCAACGAGCCGGACCGGAACAACCATCTGCATGGCTTTCTGCATACGCGGCCTTGGCAGGTTGAAAGCACCGAGCAGACCGACCAAGCCAGCATTGTCCGTCTGGTCTTTCATGCCACTGCTCAAAGCGATTTCTTTCGCCATTTTCCGCATGAATTCGACTTCCACCTGACCTATCGGTTGTCGGCGGGTGGCCTGGAACAGGAGGTATGCATCCGTAATTTGAGCCCCGAGCCCATGCCGATGGGGTTGGGCTTTCATACCGCCTTTCGCATTCCCTTCGCGCCTGACAGCTCTCCCGATGATTGTGTTATGCAGGTCAGCATCGGGTCCGGGCGCTGGGAGATGGACAAGCAGCGCATGCTACCCACTGGCGGACAACTGCCGCTGGGTGAGAGGGACCAGGAGCTTTTGGAGGAGGGGGTCCATCCTACCGCCGCGCCGATATCCGCCCACTATGTGGCCGCACCGCAGGATGGATTCAGTCAGGCGGTCATCACCGACCGACGTCAAGGGTTGCGCCTTGTATACCAGGTGGATGAAAAGTTTGGTTTTTGGATGCTTTGGAACGGGGATGGCGGCCAGGGCTTTGTCTGCCCCGAACCGCAGACCTGGCTGGTCAATGCGCCAAACGTGCCGTTGCCGGCGGCCGAAACGGGCATGCAGGGGGTTTCTCCGGGCGGCCAGTGGCGCGCGGTCAGTCGCATTCGGGTTGAGGAAGTGTCAGGGCGGCGATGAGGATTCGGCGGACTCGCGCCTGGATTCCGGGGGACTGGCTTTCACGGGAGCCGGCTACGTTCAGAATCAGGCCTTGGGATTGAAAGGGAAACCCCGGCAGAGCAGGGGGAAGGGAATCCTGAATCTCAAGCAGCCAGTCGGCCAGGACACGGGCCAGGGTGTCGTTGTCTCCGGTTTTCAAATCCATGTGGAGGCAGGGGCGCGAGCGACCTTGGGCCAGTTCCATGGTCGAGCGCGACCCTCCCACGGGGGAGCCTTCGGTGAAGACGAGCGTGGCATCGGAGTCGGCCACATTCTGGCGGGTGCGGACGATGTACTTGGCCGAGTTGTTCTCCTGGAGGCGGTAGCGGTCGGGAATGTGGCCGTCCTCGGCCAGTCGGCCCCGTGGGCACCACCCGCCGTGGGGTATGCCTAAAGCCATGGCGGCCTCAAGCCCGCCGCGGTCGGCACCGGTCTGACCGCCGGAGACGATCTTGCGGATGGTCACAGACTCTGGCGGCTTTGACATTCGT
The DNA here is from genome assembly GCA_041623325.1 of Lentisphaeria bacterium. Lineage (GTDB taxonomy): Bacteria > Verrucomicrobiota > Lentisphaeria > Oligosphaerales > JBFJXC01 > JBFJXC01. Next base: position 3,863 of record JBFJXC010000278.1, on the reverse strand, counting down.
CCCCCAAGGATCGATGTGGAATATCTCCGGTACTATAATCACATTCTTCACTTCGTTTCACGCGTGGTGGGAAGTGAAAGGCACGTGATATTTGTGTCAGGGTCGTTCGAGATTGACGATGGTGGCGCCGGCCCCGCCAGGATCTTTGCCGTGGACGCCCAGGCGAAAGGATTTGATGGTTTCAATGCTGCGCAGATGCTCGTGCACCGCTCGCTGCAAGCGCCCCGTACCGAAACCGTGCACGATACGGATTTCGTGTAAGCCGGCCAGCGCGGCCTGGTTGAGAAAATGATCGAGCCTGGGGATGGCCTCGTCGGTTCTCAGGCCGATGAGGTTGAGTTCGGTCTTGGTCGCTCCCGATGCCCTTGGACGGGAAACGCCGATGACCGGCTTTTGCTCCGGCTGATCCCGGTCGTGCCTGCCCAGCTCAGATCGTTTGACGGTGAAGCGCACATGGCCGACCTCCACCATCACGTGGCGCTTATGGTCCGGCAATTCCACGATTCGCCCATTGCTCTGTAACTTCTCGATCCAGACTTTTTGGCCGATTGCCAGTTCGGTCGCCTTGAGTGGTTCCGCGGGACGGGGGCGGGTGTGGTCGATGGAGCGGGCCAGCTTCTCCTGTTTGGCCGCCACGGTCTGACGCAGGTGCTTTTCACATTCCTTCAGGTCCTGGCTCAGACCTGTCCGGTGCAGCTCGTTCAGGAGTTTTTCCATCTGTTCGCGAGTATTCTCGACCGTGTTGGCAGCTTGCTGATAGGCCTCGTGCATCAGACGCCGCCGCTCCTGCCGGAGCTTTTTTAGCTCATCCCGCAATTCGTTGCGGTCGCGTTTGAGGTCGCTGAGTACCGCTTGGGCCGTCCTTTCCTGGTGGGCGGCCTGGCGCTGGTCCTCCTCCAGCTGGGCAATGATGCCCTCCAACTTCAAATGGTCGCTGTTGAGCATTTTTTCGGCCTGGCTCAGAACCCGTGCGGGAAGGCCCAGACGTTTGGCGATGCTGAAGGCGTGACTGGCACCGGGTTGGCCGACCTCGAGAATGTAGTCGGGTTGCAGGGTTTTCGGATTGAAGCGCACCGCCGCGTTGAGCATGGCGCGGTGCTCATGAACAAAGGTTTTGACGACGCCGAGGTGGGTGGTGGCCAGGGTCAGGGCCGGCTGGTGCGAAAGGTCCTCGAGAATGGCGCAGGCCAGGGCGCCGCCCTCCAGCGGATCGGTTCCGGATCCCAGTTCGTCGAGCAGGACCAGGCTGCGGCCATGGGCGACTCCCTTCAAGACTGCCTGAATCTGGGTGAGGTGGCCGGTGAATGTGCTCAAGTTTTCGGCGATGGACTGCTCGTCGCCAATGTCGGCAAAGACATGGTCGAACAGCGGCATCTCGCTTCCCTCTTCCACTGGAATGGGCAGCCCCGCCTGGGCGGCCAGGGTCAGAAGCCCCACGGTTTTCAGGACCACGGTTTTGCCTCCGCTGTTTGAGCCGGTAATGGCCAGCACGCGCAGGTCGGTGTCAAGAGCCAGGTTCAGGGGGATAAGCTGTTCGGGGTTGTCCTGCTGGCGAAACTGGTGGGCCAGCAGGGGGTGGCGGGCGCCTCTGAGGATGAGGCATTTGCCGAACACGGGCAAGCGGCAGCCATAGCCGACGGCCCAGCGGCTGACCGCTTGGGCGGCATCGTACTCGCTCAGCACCCGTTCGTTCTCCCGGATGTGGACCGAGCAGGTTCTGACCTCGTCGCTGAGGCGGATCAGGATACGCCGGCATTCGTCTTTTTCCTGCAGGAGGGTTTCAGCCAATTCATTGCCGAGGGGGACTGACGCAGCCGGTTCGATGAACAGGGTCTGGCCGCTGTCCGAGTGGTCGTGGACTATGCCGTTGACCCGGCTTTTGAATTCACGCTTGACCGGAATGACGTAGCGCCCGCTGCGGATGGTGACAAACTGGCTCTGCACCAGGGCCTGCATGTCACTATTTTGGAGTATGCCTTCTAGCAGGGTTTGCATCTGCACGGTGAGGGTGCGGCTGCGCTTGCGCAATCGGCGCAGCGTTTCGCTGGCATCGTCTTTGATGGTGCCGTCGGCCTCCAACGCCTTGTGGAGGCTACGGTGCAAATCGGGCAGTAGAGTCATCTGGCTAGCCAGTTTCTGGAGAGCGGTGGCCTCCAGGCAAGCGTCCCCAGCCAGGAATCGTTTGACCTGGCTGCATACTTCAAGGAGACGACAGCAGGTCACGAGGTCGTCTCCCGCCGCAACCGCGCCGGCTGGCTCCAGCATCCGCAGCAGAGCGGAGACGCTGGCGAATTCGGCCGAGGGCAGGTCGGTGCCGGATTGATACAGCCCCATCAGGTCGCGATAAAGTCCGTGTCGGCGGGTAATGTTTTCCAGGCGGCGGTCCGGCTTGAGCTTTCCAATCAAATCTTGTCCCAGCCGGGTGTGTGCGTACTGCGCCACGAGTTCCAGGAGGCGCGGCAGATCCAGAATCGTGATGGCGTGTGAATTCATGGAAAAATCGTAACGGTAAGCGGGGGATGGCAGGGTGCCAGTGCCCCTTTCAAGGAGGCTACGGAAAAATCTATCGTTGGCTCGTTGCTTGTATGGAGTAAGGGCACAAAAAAAGGTCCAGCTCCCACTTCTTGGAGATGAACCTTGGAAAATGGCTACCCCGCCTGGACTCGAACCAGAACTAACAGGATCAAAACCTGTTGTGCTACCATTACACCACGGGGTAACCGAAAGCGAGCACATAACATACTTAGCTTTAGGATAGCGTCTACCCAGTTGGTAAAAGGTTTTTCGAGTTTTTTGGGCGGGGCGTGAAGCTCAAGCCGCTGCCGAGGCCACGGCAGGCCGACGGGTTTCGTTCTTGGACGGATACCCTTGGAGGATCACCTCCAAGGTTTGCAACGCTTCCGGAGCGTCTTCGCCCTGAACGTGCACCGTTACCGCGCTGCGGCTCTGCGCACCCAGCAGAAGCAAAGAGATCAAGCTTTTGCCATCCGCCACCCCGTTGGCGTTTGACACCGTGATCGACGATTTGAAATCCAAGGCCGCCCTACAAAAGATGGCTGCCACACGCGCATGCAACCCATTTGGGTCCGCGATTGTCATCGTCCTTGCCGCTTTTTTGATTTCGCAATTCATCGGTCCTGGTTCCCCCTCTGGCTCTGACTTTTATATCCTCGTTTAAGGCCCTGTTTCGTGGCCGCTTGACGACATGTTTCTACCCTAGACGAGGTCGGAGGGTGCCGCAATCGGGGGGGCTCCCGGCAATGGCCTAGGGGTGCTCCCTAGGCTGGTTGGGGAACGCAATCCGGTGGAGGCTTTCTTGGTCACACGAGGTGTTCGAGTGCGCCTTTCACAAAGACAAGTCGTTTTTTCTGTGGGTGAGATATTGGACTTGCCAGGGATGTCAGCCCGATTTTGGGTGAAAAGAAGGCGTGTCAGAAACCGCCTGGTCGCCAAGGATGTCCATACCCCCTCTCAACTTCACCCATTGCGTTGCAGAAACCAGCGGTCCAATACGACATGGCGGATGAAGAAAGGACTGTTCATAAGGGCCCGGGCCATGGGCCGCTTCAGCCATCCAGGCAACGAGCCGAGGTGCTTGCCTGGGGTTGGTCGCGAGCCATAGCGAGCCTCGATGGTGGCGGCGTATGGGGCCAAGTGGGCAGAATCATAGAGGCCGGAGGCCTTTAAAATGATTGGGGCCGCGAGCAGGGCTGAATCCACTGCCGGACGGATCCCTTCGCCACTCCGAGGGGCGGCCAGTCCCGCAACACCTGGGGGAAGTACTTGCACTCCACCGTCTGCAGGATCTGATAATCCCAGTCGGTCGATTGGGCCGAGGCCACGACGTGCTCGTAGCCGGGTTG
>JBFJXC010000277.1:0-5720 GCA_041623325.1 Lentisphaeria bacterium | reverse complement strand
TGGCAGGGTGGGGACAAGCGGATGGGCACGCCGGTCCGGGAATGGTTGCAACGGCTCAAGGTGGAAGATCCCGAAGAGTTCGAGCGCCTCATGGAATTGCGCCGTTCGGCGCCGGCACAGTTTCGCCGGGAGATTCATCAGCAGCTAGACAAGCGTTTTGGCAAGGCTGGCACGGAAGCCGCGTCGCCCGGGGACAAGGAAATCGGCAGACTGGCCTCGGCCTACCGACAGGCGGAGGGCGAGCAGAAGGAGGCCTTGCGCCAGCAGCTGGAAGCCCGGCTGCGGAAAACATTCGACGAGAACCTGCAGCAACGCCGGCAGGCACTGGAGCGCATGAGTCTCCAGTTGGAGCAGCTTCGCACCATGCTTGAGCAGCGGCAGAAGCAGCGGGACAGCCTCATCCAGAAGCGTCTGGATGCACTGACGCGCGACCCGAACCCCGAACAGTAAACCGTTGCCCCTGGCACGCGGCCTGCCACCGACCAGGCTGGCGCCACAGCCTCTGTGCCCACCCCCTTTCTGCACCTCCTTTCATGTTTTTTCTCTCGACCAGTTTGGAACCCGGTGGCTTGGACGGTGTCTTAGGGCCTTTCAATCCATTGCGTGAGTGTGCCGGTCTTTGGCGGCGACGGCGGTCGGGGCCGGTAAGTCAGGCGTTGAAGCTAAGCAGAGAGGCAAAGGCATGATCAAGGCTCAGAACCTAGTCAAATGGTTCGGCCCGAAACTGGCCGTGGACGGCGTCTCGTTTGAAGTCAAACGGGGCGAAGTTCTCGGGTTTCTGGGGCCGAACGGGGCCGGCAAGTCCACCACCATGCGGATGATTACCGGCTTTCTGCCGCCGTCCGGGGGGACGGTGACCATCGATGGTCACGACATTATGGACGACGGCATCGCGGCCCGGGCGGCCGTGGGCTATCTGCCCGAAAACGCCCCGGCCTATCCGGAAATGACCGTGCAGGGCTTTTTGAAGTTCGTGGCCGAGTTGCACGGATTGCGTGGGAAGGCCCGGCAGGAGGCGGTGGACAAGGTGATCGACACCTGTTTTCTGGAGCCGGTCCGCCACCAGACCATCGAGACCCTCTCCAAGGGCTACCGGCACCGCACCTGCTTCGCCCAGTCCATTCTGGCCGATCCGCCCGTGCTGGTTCTGGACGAGCCCACCGACGGCCTGGACCCCAACCAGAAGCACGAGGTCCGCAATCTGATCAAGCGCATGGGCGAGAGCAAGGCGATCATCATCTCCACCCACATTCTGGAGGAAGTGGATGCGGTCTGCTCCCGGGTGATCATCATCGACCGGGGCAAGCTGGTGTTCAACGGCCGGCCATCCGAGCTGAAGAACCGCTCCAGGCAGGCCGGGTCCGTGGTGGTCCGGGTGCGGGACCGGGAGGCCCAGGAGGTCACGGCGCTGGTCGCGAAGCTGGACGAGGTGGATACCTGCTTTGTAATGGAGCAGGACGCCGCCTCAGCGCTCTTGCAGGTGGTTCCCAAGCGGGACGCCGAGGACAAACCCCGCCCCTTGGCCGCCAGCCTGGCCGCCACGCTTCAGAAAGAGGGCGTCGCCTTCGACGAACTGCATACCCAGCCGGGGCGGCTGGACGACGTCTTCCGCACCATCACCGTTTCGGAAACATCCAAGGAGGGGCAAGCCCTATGAGTGCCTTGTCGAATATCTGGGTCATCGCCAAACGGGAGTTGGGCAGCTACTTTGCCAGCCCCGTGGCCTACGTGTTCATGGTCATCTTCCTGTTGCTGACCGGTTTCTTCACCTTCATGATGGGCAACTTCTTCGCCCGCGGCGAGGCCAGCATGGCCTCCTTTTTCCTCTGGCATCCCTGGTTGTACCTGTTTCTGGTGCCCGCCGTGGGGATGCGGCTGTGGTCCGAGGAGCGCCGCAGCGGCTCGCTGGAACTGCTGCTGACCATGCCGATCAGCGGCTGGCAGGCCATCGTGGGCAAGTTTCTGGCCGCCTGGGCCTTTCTGGCTCTGGCCATGGCGCTGACCTTCCCCATGATCATCACCGTCGCCTTTCTGGGCGACCCGGACGGCGGGGTGATTGCCGCCGGCTACGTCGGCAGCTTCCTGCTGGCCGGCACCTACCTGGCGGTCACCTCCATGACCTCGTCCATGACCCGCAACCAGGTGGTCAGCTTCATCACCTCGGTGGTCGTCTGCCTGTTCCTGGTTCTGTGCGGTTGGCCCCCGGTAACCGCCATGCTGGTGAACTGGGCGCCGGCCTGGTTGGTGGACGGGGTGGCCAACTTCAGCGTCATGCCCCACTACGACGGCTTGCAACGCGGGGTGGTGGATTTGCGCGACATGGCCTACTTCGCCTCCGTGATGGTCTTTTCGCTGTTTACCACCGGGGTGATCCTTCGGTGCCACCGGGTCGGATAGACAGAGGAGTTTTATCAAGATGAAAAGCAAGAATCGTTTTACGGAAACCTACCTGTTCAGCACCGTGGGCATCGCGGCCATGGCGGTGCTGCTGGTGGCCTTGAATGTGGTGGTCGGGGCCTTTAGCGGGCGCCTGGATCTGACCGAGGAGAAGCTGTACACCCTTTCCAAGGGAACCCGGGCGATCCTCAAGGAGTTGGATTCTCCTATGGAAATCCGGTTCTACTACAGCAAAGACGCCGCCCAGATGCCCGTCTATTTAAAAAATTACGCCCGCCGGGTGGAGGATCTCTTAAAGGAGTACCGGCAGGCCTCCGGGGGCAAGCTGGTGGTCAAGATGCTGGATCCCCAGCCCGATACGGATGCGGAGGACTCGGCCAATCTGGACGGCGTGACCGGCCAGATGATCGGCCTTCAGGATACGGTTTATCTGGGCTTGGCCATTTCCTTCCTGGATGAGACCGTGAGTATCCCGTTTCTGTCGCCCGACCGGGAAACCTTGCTGGAGTACGATCTGACCCGGGCGGTCTATCGGCTGCAGCACCCCGAAAAGCCGGTGGTCGGCATCATGAGTTCGCTGCCGGTCATGGGTGGCGTCTCGCCCCAGCAGGCCATGATGCCCAACATGCGCCGCCAGCAGACCCCCGCCTGGCTGTTCGTGAGCGAGCTGAAAAAGGATTTCGAAGTGCGCGAGGTCGAGACCGACGCCGAGGCGATTGCCTCGGACATCGACGTGCTGGTGCTGGCCCATGCCAAACAGCTCTCCGACCAGACCCTGTTCGCCATTGACCAGTTCGTCCTGCGCGGCGGGCGCTTGCTGGCCTTCCTGGATCCGATGAGCTATGTGGACATGAGCCTGAATCCGCCCCAGGGCGGCATGCCCTTTGGCCAGGCCCAGCCTTCCACGCTGGATAAGCTTTTGGACAAATGGGGGGTGGCTCTCGACACGACCCAGGTGGTCGCGGACATGACCTACAAGACCCGGATGGGGGCTCAGGGAGGCGACGTGAGCGAAACGTTGCCGGTTCTGAGCCTGAACCGGCAGGCCGTCAACGCCGACGACCCGTCCATCAGCCAGCTCGAGAACCTGATTCTTCCCTTTGTCGGGGCGTTTACCGGGGAGGGGGCGTCCGGTATGGAGCGCCTGGTGTTGCTGCGCAGCAGCCGTGAGTCGCAGCTGGTTTCCTCCATGAGCGCCCAGATGTCCGGCCAGTACCTGGTGAACCAGTTCAAGCCTTCAGGTAAGGAGCAGGCCTTGGCCGTGCGCCTGAGCGGCACCTTCAAGACCGCCTTCCCCAAGGGGCTGGAGACGGACGAAAAGGACGTGTCCAAGGCGGACACCCTGCAGGAGGGCAGCAGCGCGGTGGTGCTGGTGGCCGATTCGGACCTGCTCTACGACAGCTTCTGCGTGCAGTACCGCAACGCCTTCTTCGGGCAGCGGGTGGCCATGCCGATCAGCGACAATCTGAACCTGGTCCAGAACCTGGTGGAGCAGCTGGGCGGCGACGACCGGCTGCTGAGCATCCGCAGCCGTGGCGCCCTGCGCCGCCCCTTCGAGGTGGTCAACCGGATGCAGGCCGAGGCCCAGCAGCGCTACCAGGCCAAGATCCAGAAGCTGGAGGAGGAACTGGCCGAGGCCGAGCGCAAGCTGGGTGAGCTGCAGCGGCACAAGAGCCAGGACCAGAAGATGATCATCTCCCAGGAGCAGCGCGAGGAGATCGCCCGCTTCCAGGAAAGCCGGGCGCGAATCCGAGTGGAGCTGAAGGAGGTGCGCAAGGAGTTGCGGCGGGATATCAATGCCTTGGAGAACCGCCTGAAGTGGGCCAATATCACCCTGATGCCCCTACTGGTGTCGCTTGGGGGTATTGCGCTGGCAGTCGTTCGACGTCGGAGGATGGTGAAGAAATGAATAAGAAGCAGTTGGTATTGTTGTTGGCTGTAGCCGTGATCGTGCTCGGGGCCGGGCTGCTGGTGAAGCGCAGCCGGGACCGGGGCTGGCAGGCGGAGACCACCGGATCCGCAAACCTGGTGCTGCCGGACTTCCCGGTCAACGAGGTGAAGCGCCTTGAGATCGCCGGCGCGGACGGCGCGGTGACCCTGGTCAAAAAGGAGACCGGCTGGTGCGTGGAGGAGCGCTTCGGCTATTCGGCCGACTATGCGGCCATCAACACGTTCTTGCGCGACCTGCTCGACTTGAGCGCCGCGCAGGATCTCCAGGTTGGCCCCTCCCAGTACGGCCGTCTGAACCTGCTCGGACCCGATGAGGACGGCCATGCCGGCACCCGCGTGGACTTTCTGGGTGCGGACGGCGCCCGCCTGGCCCGCCTCGTGCTCGGCAAGGAGCACATGCGCAAGAGCACCGGCCAGCAGCCCCCCATGATGGGCCTGCCTTCCGGCGGCTGGCCGGACGGACGCTATGTGCGGGTTCCGCAAACGCAGGGCGCCGACCGCATCGCCCTGGTCTCCAAGACCTTCAGCTCCATCCGCCCCGAGGGCGCCGACTGGCTCGACAAGGAGTTCTTCAAAACCGGCAAGCTGGTCCGCGCCTCCCTCGCCTCCGAGGGCAAAACGAAATGGGCGCTGAAAAGCCCCGAGCCGGGCCAGGACATGGCCCTGACCGGTCTTGAAGAGGGCCGGGAGCCCGACGACAGCAAGATCCGCTCCGTCGCCAGCGCCTTCTCCTATGCCTCCTTCGTGGACGTGGCCGACCCCAAGCTGGCTCCCGCCGAAACCGGCCTGGACAAGCCCATCGTCTTCACTGTCCAGGACGAGGACGGCTTCGTCTACACCGTGAGCATCGGCAGCAAGGCCCCGGACGGCAACACCTACCTGACCGTCGCCGTCGACCTGACCCTTCCCGAAACGCGCCAGGCCGCCGAGGGCGAGTCCGACCAGGACAAGGCCAAGAAGGACGCCGAGTTCGAAAAGGCCAAGGCCGACAAGCGGGCCAAACTGGCCGCGCTCAAGCAGCGCCTCGACGGCTGGGTCTATCGGGTCCCGGCCTACAGCGTGAGCGCGGTTCTGGTCGAGCGCGACGACCTGATCAAAGTTCCTGTTGCGGAGAAGCCGGAGGCGGAGGCCATGGACCAGCCCTGAGCCTGACCTGAAAAGACACCAAAGGTTTCAGGGGTTCAGGCCCCCCCCCGCCGCGCGGGGGGGGCGGGGCACGATCACGGGGCACGATCACGGGACACGATCACGGAACACGATAGCGGGACACGAACCTGGCGGTTGTCCCTTCGTCTCGTTGTTCCCGTTGGCCGTTGGGCGTTTGACGTTTTCCTTTTGACGTTTCCCCCGTCCTTCCCTTGTCCGATCGTCTC
>JBFJXC010000276.1:0-5722 GCA_041623325.1 Lentisphaeria bacterium | reverse complement strand
GGGGAACCTAAGAGCCATAGGGGCCAGTATGAAAACAAAATGCTCAACGGGGTTGTCGGGGCTGATGGTTCTGGTGACCTGTTTCGTGGCAGTCGCGGATGCGGACGCCTACCGGCAGCTGTATATGGTCACCGGCGACGAGGCCACCCTCTGGCAAAGCAGACAGGCCAAAAGGGTCCTGCTCAAAGGCGAGATCGTCGAGGCCGAAATCAAGGAGGGCCACCCCGACTGGTTGACCGTTTTTACCGACTCCATCACCTACGACGCGCCCCGCAACGGTTTCAATACCCGTACCGATGTAATCGCGTTTCTGGAAGGCCACATTGCCAGGCTTAAGCATGACGCCGAGCAAAGCGACCTTGAGTTGAAAAGAATCCACAACGATTTGGTACGATTGTATTCTGCCCGGGCCGCCGTCCAGTTTGACACCTGTATCGAGTTCCGCATCAAGACTGGCGAGCAGCTAATTCCCATCAAGGTCAAACGCTCTGAAAACCCCCTCCAATTTAAAGGGACGGAAGCGTCCGCTGGCACTGTCATGGTGCGCCCGATCTATAAATATGTGAACAAGATTTCGCGCAGTCGTTCCCGAAAGCTGGAAAAAGAGTGGACGAACCAGATTGTGCACCTTGAGATGGAACTGAGAAAGCAGAATGAGCAGCGACGACGCATTCTCAGGCTCATTTTGGACAAACAATCCGAGTTGCACACGGGACTGGGGCGCTTCAAGGCTTTCGAGGAAAATCCAGAAACATATTTGCAGCAGCTGTATATGGTAACCCAGGAGCAGGCGGTTCTGTATCAGAACCGACGAACTGTCGCGGAACTGCCAAAAGACAGAATCGTCCGAGGGGTGCCAGATCGGCAATACGATGACTGGCTGCATATCTCGCTTGAAGGTCAGCGCTACCAAAGCCTGAAGGATCATTACGTCAGTGCGCAAAGGCTGGAAGACACGTACAAGCTGGAGATGACGGACCTCCGGCAGGCTAGGGAGGAGCTGCAACAGTATGAAGAGTTGCTTCTGAACCGCCTGGACCTGCTAGACGACCTGCGTCTCTCGCTGGAATATGAATCGACGTTGCGCTATGTGCCGATCCGGAGACTGCCGTTCGGCAGCGATTATCCCGGGTTTCACCTCTACCACATGCCCAGACCCCCGCAAGACGCTGTTGAGGTGATCGATCCTTCCCAGGCGCGTCGAACTCTACGAAACTGGGAGCAGGAAGAGGCGGTGATTGAAAAACAACGTGACAAGATCCGCGAAAAACTGCGGGCCGTCCGCCAACGGCAGGCCCAGATATCGCCTCAGTACGAAGCGCTGGCGGAACGCCTTCGAAGGGTCGGCGGCCCCGTGGCACCCTAGTGCCGACCGGAGGCTGCCTCCCACATTCCGATCAAAAATCGGCCAGGTTGATGGCCTTTTCGGGGTGGCGGTTGTCGATCTGGCGACCGATGGCCGCGTAGCGGGCGATGCGCTCGGCCAACGGCAGGCCAGCCAAGGGGTTTAGCGGGTTGAACAGAGCATACTCGGGCTTGGCGGCGGCCAACTTCTCGTGAGCGATCAGGGCCCAGGTGGACTGGGTCAGGTGCCGAAACTCCGGAGTCATGATGATCGGGCAGTTGAAGACCTGCCGGGAGCTGTTGATGTCCACCCCGCTGATCTCCATCAGCTCGTTGTCGGCGCAGAGTTTCTGCAGACGCAGCAGCTGCTGGAGAGTATTCCGGGGCGGCATGTAGGTCACCGCCTTGAACCCGATCTTCTTCAGTTCCGGAATCAGCTCGTCCAGGTAGTCGTCCTCGAACTTCTCGGCCTTCTTGTCGCCGGTGGGCGACTCGCCGACATCGCCCAGATAGGCGTAGGACGGGATGGCCCCGATGGAGTTGGCAAAGGCCACCGCCTCGTAGACCGAGATGCACTCGCGGGCGTCCGGTTGGATGAAGATGCTTGGCACCAGGGTGGATTTAAAAATCCCGAGCAGATCATATTCGTAGTGGGGATTGTCCAGGTCTAGCAGAAAGTCCTGCACCTTGGCCGGAACAGCGATACCCATCTTCTGGCTGACGAAATCCAGCAGGGCCTGGCCCTTGCCGTAGGTCTCCACCAGTTTCAAGGCCAGGGCATAGAGAATATGGCGCTCGGTGATGGAGCCGCCGCTGTCCGCCTGGGATATTGCGCAAACATCCCGGTCGAAGTCCAGGATAGGGGCCCCCAGCCCGGCCAGAATCCCGTTCAGCTTCTCGACTTGCAGGCGGTCGCGCTGGATGCGGGCTTCGGTCATGGGCTTCAGGAAGGCCTTGACGGTCTCGAACTGGGTGGCCGGCACGCCATGGATGGCGATGTAGCTGTTGTTGATGGTGTCGGGATTGTTGGTTTTGCGGCCCTCAACGGCGGTGCCGTCCATGTAGACGCGCATCTCGAAGCCTGTGGTAGAGGCGATGTCGATCGCCTTGCAGGCTTCCAGCATTTCCGCGCAGCCGGACACTGAATCGTGGTCCATGATGCCCACCGCCTGCAGGCCAGCCTGGGCGGCCTTCACGGCGGCCATGGTCGGGGAATACGGGCTGAAAGAGTAAATGGTATGAACGTGGTTGTTCACCTCGTCCGTCACCGCCACTGCCTGCTTCACCGCCGGGCCCAGGGCGCGAATGCTCGCCAGGCGGTTCTCCACCGACGGATCGTTCAAACTATCTAATTTCATCTAACTGCTCTCCTACTGCCGATAACGAAAAATGAGAGGCTGGGTCAGGCATCCTCGGCCAGGTAGGCGTCGAAATAGGCGATGGTCTTTTGCAAGCCCTCGCGCAGCTTGACAGTCGGCTGCCAGCCCAGGATTTCTTTGGCCTTGCTGATGTCCGGGCAGCGTTGCCGGGGATCGTCGACGGGCAGTTCCCGGAAGACCAGTTTGGACTTGGAGCCGGTCAGCTCAATGACCAGCTCGGCCAACTGCCGGATGGTGAACTCTTCGGGATTGCCGATGTTGACCGGGCCGGTCACCCCGGCGGGGGTGGCCATCATGCGGATCATGGCCTCGATTAGGTCGTCCACATACCCGAAGGAACGGGTCTGACTGCCGTCGCCGTACAACGTAATGTCCTCGCCCTTCAGGGCCTGCAGGACGAAATTGCTGACCACGCGACCGTCGTTGGGATGCATGCGGGGGCCGTAGGTGTTGAAGATGCGGATGACCTTGATGTCCACCCCATGCTGCTGGTGGTAATCGAAAAACAGGGTTTCCGCGCAGCGCTTGCCCTCGTCGTAGCAAGAGCGCGGTCCGATGGGATTGACGTGGCCCCAATAATCCTCGGTCTGGGGGTGGACGTCAGGATCGCCGTAGACCTCGGAGGTCGAAGCCTGCAGAATCGAGGCCTTCACGCGCTTGGCCAGCCCCAGCATGTTGATGGCCCCGTGCACGCTGGTCTTGGTGGTCTGGACCGGATCGAACTGATAATGAATCGGGGAGGCGGGACAGGCCAGATTGTAGATCTGGTCCACTTCCAGGAAAATGGGGAAGGTCACGTCGTGGCGGATCAGTTCGAACCTGGGGTTGTCCAGCAAGTGGTAGATGTTGCGCTTGGCGCCGGTAAAGAAGTTGTCCAGGCAGATCACTTCATTGCCTTCGGCCAACAAGCGATCGCACAGATGCGAGCCCAGGAACCCGCCCCCTCCGGTAACCAGAACCACCTTGCCCATCTGCCTCTCCTCTCAGCTCAATCATGCGGCTTATTTTGAAAAACCGCTACCATACACCCGATTGAAAAAAACGCCCGGCCGACGGGCAGCTCCAGGCACGCTGCCGAATCCAAAGACCCCGGCGGGCGGCAAGGGATTGCCGCATCTCCAGAAACCGTGATCCATCCCTTGATCCATCCCTTGATCCGTCCCTTGATCCATCCCCTGATCCGTCCCTTGATCAGGGGATCGGGATCAGGGGGGGTCTTTCGGAGGCAACAGGGACCCTGGAGGTGCGCTTTTCCCAAAGCGCCAACCTTGATTCGGCTGTGTCGAAAAAGCCGATAGCGGGCGGCAAGGGATTGCCGCATCTCCAGGGACGTTGTCGAATCCGAGGACCATGGCGCGCGGCAAGGGATTGCCGCATCCCAAATCAGTAGCTGAGAACCAGCATCTGATGGCAGACGAACTCGTCGACCTGGATCTCGATGCGGTCGCCGTTGCGGGTGAAGGGGACGTCCAGCCCCTGCGGCTCCAAGGTGACCCCGGAAATGTCTTCGGGAACCTTGACCGAGACCGTCGAATTCCGCAACGGCATCAGTTCTTCGATCACCTCGATGGGCTTGGTCGCACTGGTGGTGCCGCCGGATAGCTGCAAGGTGCCACCGCGTGAGATCGTATTGGCGTAGAGCAGATGCAGAACGTAGCGGTCTTCCTGCGGCTGCCTCATCAAGCTCAAGCGGGCGGTCGAGGGCATGTTGGTGTTCACGGAGATGTCGTTGCCGAGGAACCGCCTGATGGCGTTGACGGCATACTCCTTGTAGGCCACGGCGCCGTAGGCCGCATAGATGGAGAACACCGGATGGGCCAGATACAGAACGCTGCCGCTGATCACGCCGCAGTCGTAGCCGGAGGCTTGGTTTTGATACGGGGTGTGCTGGTGGGAACAGAAGTGACGGAAGGTGCGGTTGAAGTAGGAATCGAAGGTATCCCCCAGCGACTGGCCAGCCGTAGCTTTGATGCGGTTGGAGGGCTGGTACATGACCAGCGGGGAGTTGCAGAAGGAGGGGCGCACGCCCTCCACTGGCAAGACATAGTCGGGGCAGAACTCGCTTTTGCCCTCGAACTCCGCGCCGATGTCCCACAGGAAGGCGGTGCCATCCTCGTTCAGGCCGCTGTCGCCGCTTAGGATCAGCTTGCCGCCGGCGGCCAGATAGGCGTCGATCTTGGCCTTTAGAGTGGAATCCACCCGGACATCGTCGGGCAGGAGCAAGGCCTTGTAGGGCGAGAAGTCCATCTCCGCATCCAGGATATCGAAAAGCATGTGGCTCTCCAGCAGGATTCGCCCGGCCCCAGTGTCCGCGCCGCTTTCCCGCTCGGAAGAACCGCCCACGGCGATGCTGGAGAGCAGGCCGATATCCGAGACGGGTTTGACATTGTCGCACCAGGTCTCTTTGGCCTCGACCTCGGCGTAGGCCGCCCCGATCAGCTCGTAGGTGCTTTCGTCCAATTGTCCACAGGGATGCAGCTGGTCGCCCACGCTGCACTTGGCCCCCATGGCGATCATGGCGGCGCATTCGTAGCGCAAGGCGTTGGGATGTTTGTAGCCTCCGAACTCACCCCAGGTGGTGTGGAACTTGCCGGTCATGCCCAGGAAGTCCTTGTCGAGCTGGGTGCAGTATTTGGCGGAGAGGGGGAAGTGGTCGTAGCCCCAGCCGCCGGTAGGCAGGGATTCGAGTTCCAGATGGCTGAAGTATTTGAGGATATCGGTGTCGCCCTTGGTGATATGGCCGCTGTTATGGAAGACGCGCATGTTCGGGTCGTCGACCTTGGCGGCGGCGGTGGTGGCCCGGTAGTATTTTTCGAGGACCATGCGGGCATTGGTCTTGCGGTCTTCCTCCTTCATGGCATCGAGGCCGTTCTGTTCCATGGAGGCCAGGCACCATTTGCAGCAGCATTGGTTTTGACTGATAATGTCCAGGAAGATTCCGTCGCAGTTGGGGTAGAGCCGGACCACCTCCTTGATTTGCTCGCAGAGCAGGTCCAGGT
>JBFJXC010000275.1:0-5767 GCA_041623325.1 Lentisphaeria bacterium | reverse complement strand
ACTCGGACCATCGTCGTCGCTGCGACATGGGCGCGGCTTTAGGCTGGATCAGCTGGTAGCCGGTGTTCCAGCGGACCATCTTGCCGAACTCCGGAGCCGCGGCGCCGGGCATCGCCACCGTTTTGCTTGCGGGCGCCAGATTCGAGGATGCGGTCTGCACGTGCACCTTCGCGATCGACGTCCACTCTCCCGATCCCGACAAATGTAAAGGCATCGCCTCCAGCGGCAAGTATCGTACCCAGCCCTACGACATTCCCCTTCGCGCCCTGATCAGCAAGGACTTCCACAACCTCATGATGGCCGGTCGCTGCATCTGCGGCGACTTCCTGGCCCACTCCAGCTATCGCGTCATCGGCGATGCCGTGCCCATGGGCGAAGCCGCCGGCCAGGCCGCCGCCAAAGGGCTGCCGGATGCAAACTTGGAATACGTGGATTAAGCCAGGGCCAACGCTGGTCCCCCGGTGGGAGGATTGCAGAAAAACCACGAGGCGTTGTTTTGACGAGAAGACGCTCGTTGAACTGCGGGACTGGTACGCCGGCTACCGTTTCCATCAGGCCGGCATGGTCTCGATCTCGGTGTTTTCTTCCCCATTCAGTCTTGACATCGCCTGTACGGCGGCTACAGTCGCCTTAACGGTTAAGCAAGCAAGGGAACGAGAGCATCCATGGCCAGGGTTGGATTAAGGCAAATAGCGGAGCAGGCGGGCGTGTCGGTGGTCACGGTCTCGGCCGCCCTGAACGGCACGGGCCGGGTCGGCGAGAAAAAGCGCGCCGAGATCCGCCGCATCGCCGACAAGCTGAACTACCAGTCCAACACCATCGCTCAGCTGCTGAAGTCCAAACGCAAAGACGCGATCGGCTTGATCGTCAACGACTCACCCGGGCTGATCATGTCGTCGGGAGCGCTGGGTGGTCTGGTGGTTGACTTCATCAGCTATTGCGAAGCCCGGGCAATCAAATACCGCATCGAGTTCGTTGATCCCGACAGCGGCAAGGATTGCGTGCCGGACATTCTGGCCTCGGGCTATGTCGGCGGAGTTGTTTTGGCTGGCTACCTTCGGGATCACCAGACACAGTTCAAGAGCTGGCTGGCGACCCATCACGACTTTCCTTTTGTCAAGTTCGAGGAACCGCACGAGTTCAGCGTGCGCACCGATTTTGTAAAGGGCGTCCACGACGGTCTGAAGGTTTTCTCCGATGGCGGGCACCGGAATGTGGCCTTGCATGTGGGGCCACTGCAGTTTGATGCCCACAATCTGGTGAACCGGGGGTTCCGCCAGGGGGTAGGCATGCTGTCGCTGACCTGTCGCGAGGAGTGGATCCACAATGACACGCACGGCCCGAACGAGCGGGACCTGAAGTTCGCCTGGTTCAAAGGGATCATGGCCGCAGAGGAACGTCCAACCGCCATGATCTGCGCCGGCATGGGCGCCTCGCGCAACATCATCAATTTCGCCTACCGCCTCGGGCTGGACATTCCCCGGGATCTGAGCATTCTGGGCGTCGGACCGGCTTGGCAGGCCACGGCCATGTATCCGCACGTCTCGGCCATTGAGCGGGATCTCCACGGCATGCTTAAAAGCGCCCTGGCGATTCTGCAGCGGCGCATGAAAGGCAAAGGGGTGACCGGCGGCGAAAAATGGATCGAGCCCAAGTTGCACTTGAGAGAAACCATTCGGAATCGTTGAAGACAGAAACAAGAAAAGGAGAAGAATCATGACACGGTCGTTGAGCAAGCCCCGCCAATTCACGTTGATCGAGCTGCTGGTCGTGATTGCGATCATCGCGATTCTGGCCTCGATGCTGCTGCCGGCGTTGAATCAGGCGAAGGGGAAGGCGCGAAGCATCACCTGTTTGAACCGGCAGAAGCAGATTACCGGGGTGCAGCTCATGTACGCCAGCGACTACGACGACTATGCGGCCACCGCCATCCCCCCGGGAGGGACCAGCTGGTTCAAGGCCTTGAGCCCGTATCTGGACGGCAGGCTGACCATGTGGCACTGTCCGGAAGTGTATGCCAGAGACGCCGGGAGCAAGATGAACTATCTCTACACCAGCTCCTCGGCCGACGCCATCTTCAAGAATTACGCCAGCATCGGCATCAATTCCCAGACTTTCAGCGGGCGCATCGGGGCCAGCACGCTTAAGGGCGTCAAGATCAGCCGCGCCAAATACCCCAGCCGGACTGTTCACACTGGTGACGGGCGCACCGGTAAGGAGTACAATGCGGCGACCGGCGGAGACCCGTCCGTCAACGGCGCCCTGCATCTGCGCCATGATATGTCCGTGTCGCCCATCGAAAGCCAGGCGGGATTGTACTCCTACTATGTCCGGCACGGCCAGCAGATCAATCTCAGCTTTGTCGACGGCCATACCGAGGCCGTCAACGGGCGCGAGTTCATTCGCTGGGGCGATACATCGGCGCTTTCGGCTATTTATTTCAACAGTTTCTAATGAGCCTTCTACATCGTCGAGCCCTGTTCGGCGGCTGGCCAATGGCTGGCCGCCGCCCTGGGGGCATGGTGTCAATAAATGCAACGATCATTTTGAAAGGGTGCGATAGCATGAGTCAAGGATTTTTTGCCCGGTTAAGCGTCGGTTTGAGTCTAATGCTTCTGGCCCCGGCGCTCACGGCCGGACCGTTCCCCGAGTCGGTCGCCCAATGGACCGCCCAAGAGAAGCAGCAACAAAGAAGCGCAGCCGATGCGCTGCTGAAGGAGCTGTATGCGGCCGTCAAGGCGGGCGAGGCCTCGTTCTCCGTGCCCAAGGGCGTCTACCGCTTTTCCAAAACCGTGAACCGCCGGCCGACCCACATCAACCTGGACGGGGTCAAAAATTTCACCCTCGAGGGCAATGGTGCCTCGTTCTACTTCGAGAACTTCGCCACGGCGATTCAGGTCTACAAGTCCGAGAATGTCACGATCAAAAATCTAATCTTGGACTGGGATCCGCTGCCCTTCACCCAGGGGACGGTGGTCAGCGTGGACTATGCCAAGAACACTTTTGTCTTCCGGCCCGATCCAGGTTACGACACCTTGCCGACAAAAGGCCAAATCCGAGGCGCTCTTTTCGACCCTAAAACCCGCGAGTTAAAGCCGGGCCAGCTTGGTTTCGGTCTGTGGGTTCCCCAAAAACTTGCTGACGGCACGTACAGTGTCGGGGTCCGGGGCTTTTATGGCTACAAGGCGGACCAATGCGGGTTTGAGACCGGCGACCTGATCGCGATCTGGCAGCGCATGGGGCGCGCCGTCAAAACCGAGGTGTCGGCGAATGTCGAATATGAGAACATCACCCTGTATTCGGTGCCGTTCATCGGTTTTGTCGAGAATGTGGGCGGCGGCGGCCATGCCTACCGGCGCTGCCGGATCGTCAAACGTCCAGGCACGGACCGCCTGCTGGGCGGCAACGCGGACGGCTTCAACAGCTCGAATGTCCTCAAGGGGCCGCTGCTCGAGGAGTGCGAGATCGAGAACATCGGCGACGACTTTGTCAACATCCACGGGGAGTACTTCCGGGTGTTCGAGCAGACTGCCCCGACCGAGCTGATTGTGCAGCCCTTCGGGTCCAATGGCGTTGCCAAGCCGGTGTTAAGTTTTCTAGAAAACAAGACCTGGAATTCGCGGGGCCAGAGAAGTGTGGTGTCGCGCACGGCGTTCACCTATACGGTTCCCGATGTCAACAAGGGCGCTTTGGAGCGGAAGTGGGCCGCGGGCACGAACTACAAGCCCGGGCAGAAGATCCGCGCCTTCCGAATCACTCTCGACCGGCCCGTGGAACTGACTGCCGCCACGATCTTTTCCGCCAACACGGCCACCTCGAATCACGCGGTCATCAAGAATTGCCGGTTTTCCGGATCCCTGGCTCGGGGCATCCGCTTCCAGAGCGAGCATGCCCTGATCGAGGGCAACACGATCGAACGATGCCTGGGACCTGGCTTGACCACGGCCGGCCAACCCGGCTTCTGGGGCGAGTCGGTCACCTCGAAACATCTGATTGTACGCAACAATGTGTTCGTCGAATGCTGCCTGGCCGGGGATGGCCGCATGCTGGGCACCGTCGAGATTACCGCGCCGGGCACCTTGGCGCAGGGCGAGCCGGCCAGCAACATCGAGTTCACCGGCAACCGCATCACGCGCCCGGGGATTGTAGGCCTCCGCTTGAACAACTGCCGCGACGTGACCGTCACCGGCAACACTTTCTCGGAAGTCGGGGTGGCGGCGCCATTCGGCAAACTCAAAACCGCGCCGCCGGTGCTGGTGGAGGATGTCGAGAATGTGAAAATCAGCGACAACACCTTCGTCAAATCCGGGCAATACGCCGGCAAGGTCAATGTGCAGACACAGAAATAAGGTCCGTTTATGTGCTTGCTGCCTCGCCTGTCCTGAGCTTGTCGAAGGGATGAGGCTGCAATAACGTTGGGGATGATCCTTGTTTCCGGCTTTTTCTTTCGCTCATGAGTCCACGGACGGCGCCGCAGACCTACGGACAGTCAATGGTTCGCAGTGGGTTCACCGCGCCGTCGGTGATCCCGAATCGAATAAAACCGTACCAGGAACGGCAAATGAACGCGACCCTGCGACTCAATGACGCAACGACACTGCCGTCAAACCAAGATGCGATCTTGTCATTCTTGATCAATTGAGGTTCATTGCCAGTTGCGTTGGCACAAACAAATACGAAAACAAGGACGTCTCATGCCTCGAGTTTGCAAATGGAATCTTCCCGCCATCGCCCTCGCCTGCTGCGTGCTTACCGCGTCCGCGGAAAACCTGACGTCGGTGGCCAGGCTGCTGCGCGACGAACGGGCGGTCAACAACGGCCAGGCCTACGATCTGCTGAAACCGGTCAACGAAGAACCGTACTGGGACAACAAGAGCCCCATGTCCGGGAAGGCTTCCCTGGAGCTGTGGTTTCCCGTTAGCGAAGCCGTCCAACTCCAGGCGGTCAAAGCCCAAAGCCGTCACGAGCGCGCGGCGGTCACGATGTTCAACCGGCAGGGCTCCGAGCAGCAGCGGATTCAGACGGCCGACAAACTGGACTTTCGTTTAAATTCCCCATTGACCACCAACGCGTTGCGTTTCAAGTTCACTGATATTACCAATCGCGATCATGAAGTGTTGACGTATTTGGACTGGCATCTGGAAGGCGACTCTTCGGGGCAGCCGCTCTACACGATCGACGACTTTCAAGTGACCTGTCCGGCCGAGTTCAACGTATTCGACCTGTCCGCTCCGGCTCGACTGACGACCACCGTTGCGGATCGCCTCAAACAGGTCAAGACCTTCCGACTGGCCACCGAACTGAAAAGCTTCCAGGGACGGATCGTCCAAGCCGAAAAGACCGTCGCCCGCTTTTCCCTGTCCGGTCACAGCCGGCGCGACGTCCCGCTGGAATTCCGTTGCGACCGCCAGGGTCCGTACTTGGCCACAATCTTTCTCTACGACGATGAACGAGACGTGATGCTGGCGGCCAAGCGCATCCTTGTCGGCTGGCGGGACGCGGCGCTTTTCGAGCATGGGCGCGTGGATGCCTTCAAATCGCCCACGGGCGGCAAGGTCGTTTCTATTGCGGAGCGCTTGCGCGAGGACGGCACGATCTGGGGCGCGGACGCCACACAGTCGGTTTCAGGCAAGGGCCGCCAGCCGGGCGCGCAGTATTTCCAAAAGATCAAGGAGGGTGGCGGCGAGATGCTGATGTCCTTCCAGCGCTATTCCGATTTCGAACCCTTGCCGGGCGTCTACAACTTCGAGTATTTCGACCACATGGT
>JBFJXC010000274.1:0-5798 GCA_041623325.1 Lentisphaeria bacterium | reverse complement strand
TTTTCTTGTTGCTGAATCCGGCTTTGCGCAACGTTTTCAGCGTGTACCTTTCATCTTGGGTCAGGTGCCTGTAGTGCATATGCAACTCCTTTCTCTTGGTGGTGCAAGGAAAGGTGACAGCCACCTGGCCTTTATCCACCTAGGGGTTGCACTTCGCAATTGAATCTACCGTAGGTTTCGATCCAGTATGCTTCAGTGTTCGGGAGCAGCTCTCTGACCGTATGGCCAACGGCCTGTTCCGCAGGGAGACCGGTCAGCTTTTCAAAGGCTGGGTTGACCTGCAGGAAGCGGTAGTCGACCGGTTTGCCGTTTTCGTCATAAATCATTTCATGCAGGGCAAAGCCGGGCGTCATGTTTTCAAACAAGTCCCGGTATTGCTGTTCACTTGCCTGGAGAGCCTTCTGAGCCTGCCGGCGTGCCGTGATGTCACGGGCGTAGATGTTGACATAGCCGCGTTCCGGAATCGGGGCCAAGGTCGCTGCAAAGACGGCATCCCCAATCGAAACTTCTGCTTCCCGGGTCTTTTCGCTTTCACTCGCCTTTCGAGCCAGGGTTTTCCAAGGTTCGGAAACGGGGGCGTTCACCTTCTGTGCAGTGCCCGTGAACAATGCCGCCGATGCCGGGTTGGCGTAGAGCAGGATTGCCGTGTCGCTGATGCGAAGCACCGGGTTGGTGTTTTCCTCTGGAAAGCGGGCCAGGTCGGCGATCTTTTCTTCGGTTTCTTTGCGCTCGGTGATGTCCCATGAAACGCCGTATACGCCAGCGATGTTGCCGGCTTCATCATAGGAGGGGGCCTTGATGGTGCGGTGCCAGCGGTCAAGCACCCGCTCTTCCACGTCGACAATCTGGCCAGTTTCCATCACCTGCTGTTCATCCGCTTTCTTCTGGGCGGCCTGATCGGCCGGGAAAAGGTCGGCATCGGTTTTGCCGCACATTTCATCGGGGTCCGTCTGGAAAATGTTTGCCGTTGTGTGGTTTACGGAGATGATCCGGCCTTGGGTGTCCTTAAAGAAAACCGCCGCCGGGAGTGTATCCATGAAGGACCGGAAAAGGCCCTTCTCGAATATCATGTTCTTTTGGGGGGGAATGGCATCTCCCATCATGTCCAGCGCCTGCTTTTGCCGCTCGATCTGCTGCCGGGCAATGCAGTGCTGGATGGCCAGGGCGACGGCCGGCTCCAGGAGTTTTAGTGCAGAATTGATTTCATCAAGCCGATCAGGATCGGGCGGGTTGATGAGAATAACGGTGCCGATGAGGGTGTCGCCGCTGTGAATGGTCCGCCGTAGCAGGCAGTGGACGCCCCGTTTCATGAGTGTATCCCGGATCGGGTCGTCTGGCGGGATGTCACGGACCAAGTGGGGGAGCAGTTCTGGGTGGCAGGTTGCGCACAGAGTGGTTACCCATGGGTCTGAAAGAGCACCGTTGCCACTGTCCGGAAAAATGCAGAGGGCAGTGCAGTCGCATTCTATCCCGGCGTGGAGGACAAACGCCACGGATTCTGCGCCAACCAGTGTGTGCAGTTGTTGGCAGAGGTGCGCAGCCAGTTCTACCGGACTATTGAACGCGGGCAGGGCGTTGTAGAACGGCGAGCGCATCCATTCCGCGGCCAGCGTGGTGTCGAATTCCGGTCGTGTCATATGGGAGTATCCTACAATACTCAGCCAGCTGTGCGGCTCTTCGCGGCTGAGTGCGTTGACTTCTCTTTGGGGGTCAATCATGCACCGCTCGTGCCCGGTGGCCAGCCGGTTAACGGATAGGAATTTTGAGGTCCGTCACTCCGGCAAATGTGGAGCAGGTTGCTGAGAAGTCAAGATTATGATCAGGTCACGAGCAAGTCGCTAGGCGATTGCATTACTCGCGAATCAATTCGTAGGCGAAGACGACTTCCGGGAAGGCGAAGTTGTCGGCTCGGAAGGAGACTTTGGCGCCCTGCCTGGCCAGGTCTACGGGTCCCAGTCGTTTTCCAGCCATATTTAGGGCATGAAGTGTCCAGTCGTCTTTCGGAACCGCCAGGGTGATGTCCGAGACGGATCGCCTGGCCATGACGCGGCCATCGCCTTTCTTGAGTAGCAACTTTCGTTCGGGTGTCGAATATTCCGCCCCGGTTTCTGCGGTGTCGGTGAGATGAAGCAGGAGAATGCGCTTGCTTGAAGCCAGCTCGTTGTTGTCGATGGCGACGGCGCCCAGGACGGAGAAACCGCGGATGCCGGTGGCGGACAGGAATTTGCCGGCGAGTTTTTGTTTGGGCGGCATGACCAGTACTTCGCTGCGGGGCGTCACCGCGGAGAAGGTCTCCTGTTTGAAGTCGGCGGTCAGTTCCCCGGTCGAATTGACGGTTCGGTCGGCGGAAGCCGGTTCGGGTGGCAGTAGCGGGTAGGGCGAATTCCCGGACGTGAGCCGCGGCGTGAGCGAATAGATCGCCTGGGTATCCGCCGGAAGTGGCGGATGGAAGGTCTTGTTGGCTTCATAGAGAACTGAGCCGACTTTGCCGCGCAGGGTGAGTTGCTGGGCCGCGGTCGGATAATCAGGCGAATACCCCCCAAAATCATCCCCCGCCACGGCGACGGCAAAGGACTTGGAGGCGACGGCGACATCGCCACGCGCGAAAAACGCCATACCCAGTCGCTCGGAAAGCAGCTTGATCGGATCGTTCACTGCGTCAAAAGTGCCCGACAGGTCGTCTTTGTCGAAAAGGGCCCACTTGCTATGGGAATAGGCGAAGCGGAAGATCGCGTCGAAATCCTGGTAAGCGCAATAGGCGGCGAAGGTGGGGGCCCCGTTGGCTCGGTACGGATTGGGCCGGCAGAAATCGAATTCGGTGACCGTGAAGGGCTTGCCAAACACCCGGGTCGGAGCAATCTCGCACGGGGCCGGGAATTGTTTGCCAACGACGCTGTGGTTGTGAGTCTTCGTCGGCAAAGACCACATTTTCCCGGGGTATGTGGGATGGTCCCAGTAGCAATGGTTGTCGACATAGTCATACAGTTTGGCCCGTTGACCAGTCATGAGCGGCGCGGAGATGAAGTTCTGCTCGGACAAGGGAACTTTGAGGCCGAGGTCTCTCAGGTAGGCCGACAGGTCCTGGTAGTAATCCTGGTAGGTCCGGGCGAGAAAGCGCCGGAATTCCCGGTCGCGATTGAGTTCGGTTACCGCGATGCCGTTGCGGACGGCATAGGCGTCAAACGCTTCGCGGTAAAGGTTTCGGATCGTCTGGCCGGTGCCATGGTCGATGATGTGATAAATGGTATTTTCGTTGATCAGGCTGATGAAGACCAGGGCCGGGTCGTCCAGCCAACGTAGCTTGGTATACGGGTTGCGATGGGTCAGCAGGTTTTTGGCGAACGCCTTCAGATGGGCGTTCACATCGGGCAGCAGCATGGCGGCCAGCTTGTAGTCGCGCTCTCCGTCGCCCAGTTCGGGATGGGCGGGGAATTCGCCCTTCTGGATATGATAGTTGGTGAAGAGGTCGAGCGTCACGTAAAGGCCGCGTTCCTTCAGGGCATGGACGAGATAGTCGAGTTGGTCCAACGGTTGCGGCAGGAAGGTCGCCGAATCGTTTTTGGAACGATATCGGTTGTTGTCGAAATGGTGAAGGCGCGCGGCGTTGTAGCCGCATCTGGCGAGCCGCTCGGCCAGAAGGTCGGCCCGGTTTTTGTCCAGAAAATTGGCCTCCATGCAGAGATTGATGCCGTAGAACCGCGTCGGACGCGACTGGCGCTCGAATTGGAAATGCCCATCCCGGATTTGAATGAACCCGTGTTTGCCGGCGGGAGCGTCCAGCAGAAAGGAAAAGTCCAGTGCGGATCCGGGCAGGATCTCGCGTCGGTTTTCAATGACGCGCCAGTCCGCCGAGGGTTTATGGATAAAGGTTACCGGCCGCGGAACGAATAGGCGCTGTTCGGACGTCGAGACGCCGGCAATCATCCAGACCGCTGTACCGTTGGAGTTCAACCGGACCGAGCGGACCGGTTTGCCCGACAGGCTGAAGCAGCTCATGTAGAGGGCTAGATCGGCCTTGCCGTTATGGCCTTTCCAGGCCGCGGCGGCGTTGTCGAAGGATTCATCGCCCCACCAGTTGCCGATATCGACCCCGGATTTCACCGGATAGTTTTGGACGGAACCATCGGTGTAGACGGCTTCGACAGTTCCGATCGTCTGGCCTGCTTTGGGACACCAGGCGGAGGCATGCAGCAGCAGCAGAGTTCGCGGCGAGGGTCTGGCAAGCGGTATCTCCGCCGTACGGGGGAAATGGGGCCGTCCGCCACCGCCCAGCACGATGCAGCTTTTTCCGCCGTGTTGGGCGGGATCGGCAATGCTGAATTCACCCGGCGGGGCAGTTAGCGCGCCCGGCCTCAGCTGCCTCAGGTCGTTGTCTGCGCCCTGGTCCGTCCAGCCGCCTTTGCCGTCGTTGGCCGTCTCGTCGGCAAAGCCCATGTTGGCAACCGGGGCGATGTCGACCGCGGAGCAACGGTAGGGCGAGAGAGACAGCGTGAGGCCGATGGACTGCGGTTTGGCAATGGGGTAGGCGCAACCGGGAAACTCGATGCGGAGGCCAAAACGATTGTTGCCCCAAAAACGTCCGTCCGACAGCAGAACCCGGCTGGGGCTGTCCAATTGGATGGTTAACAGCTGCTTCTCCAGCGGCACCTCGATCGTGTGCGCCTTGGGATATTTGGCCATGTTTTTGCGCTGCTTTTTGGGGGGCAGCGGAAACGGCTTGCCATCGACGGCAACGGTTTTGCCGGCAAAAGCATGAGCCGGCAGGAGAAACTGGAGCGACAGTTCCGCGCTGGACAATGGTTGCTCGGTGGTCAGGGTATAACGTAACTTGAGCGAGCCGTTGCCGACGGTCTCTTCGTCGATCCGCAATTCGGGGGTGAGGCTGCTCTCGCGCAAGTCGCAGCTGCCCTGATACTGTCGGATGCCGTTGCGGTCCCGGCAGACTGGCCGATAACTCTTGCCGGAAAGCGTGCTGCCGCACCATTTATCCGAGAAATGAATGGCCGAAAACGTGATTTCATCGCCGATTTTCCCTAATCCGTCCGCCTGCAATTCGATGTCGCCGGCACAGGCGAAACGAGTTGAAACCGACACGAAGAGGGCTAGGCACAATGTATTGAAGGGACGCATGATTATTGCTTTCGTAGGTTCCTTGATGTAACCAAACTAGTTCCCGTACACATTCCAGGGGTCGTCGTCGGTCCCGTTTCCGGCCCGCAGAGGAAAATAGGAGTCCGACTGCGAGCGTGTCTCGGCATGCCCGTCGAAGAAGACCGCATTGAATTTTCGGGCCAGGGCGTTATGGCGATAGGTGCTCTGAGTCTTCCCTACGTTGTCAAGAGTGGACAGCTTGCTGTTGCGGCCATTCCAAACCTCCACAAAGTCCAGGAAGGCAAAGCGCTTGGCCGGTTTTGTCATCCCTTTCACCGTATATACGCACCAGTCCGTGCCGGCTCCCAAAGGCGCTCCAATGTCGATCAAGCCCTGGTTGTTCATGGCGTAATAGGAGAGCTTGTAGCGTCCCGCCGTCGCGCCGTTGGCCGACGAGGCGGCCGGCCCGAAAGAACCGTCAAAATGCAACGACGGACATAGGAGGTCGCCGGGCACGACATAGTCCGAGTTGCTCGTCGTGGCCGTGCCGCCATTCTTGGTCCACCGCGGCGCTTGCCCGGTGAACAATTCCAGAAAGTGCGCATTGTTGGTATGCCCGGCGTTCCAACCTCCCATGGTCGAAGGGGGGCAGAAGGCGTCGCTGTCATCGGCATATAGGGACGAGGCCAGTCCCATCTGTTTCAAAT
>JBFJXC010000273.1:0-5808 GCA_041623325.1 Lentisphaeria bacterium | reverse complement strand
GACGCGATCATTTCGGTGGGGTACCGGGTCAATTCCAAGCGGGCCACGCAGTTCCGGCAGTGGGCGACCCGGGTGCTGCGCGAGTTCGCGATCAAAGGCTACGTTCTCGACAAAAAGCGGATGGAGAACGGGTCGTTTCTGGGCGAGGACTATTTCGAGCGGCTGCTGGAGGAGATCCGCGAAATCCGGCTGAGCGAACGCCGGTTCTATCAAAAGGTGACCGACATCTATGCGACCAGCGTGGACTATAACCGGGAGGCCCCCACGACCCGGGAGTTTTTCGCCAAGGTGCAGAACAAGCTGCATTTCGCCATACACGGGCACACGGCCGCAGAGCTGGTTGTAGAGCGGGCGGACGCGGACAAGCAGCAGATGGGGCTGACAAACTGGGAGAAGGCCCCGGACGGACGGATTCTCAAATCGGATGTGTCCGTCGCCAAAAATTTCCTGTCGAAGGAGGAACTCGATTCGCTGGGGCGGATCGTGAGCGCCTATCTGGATTTGGCCGAGGAACGGGCGAAACGGCGGATTCCGATGACGATGCAGGATTGGTCCAAGCGGCTGGATGCCTTTCTGGAATTCGACGACCGCGCTGTTCTGCCGGACGCGGGAACGGTCTCGGCCAAACTGGCCAAGCAGCATGCCGAGAGCGAGTTCGAAAAGTACCGTCCGATTCAGGAGCGACTGCTGGAGAGTGATTTCGATCGGGAAGTGAAACGGATGGAGGAGGAAGGGGAATGAGTCGCGACTACACCGAAGACACCCTGGTGCAGCAGACGACGGCGGACTATCTGCGCGACGAGCTGGGGTGGCGTTCGGTGTACGCCTTCAACACGGAAACCTTCGGTGCAAACGGAACCTTGGGTCGGGGGGACGACAAAGAGGTGGTGCTGAAGCCGCTTCTCCGGCGGAAGTTGGAGGAGTTGAACGAGGGGTTGCCGGAGGCGGCCTATCGGGATGCGGTGGGGCAGATCGCCGAGTCGGTCGTCAGCCAGACGATGCTGGCGACCAACCGGGAGAAGGCTGAACTGCTGTGCAACGGGGTGCCGGTGGTCTATCGGACCGAGGAGGGCGTGCAGAAGAGGGCGAGGTTGCGGGTGTTCGATTTCGCCGAGGCGGGGAACAACGATTTTCTGTGCGTGCGCGAGCTGTGGGTGCGGGGCGATCTCTACCGCCGGCGGGCGGACATTGTCGGATTCGTGAACGGGATTCCGCTGCTGTTCGTGGAGTGCAAGAATGTGCACAAGAATTTGGAGATTGCCTTCCGCGAAAACCTGTCGGACTACAAGGATACGATTCCGCATCTGTTCCACCACAATGCGATTGTGATGCTGGGTAACGGCCACCAGGCGAAGGTGGGCACGATTACCAGTCAGTACGGTCATTTCGCGGAGTGGAAGCGTCTTGACGAGGATGAACCGGGTGTGGTGGACATGGAGACCCTGCTGAAGGGGGTCTGCGACAAGCGCAACTTCATGGACTTGGTCGAGAACTTCATCCTGTTCGACGACTCGACGGGCCGAACGGTGAAGATTCTGGCCCGCAACCATCAGTTCCTTGGGGTGAACCGGGCGATACAGGCGGTGGGGCAGCGGGATGAGCGGGAAGGCAAGCTCGGCGTCTTCTGGCATACGCAGGGATCGGGCAAGAGCTATTCGATGGTGTTCTTTACCCGCAAGGTGCATCGGAAGCTGGGGGGCAACGTCACCTTTGTAATCCTGACCGACCGGGAGGATCTGGACAAGCAACTTTATGACACCTATGCCGGGTGCGGGGTGGTGAACCATGACCAGGATCCCTGTCGGGCAAGCGACGGCCGGCATCTTGAGCGGCTGCTGGGGCAGCACAAGAAGTATGTGTTTTCCTTGATCCAGAAGTTCAACCAGAATCTTGACCAAGACCGCTGCTATTCGGAGCGGAACGACGTGATTGTGATCACGGACGAGGCCCACCGCACCCAGTACGGGACGTTGGCGCTAAATCTGCGCAACGCTCTTCCCAACGCCTGCTACATGGGATTCACGGGCACGCCGCTGTTCTCTGACGACGAGATTACCCGGCGCGTGTTCGGGGAGTATGTCTCGACCTACGACTTTCAGCGGGCGGTGGATGACAACGCCACGGTTCCGCTCTACTACGACGCCCGGGGCGAGCGTCTGGGCGTTGCCACGAACGATCTGAACGAGCGGATTGCCGAGAAACTGGAGCAGGTGGAGTTCGAGAGCGTCGACCAGCAGCAGCGGCTGGAGCAGGCGCTGAAGCAGGATTATCACATCATCACGGCCAAGGAGCGGCTGGCTCAGGTGGCCAACGATTTTGTGGATCACTATTCGGCGGGCTGGGCAAACGGCAAGGCGATGCTGGTGTGCATCGACAAGATCACCTGCGTGAAAATGTACGACCTGATATCCGACTGCTGGAGAACGCGTATTGAGGAACTGACCTGGCAGGTCGAAGATGCCGCAGATGCCCAGGAAGAGCTTGACCTGCGTCGGCAGTTGGCTTGGATGCGGGAAACCCGGATGGCGGTGGTGGTGAGCGAGGAACAGGGCGAGGTTGCCCGGTTCAGGAAGGAGGGGCTGGACATCATCCCGCATCGCCGCCGCCTGAAAAATGGGTTTGAAATCCCCGAAAAGCTGCGCGACAAGCCGGCGTTCATGGGCAAGCAGGTGTTGGATGTGGACTCGGCCTTCAAGGAGGAGGCGCATCCGTTTCGCATTGTGATTGTCTGCGCCATGTGGCTGACGGGATTCGATGTGCCGAGCTTGTCCACGCTTTATCTGGACAAGCCGCTGAAGGCGCATACCCTCATGCAGGCGATTGCCAGGGCGAACCGGGTGAACGATGGCAAGAACAACGGCCTGATCGTGGACTATTGCGGCATCCTGAAAAGTCTGCGCAAGGCGCTGGCGACCTTCGCCGGACAGGGCGACGGTGGGCGCGGCGGCGAGGAAGACGGTGGCACTGACCCGACCCGGCCCATCGAGGAGCTGCTAGAGGACTTGGATGAGGTCATCAAACTGGTTCGCGGATTCCTCGACCAGAAGAAAGCCCCGTTGGATGACATCAAGAATGCGACGGGCTTCGAGCGGAACGCGGCCATCGTGAAGGCCAAGGAGGCGGTCAACGAAAACGACGAGACCCGCAAGCGGTTCGAAATCATGTGCCGGGCGGTTTTCAAGAAGTTCAAGGCCTGCCTCCACGATCCGCGCGTGAATGCCTGCAGGACCGACCGCGACGCGATCCAGGTGATCTATAAGAGCCTGCAAAAGGACAAGCAGAGTTCGGATATCAGCGATCTTCTCCGCGTGTTGCATGGGGTCGTCGACGAGGTGGTTGAAACACGTCCAGATAATGTGGCTGAAGAGGAATCTAATGAAGGCGAGCCCTACGACATAAGCAGGATCGATTTCGACCGCCTTCGGCAGGAGTTCGAGCGAAGTCCGACCAAGCGAACGGCGGTTCAGTGCCTCAGTGCCATGATCGAGCAGCGTCTGAAAAAGATGCTGGAGCGCAATCCCCTGCGGACCGATATGCAGGCGCACTATGAGAAGATCATTGCCGAATACAACAGCGAAAAGAACCGGGTGACCATTGAACAGACCTTCGAACGGTTGCTGAGAACTCAGCAAGGTTTGGACGAGGAAGAAGCCCGGGCCGTTCGGGAAGGGTTGAGCGAAGAGAGCCTGGCAATCTATGACCTGCTGGAAAAGCCGACGCTGAAACCGGCCGAGATCAAGCGCATCAAGCAAATTGCTGTGGAGCTGCTGGAAGCAATAAAGTCCGAGGTGGAAAAGCATCACCACTGGCGGGACAAGGAAGCCTCGCGCGATGCCATGCACATCCGCATCCATAACTTTCTGTTCAGCGATAAGAGCGGCCTGCCCATGGACCGCTATACCGATTCGGAAGTCGCGGACTATACCGAAGCTGTCTACCGCCACATCTATCGCGTCTACCCCTTCATTCCGTCGCCCTACTATGAAAAGGCTGTGGCCTCATAGACAAACGTGTTCGGCGGCATCGCCATGGGCCTGTCCGCCTGGATGCAGGGCTGTGCCGGCGCCGGCGTGAATGCAGACGCTCGTTGAAACCGGTGTCCGTTTTCCGGTATTCACACATCCGATGCATGGGCGCAAGGGGCTTCCTGCCCGCTGGATCGAGCAGCTTTCCGGTTTGACTGTCGTGTCCCGTCGTCCTGCACCGTAGTCGTGTGCCGACTGCGGGAAGCGCAAGGCGATTGCGGAGCAGGATTACGTGAGACGAAGCATCTTGCTTCTTCGGTCAATGACATAAATGGCTAGACACTGCGGCGTTGCTGGCGTTCCACATGGATGTCGTGGAGGCGGCGCATGATCTGGCGCTGTTTTTCGGGGTCGCGTTCGGTCTCCAGGGCCTGCTCGAGGCTGGCGACTTCCTGGTCTTCACGGTGTTTGTCGACCACGGCGAGAAATGGCGGTGCTATTGCAAGGGATCGATTTTCTCTACCGGCTGATGTGACTGCGCTCTGTTCCAATCGGCCAGCAGCTCATCCTGATGGAGCGTTGCCCATTCCATGACAAGGCCTACCGCTCGGGGGGGGAAGTTTGCCGGCAAACACGGACAGGCTTTTGATATCGACAAGAGCCTCATATTCAGCGTAGAATGCATGAAAATGGGGAGGGTTGTGGTCGTCGATAAACATCTTGATCACAATCCCGAAGAATCTGGAGATTTCAGGCATGGGCGAGTTCGCCCTTCAGGTTCGGGAAGATATCCTCAGGATGTTTTCCGGTGATCCTGAGATAGAGCGCATCCGGACACAGATCCACTTGATTGGACCAGACCAATTCACCGGTATCGCCGATCCGTACGTTCGTGAACTGGTCGTAGTCGTTCCAGAGTGCGAAAACTCCTTTGCCGACCAGGTCACTTAGATCGACAATGCCGCGGATTTCGTCGCTGAACGTCACGTCGAGCCGATAGCCTTGCAAGGCCTTGACATGGATTATTCGATGCATTAGGCAACTCCTTGATTCCAACACTGCTAAGATACAGCTTTGCAGTGAAATACGCCATCCAGGTCTTCAGAGCTGCGGCGGCCTGTCAAGAGGTGGTAATGGCAAATCAAACAAGCTATAATAACGGGGAAAAGATGAGGCATCCTGTCAGCCCAAAAGGCAAGGGTTCGGCAGAAATAATAAAAACTTGCGGAAGTCAGTCTAGGATCATGGCTCTCACAAAAGAACAGTTGGACATATACCGCAAGATGCCGCCGGGGGAAAAACTCGTCATTGCCGCTGAATTCAACCGTTCGGCTAGAGAGTTAAAGCGTTCCTTTCTGAAAAAGCAGCATTCGGATTGGTCCGAGCAGCGGCTTGATCAGGAAGTGAAAAAGGCTTTTCTGTATGCGTCAAACTGATTTGTTTCTTTTGTTCACCCAGCCGCTGGATACCTTATCAATGCTCTTAAGTTAAGGGGCAAGCTTGATTGGGCAGGGGATGGTGGGCGCATTGCCCGCTCGAAAATTCCAGGATTTCGGGTGCCTGTTTGGAGTCAGGGTGCGGCGAAATGGCCGAAACAGGAGCCGGACAGCAGGTTTTGCGACGATTGCCGCGAGTTCCGCGCAGGGGGCAGCCTCCGTCGCAAGGAACGGTTTCAGGGATATTGGAGACTGCTGACTGTCAGATCAGCGGCTTGTAGGCCATGGCATAGCGTTCCGGCTTCACCTTGGGCTTCCGTTCGAATGTTCGCCCCGGACGGATAGGAAGCGGTTCCGAGACCGCCAGCTTGAAGAGCTTCCTGAAGGCGCTGGCGGGATTGAAGCGG
>JBFJXC010000272.1:0-5815 GCA_041623325.1 Lentisphaeria bacterium | reverse complement strand
GGCAATAAGCCGGACCGAGCGCCTGTTCCCATTCGCCATGCCGGCTTGACAATTGTCACGTGACAGGTTGCCCTGGTTCGGTGATTAAAACATTTGCCAACAAAGATTCGCGGCTCCTGATTACCAAAGGGAAATCCCAGAGGTTGCCGGCGGATCTGGCCAGAGGAGCCATACGTCGCTTGGAATATATCCACTATGCAAACGACTTGGCAGATCTCAGAGTGCCCCCAAGCAACCGGTTGCATGCGCTGGAAGAAAACAGAAAAGGGCAATATGCAATAGCCGTTAACAAGCAGTGGCGAATCTGTTTACGGGAGGCAGGTTGTCCATCCACGGCAAGACCTCTTTCGTGCCGGGCTGGGTGGGGGGCCGGGTTATTGCGAAATGCCGGCGGTGCGTGCGCGTTCCCTGTTTCAGAAGCGCTTGACTCTGCTGTGGCAGTAAGGTTGTTTGCCGGTCTTGCTGTAGTAGTCCTGGTGGTAGGCCTCCGCCGGCCAAAAATCCTCGGCCGGGGAGAGCCGGGTGGCGACCTGGTAGCCCTTGCCGCGGAGCAGGCCGATCAGCTTCTCGGCCACCGCTTTTTGCTCCAGGTTCTGGTAGAAGATTTCCGAACGGTATTGATCCCCGACATCCGGCCCCTGACGGTTTTGCTGAGCGGGGTCGTGGATTTCGAAGAATAGCCTGGCCAGCACCTCGAACGTGGTGCGGGCGGGGTCGTACAGCACCTCCACCGCCTCGGCATGGCCGGTTTGGTGGGAACAGACCTGGCGATAGGTGGGGCTGTCGACGTGGCCGCCGGTGTAGCCGACGGTGGTGGAGACCACCCCCTCCTGCTGCTTCAATAGGTGCTCCACCCCCCAGAAACAGCCGCCGGCAAAGATGGCCCGCTCCAGCCGCGTCGGCCGCTGCGCCTCGGCGGCGCCGGCGGGTACGAAGGTCATGGACAGAGAGTTGACGCAGTGCCGCAGGTTCTTGGGTGTGAGCCCCTCGCCGGCAAAGACGTGCCCCAAGTGGCCCCCGCAGTTGGCGCACAGGATTTCCGTTCGGTGGCCATCCGCGTCGGGGCGCCGCCTGACCGCGCCTTGGATCTGGTCGTCGAAGCTGGGCCAGCCGCACTGGCTTCTGAACTTGCTGTGTGAGCTATACAAGGCGGCCCCGCAGCGGCGGCAGTGATAGGTTCCAGCCTCGAAGTTGTCGGTCAGTTTTCCGGTATACGGGCGCTCGGTGCCCTTGTACAGCAGCACCTGCTCCTCTTGCTCGCTGAGTTTCTGGTAGGTCATGGTCCGCTCCTCCCCGGTTTGCAAGCGTTGTTCGTCATGGGGGGGGATAACCGGCCGTGCCGACATGCCCCACCCGGTCTGTAACGAAATAATAAAACCTGCCGCCAAAGCGGCGGCAACACAGGCGTGTTTCATGAGGCGACCCCTTTGCCATCGATCTCCAGTTTCATTGTGACTGACCCCTGCCGAAGGCCACGGGTTCCGCGGAGGCCTGCTTGGCGGCATTGTTCAGCAAGCCAACACCGCCATAACGACATGTCGGAGGTCAGGGTGTGTGTCCCGGATGCGCTTCCCGTCCTTGTCTGCTGTTCATCAGACTGGCCTGGCCAGCCCCGGCGGGCTTGAGGCTGGGGGCACCCTCCGACAGGATGGCTCCCGACGGGACGGGGCTCGGGCCGTGGCCGGACACATCCTCCCAGAATTGGCGGAAGCGGCCGGTGGCCGGGGAGTAGTCCAGCACGTTGAGTTTTCCGGCCAGGGTCAGGGAGCCGGCGCAGATTTCCATGGCGGCGTTGGGCAGGTTTCGGATGAAGGGCTGGTGGATGTGACCGCAGAGCAGAATGTCGACCGTGCCCTGGGCCAGGGCCGTTTCCAGCGGCTCGGCTCCGTAAAGGCGGCGCCGCCAGCTGAGTTGGCGGTTGTCGGCCTGGCGCAGGGGATAGTGGCCGACAATCAGGCGCTTCTCCCCCGGCTTTCGCGGCTCCCGCAGCCAGGCCTCCAGCTTGACGGCGCTGTCCTGGGGCAGGTGGCCAGCCGAGGAGAGCGGCGAGGTGGGGCCGCATTCATTCAGCAGGAAGAGGCGCAGCCCCGGCCGCTCGATCTCCAAAGGCAGGTCGGGGAGGCCGAAGCGGTTGTTGTTGAGGAAGGCGAATGTGTCGTGCAGCTCCCGGTGGCACCGGTGCCGCGGCACATAGTGGTCGTGGTTTCCGGGGATGTAGACAAAGCGGAAGGAAGTATTGCGCACCAGTGGGGCCAGGCGGCGCCGGGCCATGGCGAATTCCTCCCGGGAGCCGATGCAGGTGATGTCTCCGGAGCAGATGACCAGGTCCGGGGCCAGGGCGAGAATCCGGCTGATGGCCCGTTCCACGTACTCCGGGTGCAGGTGGCGATGCCGGCGCAAATAGTAGTTGACCATACCCAGCAGGCGCTTGTCGAACAGGGCGGTCGGGTCGTGGGTCAGACCGCCCATGTGGATGTCGGAGAAGTGGATGATGCGCATGGTCGTGCCGTCAACTGCCGATAATGCCGCCGTCGGCCGAGAGGAAGATGCCGCGCAGGTTCATCTGCAGGGCCTCGGGGTTGTCGGAGGTGGCCAGGCCGGCCTCTTCGGTGATGATGCCCTCGTTGATCAGGCCCAGCAAGCATTTGTTGAGGGAGAGCATGCCTTCTTTCTGGCCGGCCTCGATGGCATTGTTGAGCTTGTCCAGACGGTTGTCGGCAATGAGCTTGCGGACGATGGGGGTGTTGATCAGAATTTCCACGGCCGGGGCCACCCCCTTGCCGGAGGCCTTGGGGACCAGGCGTTGGCAGATGATGGCCCGCAGGCTCTGGGCCAGACTCTTGCGGACGGCCTCGCGTTCCTCGCTGGGGTACATGTCCAGGATTCGGGTCAGCGACTGGGCCGCGGTCTGGGTGTGCAGGGTCGTCATGACCAAATGGCCGGTTTCGGCCGCGGTCAGGGCGGTCTCGAAGGTTTCCCGGCGGCGCATCTCCCCGACCACGATCACGTCCGGGTCCTGGCGCAGGGAGTGAATCAGGGCCGAATCGAAGGTGGAGCAGTCCAGGCCCACCTCGCGCTGTTCGATGATGCATTCCTTGTCGGAAAAGGTGTACTCGATGGGGTCCTCGATGGTCAGGATGTGCCGGCTGAAGGTCAGGTTCATGTGCTCGATCATGCAGGCCAGCGAGGTGGACTTGCCCGAGCCGGTGGTGCCGGTGACGAAGATGATGCCGTTCTTGCTGGCGGCGATGTTCAGCAGGGTCTTGGGCAGGCCCAGCTTCTCCAGCTGGGGCACCTGTCCCTTCACGTGCCGCAGGGTCAGGCTCATCAGGCCGCGCTGCCGGTGCAGGTTC
The DNA here is from genome assembly GCA_041623325.1 of Lentisphaeria bacterium. Taxonomy (GTDB): domain Bacteria; phylum Verrucomicrobiota; class Lentisphaeria; order Oligosphaerales; family JBFJXC01; genus JBFJXC01. Next base: position 2,462 of record JBFJXC010000272.1, on the reverse strand, counting down.
GCCCGGAAACGCCCCACGTTCTCTTCCTCGAAAGCGAAGTCCGCATCGCCGATTTTCTCGTAGGTTTCCAGGTGGTGCTCACTGGCGATCTGACGCATCGCCTCCTCCAGAAACTCGCGGTTGGTGGTGAATTCCAGCTCCACCAGGCTGCCGTCGATGCGCAGGCCTACGTTGCTGCCCTCCCGGATGTGCCAGTCCGAAGCCCCTTCGTTCACCCCGGTGGCTAATATATCGTGTAACATCGAATGGATGATCATCGGCTTGCCTTTGTTCGCTGCGTGCCTTGCCGGCGGCCGCCGGCGGAGAGGTCTCAACCATAGCATGGCAGGCGGCCCTGGTCAACGGAGGCCCCACGTTGGCCAATGGCATCTGGCCTTGCCCGGGAGGTCCCTCACGTCGCCTGCCTGCCGTTGGCCGTTTACCGGAGCCGTGCCGAAAAAAGTGACAAAATTGTCGCGGCGGCCGGGGAGTTGACACTTTTTTCCATCTCGGGACCTCCCCCCGTTTTGGGTGTGCGCAGAGGCAACGGACTGTCGGCCAGCGGCTTGCAACTTTGGACAGGGCGTTGGCATCGATCAAGCTATCCCCAGGTGGCCGCCATGAACGATGCGGCTTCGCGAGCAGGTTGCGAAAGGCCGTGCCAAGGCCAGGCTACGTTTTTTGGCCTTTGGAAAGGAACCCACGCCATGAAAAAACGGACATTCTTTCTCCTGACCGTGGTGGCGGGGTTGATCGGCGGCTGCGGTCGCCCCCGCTCGCCGGAACGGCCCGAACCGGCCTCTGGCGCCCCGCTGACGGTCTATGTGGCCGCGAGCATGACCGACGTCATGAAGGAGCTGGGGCAGGTCTTCCAGGCAGCCACCGGCACGGCCCTGCGGCTGAACGCGGCTGGCTCGGGCACCTTGGCCCGGCAGCTGGATGCAGGGGCTCCGGCGGACTTATTTGTGTCCGCCAATGCCAAGTGGATGGACTTTCTGGAGGGGCGCGGTCTGATTGAGGCGGCCTCGCGTTTCGATCTGGCCCGTAACCGGTTGGTGTTGATCGCGCCTCGGGCGACTCCCCTCGAGCTGCCGATGGTCAAGGGACGTGAGGTTGGCGGGGCCTTCGAGGGGTTTATGGCGGTAGGGGATTTCAAGAGCGTGCCGGCGGGCAACTATGCGAAGGAGTCGCTGGGTTGGCTGGGCTGGCTGGCTCAGCTTGAGGGGCGCTTGGTGTATGGACACGACGTTCGGCAGGTGCTGATGCTGGTGTCCAGAGGCGAGGTCCGGGCCGGCATCGTGTATGCGACCGATGCCAGGCAGGCTGCGAATGTGGTGGCCACGGCTGTCTTCCCCGAGCACAGCCACTCGCCGATTGTCTATCCGGCCGCCATCCTGAAAGCCTCCGCGAACCCGGCGGCGGCCGCCTTTGCCGGCTTTCTCCAAACTGCCGAAGCCCGGGCTGTTCTGGAAAAACACGGTTTTGTGGCGGGGGGAAAGGAGTAGGGCGGCATGTTTGGACTGGCGTCCACAGAGTATCAAGCCATTGTGCTTTCGCTGAAAGTGGCCTGCGGCGTGTCGGTCGTTTCGATCGTTCCAGCGATTGGCCTGGGTTGGCTGTTGGCCCGGTGCGAGTTTCGCGGCAAGGTGCTGGTAGAAAGTCTGGTTCACGCCCCCTTGGTCATCCCGCCGGTGGTGACCGGGTACCTGTTGCTGCTGGCCCTGGGCAGAAACGGCTGGCTGGGCAGGTGGCTGGACCAAATGGGCATTCGCCTGGTCTTCACCTGGGAAGGGGCCGTTCTGGCTTCCGGCGTGGTGGCCCTGCCTTTGGCGGTGCGCTCGGTCCGGCAGGCGATCGGCATGGTGGACCGAAAGCTCGAAGAGGCGGCCTATGTGCTGGGCTACTCCCCGATTCGCACCTTCTTTGCCGTGACCATCCCCCTGGCCTGGCCCGGGGTGCTCGGGGGCATTCTGCTGGCCTTCTCCAGAAGTCTTGGGGAATTCGGGGCCACGATCACCTTCGCCGGCAATGTCGAAGGGGTCACCCAGACCCTGCCCCTGGCCATCTATTCGTCCTTGCAGGTGCCGGGAGGGGAAAGACAGGCCTTCGTCCTGTCCGCCTGCTCCCTGCTGTTGTGCGTGGCCTCTCTGGTGGCCTCCGAGCTGCTCAACCGGCGGGCCCTGTGCCGCAACCATCGGGGCTGAACTCATGAAGCTGGATCTGGACATCATCCTGAGACAGGGCGCCTTTACCCTGGAGGTCCATCAGAGCCTGGAGGGCAGGGCCTTCGGCGTATTTGGCCATTCCGGCTCGGGAAAAAGCACGCTGCTGCGTTGCATCTCGGGGCTTTCCCGCCCCCAGCAGGGGCGCATTCGGCTGGATGGCCAGGTGCTGTTCGACAGCCGGCAGGGGCTCTTTGTGCCGCCCCATCGGCGCCGCATCGGGGTCGTCTTTCAGGATGCCCGGCTGTTTCCCCACTGGTC
>JBFJXC010000271.1:0-5824 GCA_041623325.1 Lentisphaeria bacterium | reverse complement strand
CCAGCAGATTGCGGAGGCGTTTGCCTTCGGGTGTCTCGATGACCACGGTCAGTTTGCCGGCCATGGGTTGCTCGACCTGGAAAGCGATCTTTTGTTGCTGGTCGGCCACGGCGGCCTGGTATTGCTTGAAATCGAAGACCTGCCACTGCCGCATGCTGGCCGGCAGAGTGGCCCCCGCACCGGTGCAGCGGAAGACCTCGCTTTGCCGCACCGAGCCGTCCGCATTCAGCCACCGGACTTCCAGCCCCAGACGCAGCGCGCCCGTTCCCAGACTCTTGCCGGGAATTACAAATTCCAGGTGGCGGTTCCGGCCGTGGGTCGCGGCCTGTCGCGCATCCTCGTCGCCTAGGATCAGGCTCTGCTCCATTCCCGCCCCCAAGCGAACCTTGACCTGGCCACCGGCCTGGATCGCCGCCCGCACAAAGACGTGGTAGTCCCCGCCCACCTTGCGAGCCGCCATCCGCACCTCGGGCGAAAAGACCGAGGAAAGCCGGGTCCACTCCGCTTCGGACACCCCTTCCCAGCCGGGCGCGGCCGCCAGTACCCCGGCGCCAACAATGAATCCGATCCCCCCCAGAAGGCACTGTAGTATTCTTCTCTTCATGATGCTCATCCTCTTCTTTTCCTGTTAAGGCGCTGGGTACCGCTGGCTCATGGCTGCAGATTGACCGGTCCCCAGCGCTTGGGATTGAGGCGGGCTTCGCTGGGAACATCGCTGACCATGCCCGTTTGCTTGTCGTGCCAGTAGAGGCGCGCCGCCCGGTTGCGGCCGGAGGGATCCGAATAGATCACCCCCACCACCCCCCTGAGGCCCTGCTCGGGTACGGTCCTCGGATCCAGTCCCAGATCCGCCAGCGGCACGCGCAGCAGCACCGTATAGCTGTTGAATCCGACCTTCGTATCGATGCGCGCCGACTTCAGAACCTCCACGACATCCAGGGTGGTCGCGTTCGCCGGGTTGTTGGCGACCACGTAGGTCGTGCGGTTACGCGGGATTTCCGCCTTTGCCTGGGAATAGATGGCGGTGGCTTTGCCGTCCAGAGGCGCCACCAGCAGGCGCACCGGGCCGCGCCCGGGCACATCCAGCTTGAGATCCACCGCATCCCCCCCGATGAAGGCGTGCGTGAAGCGCTGCTCGCCGTTCTGCCAGGGGCTGGCATCGGCAACCTGCCAGGCGACCACCAAATCGCGCCCGTGCCGAGCCAGGGCTGCCCGCCAGCCGACGGCCGGGTTGCCCTTCTCCGTCACGCGTACATCCAGCGCCCCCGGTATCAGAGGCACCGACAACGACTGGACAACGGGGGCGGCCTCCGCTGGAACGCTCCTGAGCGTGGCGATCCGCACGCTGTCCGGCTCCACTGCTTCGGACTGCTGGCGCCGCTGCACCAGGGCCACGCCTTGGCGAACCTGCTCGTCGGTGACATCCAGCACGACCTGTTGGCGGACACAGGACTGGAGCCCGGTCACCTCCATGATGCGGTAGCTGGCGCCGCCAAGCTGGACCAGCACCTTGCCGGTCAGCGTGTCCCGCCAGATAAACCCCCCAAAGCTTTCAGCCCCGATAAAGGTTTCGTCCAGGGTCACATTGCCCTTGATGTCCTGACAGAGGCTGGAGACGAACAGTCCATCCATGCTCATCAGGAACCATTCGCCGCGGTCCCCGCCCAGGGCGGTCATGCTGCCGACCCCCGGAACCGCTTCGACCACGCCATTGGCTCTGAACGGCGCAATCAACACGCCGCGCTGGGCCGCGGGTGCGTCGTGACGGCCATAGGGGTTGGGATAGGCGCCGCGGCGGCCGTCGACCGTACGGTAATCAATGCCGTTGGAGACATTGCCCGCCAGGTCGATCACCGGAGTGCCGTTGGCGTTGGCTGCTTTGCTGAATTCCGGCCAGTCGGCCACCGCCATGGGATTGGCGAAATCATACAGCGGCACCCCTTGGGGCGAGATGCCCTGCAGGGGGAAGAGCAAGCCGTTGGGGCTCAGCAGCGTCATGTCCGGTCGGGCGTGGCCGTTGGACCAGTAGATCACCTTCCAGTCCACCTTGCCGGTCACCTCGTCGTTGCTGCGCAAACCGTCGCCGTTGCGGTCCACCCAGGCCGTTCCCGGGGTCACCTCCCGGCCTTTGCGGCGCTCGGGTGTAACCTGTACGCAGGGGACAAAGACGCCGTTGCCGTCGCGGCGCAGGATGTGAACGTCCGTGCCCCGATTGTAGCCGGGCAGCGCACAGGCGAAATCGTGGTCTTGGTAGCGGTAGACTAAGCCGCGCAGATGAGATAGATGGGGATGAAACATCAGCGGTTCCTCCCGGGTCTTGCGGGTCCAGGGATCGGGATCCGGATCCAAGCGGAACTCGATGCCGTGGGCGATGAAGCGCGTCGAATCGTCCACGATGGGGAAGCCGGCCATGGCTCCGTAGTCGGCCTGTCCCCAGAACTGGTCGAGCAGCCTGCCGTCGGTGGACCAAAGTCCGACCCGTTTGCAGCTCTTGACTCCCTCGGGGATCCACAGGCGGCCCTGGGCATCGAAGCCGGTGCCCATGGGCTTGATCAGATCGGTCTTAACGAACGGCCCGGCAGGGCGCTCATCCCCCTCGTAGGCGTTGCCGATGCGGCGCAGGACCGTGCCGTCGGCCTGGCAGAGCACCACTTGATTGACCGCGCTGTCGCTGATGGAGAACAGCCGCGCTCCGTGGTCCACGGCCAGGCGTTGCGGGCTTTTCAGTCCGGCTACCGTGAAAAGAGTGCGGGGCGCCCTGCCCTGCTCATCCACTAGCACCACCGCACCAGCCTTGGTCAGACCGTAGAGAAGACCATTGCGGTCGGTAAGCGCCTGGATCGCTCCCGAATCCAGGCTGGCTTCCACGGCGCCGGTCCGGGGGTCGATCCGTTGCAGCAGCTGGCGGCTGGGATAACAGGCCCACAAGCGGCCATGCGCCAGCGCCAGCGTGGCATGATCGGATATGTCCTGGACATCCAGCAAGGTCGGGTTGGGAGTCTTGTCCGCATCCTCGAAGGGAATCAGTTTGCCATCGGAAAGCCGGTAGCGCGCCAGCATAACCTTTTTCTGCCAGGACGAACGGGACAAGCCGTAGGCGTAGGCGTCGTCGAGGGTCCCGTCGAGGAATTCCTGGTGGTCGGACCAGAGGATGATGCCGTTGGCATCCACGCGCTGGATGCCCGAACCGCCCTCGGTACCGGTGAAATAGAGCACGGTCACCTCGCCGCGCGTAGCCACCGAGGTGGGGTGCCCGTGGTTCGAGCCCCAGTACCGCGCCCCCGTTTCGGTGGCCCACGGCGGCGTGGCCGAACTATACAGGCTGTTGCGGAAGGCCAGACGAATCGGCTCATGGTGCAGGATGGTGGCCGTATAGCGGCCCGGCTTGGCGGGGTTGCCGCTGTCGTCCAGACCGTCCCAGAGATCCCGCTGGGCACCGGCCTGCCGGGGGTACTGCCCGAACAGATTGCGGATGCGCCGGCCCTGGGAATCGTCGATGGCGATGGTCACGTCCCGTTTTTCGGGCAAGGAGTACTCGATCGGGATGCTGCCGTAGGTGTCGTAGTTCACGAAATGCTTGAGGCGCGCCTGCTGCAGCGCCTTCTGGCGGGTCGTCACATCCAGGTTGCCCTTGTCGGAGATCACGGCCCGTCCCCAGCCATTGCGGGCCCGGAACATGAAGATGCGGTTGACCGTCTCGTCCTTGATGCAGTCAGCCAGACGGTGGGCCAGCTGCAGCCCCTCCCGGTCGCCCCACATGGCCTCGGCTCCGAAGGTGAAGGCCTCTCCGGGCTTGAGCGCCTGGCCGTTGCGGCGGCAGTAGCTCCACGGCCAGAAGGCCTCCATGTTGTAACCCTGGCCATCGTCCCAGGCGCGAACCGCCAGACTGCCCCCGGCCCCGGCCATGGTTTCCCCCCAGCGCGCAAGCTGGTCCGGGCGGTCGGGGCCGGTCGCGTCGTAGGGAGGTTTGGATTTGAAACCGCCGTGCTTGACGATGAAGTAGGAGCGCTCGTCCGCCGACGAGTGGTACATGTTCAGGTGCATCTGGTGTTCGTCGTCGGTGCGGTCGTCGAAGATGACGCGCGCCTGGTAGCAGTCCGCCCGCCAGCTCAGGTTGAAATCCTTGCTGGAGGCGGCGTTCTGCATGGGCGAGGGGTCGTGAAACCGGGCCAGAAAGTAGACGCCGCGGGCGTCCCACATGAGGTGCGTCCAGACGCTGTAGCGCTCCACAAGGGTCGGATTGTTGTAGCTCCAGATCCCTGCCGACAGATCCCAGTCCTCGGTCCTCCCGTCGATCCTGACCGCGCCCGGAGCGGGCACGACCCGAATCTCGGAGTTGAAGGACATCGTCCGCTCGTCTCCAACCGCGACCGATGCGGCCAGCAACCCAACTGCTACCAAACTGCGCACCACACCTTGCATCCGTCTCTCCCTTGTCGCGCCGAGGCGCCCTGCTGTCCGTTTAGAAATAATCGCCGACACTGCCGTAGGACTTGCCCAGAACCACCTGATCGGTGTCATAAATATTCCAGCCATTCGACTTGTGGTTGATATAGATGGCGTTAGACGGCACTGCAATATGCCCGCCCACCGCGCCGCCGTTGAGCACGTAGGAATCCTCGACCAGAACGTTGCCCACGTAGCGCATCCACTTGCCGGAGCCGTCCACCATGCAGACGTTGCCCCCCTGCGGCAGGCCGCCGGGGCCTTTGTGGCAGGTTTCCTGGGGACCGCCGTTATTGCCGGCATTGAGGAGGTTGCAGCGGTCGGCCCACAGCGCCGGCGGGGACCCGACCATTCGGCCGTTCTTGAGCGCCAGGGCATGGGCCTTGGTAAGGCGGTTGAGACTTACACCAAAATTCGAACCGCCGCCGCTATAATAGGCGTAGGAGAGCCGGTAGTAGTAGTTGTTGACTCGCTGGCTGGACGGGCAGATCATGGTCCCGATCAAGGCTGGTTCGCTGGCGGTCCCCCCTTGGAAACCAGGGATTCTACCGGTGGATTCCAGCTTGCCGCCCAGGTAGTCGGAATACAGCGCCTGCATGCTGCCCAGGTAGTTAACGGGACTTCGCAGGTCGCCAAGTACACCGAGGCTATGGTAGCCGTTATGCGGCAGAACCCCGTAATCCATCTCGTAGGTGATGGTGGCCAGGGTGACCTGCTTGAGATTGTTCAGACAGCTGATCCGCCGGGCCTTCTCGCGCGCCTGCCCCAGGGCCGGCAACAGCATGCTGGCCAAAATCCCTATGATCGCAATGACCACCAGCAGCTCGATCAACGTGAAACGGCGAACCCTTGACTTGTGGACGGACTCGTCTTGGGTGAATCGGGATCCCGCCGCGCTTCGACTCAGTTTCGCTACCTTTTCCATTGAAACATCTCCTTTTTGCAACTTGCCATCCCCCTTTCCGCCATGGCCCGCTCAGGCTACCCCGCTCTTGACTTCACAATCAAATCTAGTTTATGTATAGTCTAGATCAAGCGGACCGTGGCAAAAAAAGATTGGTTGGAGACGAACAATTGAGGCAAAGCCTCGGGCGGCAAGCCAACGAACTCAACCCGCCCGTGGGAAAGACGCGGATTGATCGCAACGGTGCTAGAAATACTGGGCCACGCTGCCGTAGGACTTGCCCAGGACCACCCCGTTGGTACTGCTATAATTCACATCCATGCCGGAGATCTTCAGGTAGATGGCATTGGACGGCAGCGCCAGGTGCCCGCCCACCGAACCGCCGTTGACCACGTAGGAATCCTCGACCGAGACATCGCCCACGAAGCGCATCCACATGCCGGAGCCGTCCACCATGCCGACGTTGCCCCCCTG
>JBFJXC010000270.1:0-5830 GCA_041623325.1 Lentisphaeria bacterium | reverse complement strand
TGGGCACCATCCGTTTCTGTCGGCGGTTCGTCCCCTACCAGAAAGACCCGCTGGGCAAAACATCGGGCCAGATGATCGGTGCGGCCCGGTCCGGACGACAAAACATCATCGAGGGCTCCGAACGCTCGGGCACGTCGAAAGAGACGGAGATCAAGCTCACCGATGTGGCCCGCGCCAGTCTCGCCGAACTCCTGGGCGACTACGAGACCTACCTGGCCGACCAAGGCGTCATCCCCTGGAGCATCCACGACCCCAACCATCAGGCTCTTGGTGACCTGTTTCTTCCCACTTTCGAATACACCAATGACACCATGCACGACTATTGGGTCTACTTTCACGAGGTTCGCAAACCTTACAGCCAGTGGCTTGACAGCGATGACGACACCGTTATCGCCAATGCCATGCTTGTCCTGATCAAACAAACCATGGTCATGCTGGCCAAACAGCTTGAGAACCAAGGGGCGACCTTTCTTGAGAATGGCGGTTTCCGCGAGCGCATGTACCAGTGCCGCACCGAGGCGCGGGACAACACCGAGGCTGGCGAACCGGTTCCGCCCTGTCCGGAATGCGGCAAACCCATGCGCCGACGCACCGCACACACCGGGCGCCATCAAGGCGAGGAATTCTGGGGCTGCTCCGACTATCCCTCCTGCCGGGGCACCCGGGAAATCGGTCCGGAGCAAAGAATCCCAGACCCAGCGACCAGCTGACTCGACGACTCAGGCCAATATCAGGCGACCTGGCCTAACTTGGCCCGCCTGAGTCGCTGAGTCGTCCGGTCGTTGCGTCGGGGCGGTTTGTTAGTTTGGCCAAGTCCGAAAACTCGGTAAAGCCTATGGCGTTGTCACCGCGCATAGGGCCTTTATTCCTGCCCGGAGGCACTAGTGCCTGCAGGCGGGAATAGGCTCTGGAGTTCGGGTCACGGTGCTTGCCACTGCAAGACGGTGATGCCGTGTGCGGGGATGGCAAAGGCTTGATCCAGTTGGATTTGGTCTTCTGCGATTGCCACCTGGGGATCACCGGTTTCGTATTCGTTGTTGGCCGTAAACGAGTCCGCTTCGAGTTGCCAACGCTTGCCCGTGCCCGTGACGGGGTCAGGCAGTTTCAAGGCGACATCATGGGCTTGTTCGATGTCGAGATTGATGATGATCATGCCATAGGTCTGGCCATTTTTGAAGGCATAACTATGGAGAGCCGGATAGGTGCGGGTGCTTGCCGGCTGGCGGTGCTTGAACACGCCCGTGGCCGAAAACGTGGGCTGCTCCTGGGCATGTTGCGTCTTGATCATGTCCCCTGCCATGACCCGATTGGCCAGTTGAGCCGCCAGAAACGTCGGGCGAAACCGTGGCTGATCGGCACGCATGCTCAGGATCGTCCCCCAAAGATGCATGTCCCCTTTTTCGGCACCGATTCGTGAGTTTCCGCATGCCGCAAAGATGCATTGGGTTTTGATTTTCTGATGCTTCATATGCAACATCAACGCATTGAGCAGATTGGCTGCCCCGCCGATGGAGTCGACCAGTTTATTGCGAATGGCCAGCGGCGCGTCCCCTTGTGTGACGTGGTGATTGATCTCATAAACACTGAGCTCCTTGCCCGCTTTGACGACCACGTTTTGATATTGCTCGGACATGGTGCCTTGCGGATCGGTCGCACGCCACAGGGGATAGGCCAAGGCCCATTTGAAGAAGTTCTCTTCCGTCCCCATGGCCTCAAGGTCCGTCTTGTCAAGCGTATGCAGGATGTATGGTGCAATGGCGACCGCGTCGGCATTGGGAACCTGTTTAGCAATCCTGTCACTGAGACGGGGATTGGCTGCCTGTGAACCGGCATGAAAGACAACATTGTTTTTATAGGTCGGAGACGACTTGCCGGCTTGAATCAAATCCTGCCAATAGTCCGGGCCGTTGAAACCGCCCAGACGATAATGACGTGCAACATTCCAGGCTTCGTTGCCAAATTCGACATGGATCTTGTCAAAAACGTCGGTCCATGCTTTGGGATGCCCCAGTTCATGACGGAGCTTCCCCCCGGCGGTGGATTCATCGCCACCCAGGTAGTCCATGAAAAACGCAACTTCATCGGGATGCAACGTACCGGGCAGACAGTACCAGGGTTGGGCACCCACATACTCGCAGAGTTCATAGAATTCGTGCAATGAATACTTGTCGACGGTCGTCCGCGTGCCATAGCCTTGGGCATCGACTGGGTCGGGCATGCTTTGATAGGCAAAGGACTGGAGAGGGGGCCGAATGGTATTTTCAACCGTGCTGCCCCCCATTTGCAGATAGCGCAGCGATCCGGGGTTGAGTGTCTTTAACGTGGCAATGAGGTCGTCGCGAAACGCGGTCGGATTGGCATGCCCCAGTTCAATTAAGGCGATATCATCCACCGCCATAATGCCTGAATCGATCTGCAACACCATTGACATGTGATTGTTGGGATTCTGACTGCTATTGGTCACCTCGATCTCGACTTCGTAGCGCTGCCACTGATCCGTCACGTTCACGCTGGTTTGGCTGGTGGAGACATTGTCCATTTTGATTTCGACAACGGGGTTGCCTGCCTTGGCTTTGGCATGAAAACAAACCTTCCACTTCCGCTGCAGAACGCCATGTTTTTGATAGTGAGACGGCAAGCGCACAAACGCCGGCTTTTGGGTGGCATCCATCACCAAAGCGGCATGGCCAAACGTGTTGGGGTCGATATCATCGGTGATCAAGGTTAATTGATCCGAATTCCAGTAATGCGTCTGCTTGGAGAAGTGGCCCACGGCCGTCATGTCGCGCTCGATGAGCAAGCCTTCGTTTATACTGGCGCCAGGTTTGACCGGGTTGGCAAACTTGAAATAGGGCAGCTTGGTCTTCCGCCCACGATGATCAAACTCCCTCATTTGCACGTCGGCGATCTGCCCGGTTTCGCCTTTGGCAGGGCCACTGACCATGGTGAAACGGGCGCCGCGGTAAATATCCTCCCAACCCTTGCCCGGCGGGTACCAGGTCAGATAGCCGTTGCCATCCGGTGCCTGAGGCCCAAACGTCAGCTGGCGATACATGACGCCTTCAAAGTTCATAAACGACCGCATCTTGGTAAATGCCGACCCCGCCCAATAGTTGTCACCGCCCAGATTGAAACCCAGTCGGTCCACGTGTTCGAGTTCAACCTGATCGGTCACGGTGATGTGGGTAGCCTGAGCACTGGCATGGTTGCAGGCCAGACAGACAGCGGCAGCCAGACAGGACAACGGCAAATACCTCATGTGAATTCCTTCCTTGGAAAATGTCGCACCAGAATGACGATGCGATGATTCAACTGGATTTTCAGTCAATACGTCGATGGGACTCAACCCAAGCGTTCCACCGTGGCACGGCCCCCGATAAACGCGTTTTTCACTTCATGGCGTTCCTCCTGATTCCTCGTTTGGAACTCTGCCAGGCCCAACACGCCTCAAATCACCACGGTGACGTGATGGGTTTTTCCATCCAGGCAGGTCAGAACATTTCCGTCTATTCTGTTCCCGTCCACAGTTATCTCCCTTGCGCCTTTGCAACGTCCGGCGCTGTTATCCAATTCAATACTGAAGACCGTTCCGCGGAAAACCCGCGAGACCTTGGCGTGTATTATTGTTTTAGTCAGACAGGGATCGATCAGCAGTCCGTCGTATTCTCGGCGCGCGCCGAGTATCCATTCCACAATCAGCATCGTGAACCAGGATGCGGTTCCGGTGCGCCAGGGATAACCGGATTTGCCGTATATCAGGGGGCACATGGAGTAACTGTTCGTAAATGAAAACGGTTCGGTCTGGGACTGCGAGACGGGATTGGACGGGCTGTCGGGGGCCACCTTTAAGAAAGTCCGCCACGCTTCTTCAGGGCGGCCCAGCACGCAGTCTGCCACCCCCTTGAAACCGGCGGCATGGTTGTAGCACCCGCCATTTTCAATGTGGTCGGGAATCGCTTCGGACATCCTCCCGACACGCGGATCGAATTTGGAAAAGCCCGGGGCGCATATCCGGTAGCCGATTTCCGTCTCGATCTTCTCATCGACCGCGTTCATCGCCTGTTGTGCTCTACCTGCATCCGCAACCCCGGACAAAACAGCCCAGCTTTGGGTATTCAGAAAGATCTTTCCTTCAACGTTCGTTGCCGAACCTATTTTGTAGCCGTCTCCACAGATGGTCCTGACGTACCAGCCGCCGTCCCAGGCAACTTCGTTCAGACGCTGCTTGAATTGCTCGTAGTATGTTTGCGCTTCCCGGGCCACCTCATCTTTCCCGGCCCGTTTTGCCAGAGTCGCCAATTCCCGCATCCCGTAGCAGAACTGCATGGAGACCATCACGCTTTCCCGCTCACCGGATTCCGGGGTTGCTTCCAGTCCGTCGTTCCAGTCGGCATGATGCTGGTCGCAGAGCCCGTTTTTCCCGGTATCCGTCGCCAGGAAGCGCATGGCCCGAACCATGTGGTCAAGGACGGTTCCCACTTCGCTGGAATCCTGGAAAGGGACGAGTTCCTCGAGAAGACTGAAATCCCCGGATTCCTTGATAAGAGCAGGGACCGCCAAGAAGATCCAGGCTGGCTTGTCAGCATACTGCAGCCTGTTCAACGGCCGGAAACTGTGGGGACAGGAGCCGTTTGCATACTGGCTCGACAAGGCCCGGAGGATGTTGGCCTTCGCGGTAGGATAATCGAACAAGGCCATGGCGCAATCGTTCTGAAGGTTGTCCCGGAATCCGCTTTTGTTGATGGTATAGGAATAGATCTGTTTCTTGACAAAGGTATTGATCAGCGCGTCGATGTTTGGGTTGCCAGTGGCGATGCTGAATGCCTTCTGCCGGGCAGCTTCAATGGCGCATTGCTCTTCGCACATGCGGTCCACTTTTCCGGGAGTCAGCGAACGCCGCAATTTCTTAATTTCTTCGACTGAGGACGTCTGGCCAAGGAGAAAATCAACCCGAGCCGTCCCGTTGGCCGGCACGTTGATTTTGACCTGGACAATGCCCGCGCAGTCGGGCCCGTAGCCAGGTTTCCCGTCACAATCCCAGCCGAAAAGTATTTTCGGAGTTCCCAAGGAAAAGTCGCTGCGGGTGAAATGGTCGCGATAGCCGTTGCCGTTGTAAAACTCGCTGTTCAGGGTTGTCAGGTATCCCTTGAAGCGGTCGTTGGGAACGTCATGACGCCGGTTGTAGACATAAACCCCGCCGATTTCGGGAATGACTTCGGCAATGTTTTCTTTCCCGACTCCTCGGCCTTCGGCATCGCAACCGGTCAGCTGGAACATCGCATAGGCAAAAACGGAGATCTCCCGCTCTTCATCCTGCTCGTTTTCCAGACTCATAGTCCAGACTTCGGCCGTGTGTTCCCGGGGGACAAAGACACGCTGATTGACCTTCAAGCCTGCACAACGGCTGCTGATCTCGGTTTTGGCCGCATAGTATCGGCATTCCCGGTCTTCGACTTCCTGCGGTGCCGGCTCCCCCCAGGGACAGAACACCGTGCCCGACGTGTCGTCACGGATGTATAGATATTTGGAGTCGTATCCGGTCAGCACACATTTGCAACCGTCCTTGTCCCGCACCCAGGTATGGCCGTCGCCGATGTTGGTGATCTCCGAGTAGAACTCGTTCTCTCCGACCTGATTGTAATGAAGATTCACCCATTTCTTCGGGGGGGTGTTTTTTAGCACGAAGCATGCGTCGTCCTGGTCAAAATAACCGTACTCGGGTTCAAGTTGCAAGTGCAACCCCTTTGCTGTTAATCTGAGTTCTTCCACTCACTGGGGAACTCGCTGCGCTCGTTCCCCTGGCTTCCGGCGTCGCGAAGCAGAGCCCGTC
>JBFJXC010000269.1:0-5835 GCA_041623325.1 Lentisphaeria bacterium | reverse complement strand
TGCCCGCATGCAGGCGGGCGATGAGATCCCTGGAGGCCGGACTCTTCTCCTCGTCATCCAGGAAGGCCTTGATCTCGTCGGCGCTCAAGCGCATGAAAACGGTGGGAAACGAATATTCGCCCAGTGACGTGTACCAGTCTGATAGTCGAATCAAGAATCGGGTCCTTCCAGATTGAGCGGAGGCGTGCGGGGTAACCAAACCGCCTCAATATACACAGGCGGGAAGGCCACTGCCACCGGAAGCCCGGACCGGCCGCGGCCCGTTGTCTTTTAATCGCTGGGGACCCCGGTAGATTAGGGACTGCCACATAAACCACAATCGTGACAAGGAGCGCCGGCGATGAATTTGGAAAACGTGGAATATTACAATGTCGGAGCCGTGGAAGCGGTTCCGGGATTCGGGCCAAACGGTTTGATGCGTGTGCCCGAACCCGTGCGGAACAGTCTGAACAACCGGGCTAGGTTCGTGGCCATGGACTCGGTTGGCTGCGAGGCGCGCTTTGTGACCGACGCCCCCAATATCGAGGTGTATCTGGCTTGCACAAAGCCGGAGTTCGCCGATATGGGGGAAATGAGAGTTTACCGAGGCAACTTCCTGTACCAGTCCCACCCCATCGAACCGGGTCGGCTCAACAGTATCAGACTGGTCCCGCCGGAGGCCTTTCAGGCGGCCTCCAGGGAAACGATCAATGACGGCGGTTTTTCATCCGAGGTTTGGCGCCTAGTGTTTAATCGCGGGGCTACCTTTGTTCTGCATGGTCTCGATACCCACGGCTATGAGATCCGTCCGCCCAGGGTGGATGAGAAGCCCGAGCGGAACTGGCTGGCCTACGGGTCGTCCATCACCAACTCCAACCTCGACGGTTATGCCCACATTGCCGCCCGAAGGCTGCGAGTGCAGGTGCAGAACAAAGGCCTGAGCGGCGCCTGCCACATCGAAAAAGAGATGGTGGATTATCTGGTCGACGACTGCCAGTGGGATGTGGCCACCTGCGAGTTGGGGGTCAATATGCGCGGTTGTTTCACCCCGGAGGAATTCGAAGCGCGCGCATCCTATCTAATCGACCGTTTCGCCGCCACCGGCAAGCCGGTTTTGATCATCAGCGTATTTCCGAATGGGAGAACCCCCGGACTGACGGCCGAACCGAATCTGGCCACCCTGCGCGAAGAGGCATTTAATGCCAGTATAGCCTCCCTGGTCCAGGCCAAACAGGCGGCCAATCTGCACCTATTGGAAGGCCGCGAGGTGCTGGACGACTTCACCGGACTGTCCGGGGATCTGCTCCACCCCAGCGCCTACGGCCACGCCATCATGGGGGTCAACCTGGCGGAAAGGCTCAGGAGTCTGATTTGAACGGCGGCCAGCGGATCGAAACCGCATTCGACCGGTCGTGGCTGGCCGCCGGATTGCCCCTGGGCTGTCCTAGCGGGCGCTCAGTGGGCAGTTGAGCACGCAGGGCTCGGCCACGACGGGCCGATATTTCTTGATGGGGTCGTGCTGCCTGAGGGCGGCGGTCAGGGCCTGTGCATCGGGGTGCTCCGGGGCGGCCACATCGGTGGGCGAACCCAGGTACTTGAAGCCGCTGTCGCCCATCAGGGCGTAGCGTTTGACCCAGTCGCAGCGCTTGCCGTCGATGCGGTTGAAGCTGTAGACGCGACCTTCGCAGGTCAGGCGGACCGCCTCTGTGGAGATGGCCTTTGAAGGGCAGCTGGCGATGCAGCGCTGGTCGCAGGTTTCGCAGGCGTCGGCCAGTTCGTCGGCGGGCAGCGGGGAGGCGGTCAGGGGGGCGTCGGTCACAATGGCAACGAGGCGCTGGCGGATGCCGAATTGCGGGGTGGCGAGATGGCCGCCGACGGTCAGCTGCCCCAGTCCGGCGGCCAACCCGGCAAAGCGGTTGCTGAACAAATCCGGCTGTGGTCCGCGCGGGGTGGCCGTGACCGAGTCGGTTCCGGTCAGATCCATGGTCATCCTGGCTTGATACCCGAGTTCCTGCAGGCGTTTGACCAGCCGGGCGCCGATGATCGAGCCCAGCCAACTGGTGATGTAGGTCTGAAACGAGTAGGGGCCGACTGCTTCGGCGGGGGGCTTGGTGGCATGGCGCAGGACCTGCTCATGCAGGCGCAGCCCGAAAACCAGTGCCGACTTGGCACCGGGAAGATGATCCTCGGCCGTGGTGACTCGCCGGGGTTGGGGTGCGACTTCGGGGTCCCAGGGGGTGAAGCGCACGGCGTTGTCTTTGGCGGCCAGCAGGCTGTCGTCGGCAAAGAGTGGGCGCAGCTGTCCGGTCAATTCCTCGATGCGGCTGGCGGAGGCCACTCCGGCCAGGTCGGCCCCGAGTTGGCGGGCCAGCTGCAGCAGCTCTGCGGTCAGGTCGGCCCTGGCATGGCCATGGTCCAGGCCGCGGCGCGAAACGTTCTCGGCCGTGCCCCGTTGCTGCGGGGCGATCGCCTTGCGGGTGATGACCGTGTTGGCCGCCAGCCGACGGCCGTTGCCAAGGCCGGTGGCGTGGATCAGGCGGTTGCTCCAATCGGCATCCCTGACGGCGTCCGGGTGCGATCCGCTGCTGGTGACCGTCATGACCGAACGGAAGCCGAGCTCCTCCAGGTTGCGGGTCAGGTCGTAGGTTAGGGAGTCCATGAGGTACTGGGCCCCAAAACGGAATTCGGGGCTGTCGGCAACCTCCGGAATTTCGGTCAGCAGGGTGACGGCGCTGAGGGCGCCGGGCAGGATCTGATCAAGTTCCATGCCGGCCTTTCGCAGTTCCTCTGCCGAATGCACATGCAGTTCTTCGGCTCCGCCGCTGCAGGCCCTCGCCAACAAGCGGTCGACCGCCGCGCGCGACATGGTCGCCTCGTTGCAGGTGGCCCAGTGCTGCCGCATCGGGGTCTTGGAATAGCGGCGCTCGAAACTGCGGATCGGCTTGGGCACGCAGAATTTCAGGCACTGGCCCATCTCGCCGGAACGGATGCCGTGCTGCTTGACCTTGTCCAGGATGACCTGCTCGGTGACCACCTCGGGAATCTCTAGGTCCAAATCAAGGTCGAAGTGCTCTCCCCAGGCGCAGCGCCACAGGTTCTTGTTGGCGAAGCGATACTCGTAGTTGGCGATTTTTAGGACCTTCTGGCCATCGATTTCCTTGGTCAGCGCCAGGCTGGGGCAGTGCTTGCGGCAGAGCATGCAGTTGTCGCAAATGGTCCCCGGCGGGATCAACGGATCTTCCTGGATCTGTGCATCGGTGATGATGGTGATGAAGCGGTTGCGGGCACCATACTCCGGGGTCAGAGCCAGGCCGTTGTAGCCCATGTCCGCTAAACCGGCAACTACCGGCATGTAGATGTTGCTGACGTCCGGCGCGAAGACGGCGGTCAGTTCCTTGTACTGGTTGTAGCGCCAGATGTTGCTGCTGGCGATCGGGATGGCGCCGTAGCCTGCCCGCTCCAGAAACGTGGCCATGCGATAGGCCATTTCGTCCAAGCGCGAGTTCATCAGGTATTGCACCGAATAGGGGCCGATCTCCTGGGGGTGGCGTTCGCCGCCCAACTCGATGCAGGCGTCCGGGTGATGGATGCCCATTACCAAGACCGTCTTCGCCCCGGGAAAAACCCCCTGCGGGCTCATCATGATCGGCGCGTGGGCGCAACGGTCGATGCCCCCAAAGCCGATCAGATCGGCACCGAGTTCGTAGGCGTGATTCTTGAGCTGTTCTTTGAGTGACATGGTTCAGGAACTCCTGTGTTGCTAATCACTAGTTTGGTAAGTTGGGGCCGGTGCGGCGTTACGCGCTGCCGACGATCGCCGACAGGTCCTTCGCGTAACGGCAGAGGGCCAGACGCAGCTCTTCCTGTTTCTCGGGCGTGCAGCGGTAGATCGGGGCGAAGGTTCCCAGCGCCCCCCAGGCTCGTCCGTCCGATTCTAGAATCGGCGCGGCAATGCCAACCAGATCCTTCTTCGTATCCTCGGCCAGGCACCAGCCTTGTTTCCGGAGCTTTTCCAGCTCGATTGCCAGCGCCGCCTGGTCGGTGATGCTGTTCCAGTGTTTGCCCGGCATTCCGTTGCGGCTGAGGATTTGCCGCAGCTCCTCGGGCCCCGCCGTAGCCGCCAGCATCCGGCTGGTCGGAAGATCAAAAAAGGGCGCATTCTCCACCCGAGCCTGAGACACCCGAATGGCGTGGGTGCAGTCAACCCTGCCGACAATGACCCGACGGCCTTGGGTCAGGATCGCGCATACGCAGCCTTCGCCGTGAGTATCCACAAACTCCTGAAGCTTGCCCAGCAGCCGGTTGAGGGTGCCGGGGTCCGTGCATTGGCCGAGTCGGCGGATCTGGTCGCATTTGGTTCCGGCCATGTACACCCCGCGAGCGCTCTGGGCTATATAACCGCAGGCCATCAGAGTCTTGAGCAGGTTGTGGGTGCTGTTCAGAGGCCAGTTGAATTCTTCGGCCAGCTCCGACAAGCTCACTCCCTGCCGAGAGACATCCTCAAGGGCGATCCGATCCAGAAGGGCCATGGCCTTCTGCACGGCCTTGACGGGTACCTCCGCCTTTGCTTCTGTCACCTGGGATCGTTGCATACGGGCTTTTTCCATATGGTGGAACCGTTTTCCTTGAATGCCCCCCAAGATAGTCTTCCGCCGCTGTGCTGGCAAGTCCTTCTCAATGGCCAAATGCGTAATTTTCAAGGTGCTGATGCGTCGGACTGGTGGGGCCGGTCCGACGGTTCTTGGTCTTGGGAAAGTGACCAAGAGCAAACTTGGGCTTGGATCTGGCACGCCGTTGGGAAGCGGCTATCGTACGGGTCGGCGCGGGGCTTTCCCCCCCGCGGGTGTAATCGTCCGAACCGTACATCAGGCACAATGGCAGAATTCATGGCGGAAAACAGGCATGTGACGAACCGGGACGAAGGGGGCAGCGAGGAGCAGGTCAAAATCCTGAGGGCGTTTGTCGATGCCACCCGTCTGCGCCTGATCCGCCTTCTGTATCGGGAAGAACTGAATGTGCAGGAGCTGGCCACGGTTCTGGAGGTGCCCCAGCCCAGTGTCAGTCGCCACCTGGCCGTCCTGCGCAGCGCGGAGCTGGTGGACGATCGCCGCGAGGGAACGAAGGTCTTCTATCGCCTGGAGGCTTCAAGTCAGGCTTTGCCGGCGCCTTTGGCGGCCTACTTGGAGGAAGTTGGCCGCAGTCAGCATCCCGATCTGGAGCGTTTGGAGACCTGTCTGCGATCCCGAACCCGGGATTCCCGCACGTTTGCCGACCGGACCGCCGCCCAGTGGGATGAAATCGGTCGTCTGCTGCACAGTTCATCCGCCGCCCTGCTGGCCATGGCCAATATGGCCCCGCCCGGGCTGACCGTGGCCGACCTGGGGACCGGAACCGGCCTGCTGCTGCCCTTTCTGGCCAGGTTTGCCGACCAGGTCTATGCCGTTGACCAGTCCGAGGAAATGCTCATCCGGGCCCGTCAGCGCTGTTCGCAGCTGGGCATCGGCAATGTCGAGTTTGTTCAGAAGTCTTTCGAGGAGCTGAAGGCCGAGCTGCCCCTTTGCGATGCCATTCTCCTGCACTTTGTAACCCACCAGGTCGCCAGTCCTCCGCTGATGCTGCGCCAGCTGACCCGCTTCCTGAAGCCGGGCGGCAGACTGGTGCTCGTCGATCGTCTGAAGCATGAGGACCTTCAGGCGGTGACGACTTTCGGGTCGGTCTGGCTGGGTTTCGAGCGCGAGCAGGTCGGGGAGTGGATGCGGGAGGCGGGGTTGGAGGATTTCTATTGGCATGCCCTGCCCACGACCGCTCCGGACAGCGATACCGAGTTTGGCCTGTTCGTGGCCGCCGGCCGGGCGG
>JBFJXC010000268.1:0-5843 GCA_041623325.1 Lentisphaeria bacterium | reverse complement strand
GGCGGTAGTCGGCGATGGAGTCGAAGCCGGTGTCCGGCCCGAGCTTGGCAAAGAGGCGGCTGTTGTTGTTGCGGAAGACGCCCACATGAAACTGCTGGGCCCAGCCGCGGGAGTGGTTGAACTTGGCCACTTCGTAGAGGAAGGCGGCCTTGAAGGCGTCGGCCTCCTGCAGAGTCGGAACCTTGCCGGTCATGACCTTGGCGAAGATCGCCTCCAGCTCGGCAGGGGTGGCCTCCTCGGCCGGAACGTAGCTCACGCCGTGGTCCGAAAGCCGGCAGCCGCAGTCGTGGAAGAAGGCGTGCCGCTTGTCCACCGCCTCCAGCAGGGTGGCGAAGCTGCCGATCTCCACGCCGGAAACCGCGGAGAGGGTCTCGACATAGCTCCGGTAGGCCGCCGGGTTGTCGACCGCCATGGCCTTGTCGGGCCGGAAGGTGGGCAGCACCTTGATCTCGAAGCCTTCGGCGGCCAGGGCCCGGTGGTGCTCCAGGGAATCGGCCGGGTCGTCGGTGGTGCAGACCAGCTTCACGTTCATCTTGCGCATCAGGTTGCGCGCCGAGTACTCCGGCTGGCGAAGCATCTCCGTGCAACGGGTGTAGATGCTTTCGGCCGTGGCCGGACTGAGCAGTTCATGGACGCCGAAATAGCGCTGCAGCTCCAGGTGCGTCCAGTGGTAGAGCGGGTTGCGAACCGCCATCGGCATGGTTTCGGCCCACTTCTGGAATTTCTCCCAGTCGCTGGCGTCGCCCGTGCAGAAGCGCTCGTGCACCCCGTTGGTGCGCATGCCCCGCCATTTGTAGTGGTCGCCGGCCAGCCAAACCTCGCCCAGGTTGTCGAACCGCCGGTCGCCGGCCACATCCTGCGGGGGCAGATGGCAGTGGTAGTCGTAGATCGGCATTTTGGCCGCATGCTCGTGGTAGAGCCGCTGCGCGGTCTTGGTCTGCAACAGGAAATTCTCGTCCATGAACGGCTTCATTGGTCTGTCACTCCCCTGGGTTAGACGCCGGAGTAGGCCGCGAATCCGCCATCGACGGGAATGACGGTGCCGTTGACGAAGCTGGAGGCGCCCTCGTCGACCAGCCAGAGCAGGGTTCCGAGCAGTTCGCTGGCTTCGCCGAAGCGGCCCATGGGGGTCTGGCCAAGGATCTTCTCGGCGCGGGCGGTGTAGGAGCCGTCCGGATTGGTCAGCAGGCCGCGGTTCTGGTCGGTCAGAAAGAAGCCCGGGGCGATGGCGTTGACCCGGATGCCGACTTTGGAGAAATGCACGGCCAGCCACTGGGTGAAGTTGCTGATGGCCGCCTTGGCGCCGCTGTAGGCGGGGATCTTGGTCAAGGGGCAGAAGGCGTTCATGGAGGAGATGTTGATGATCACCCCGCCGGAGGTGGCGGCCATCCCGCGGGCGAAGACCTGGGTCGGCAGCAAGGTGCCGATGAAGTTCAGGTTAAAGACGAACTCGATGCCCTTGGGGTCGAGATCGAAGAAGGTGGTCAACCCCTCTTTGGTCTCGGCCAGAGCCTCCTTGGTGAGAAACTCCTGGCTGGTGGTGCCTTTGGGATGGTTGCCGCCGGCGCCGTTGATCAGGATGTCGCAGGTCCCGAAGGCATCGCTGACAGCCTTCTCGGCCGCCTGCAGGCTGGCCAGCTCCAGAACGTTGGCGGCCACCCCGATGGCCTCGCCCCCATTGGCGCGGATCTTCTCGGCAACGGCTTCGGCGGCCTCCTGCCGCAAGTCCAGGACCGCCACCTTGGCACCGCAGGCGCCCAGAGCCTCGGCAAAGGCGCCGCACAGCACCCCGCCACCACCGGTCACCACGGCCACCTTGCCAGTCAAATTCACATTCAGAGGTACCTGCATTGTCCGTCTCCCTTTTTGGAGTGTTCAGGTTTCGGGTATCGGCCCCGAAATCCATAATGTCTACACGTCTCTAAACTCGTGATCGCGCTCTCGTAATCGTCCGTTTTGTATGAGACCTAACATCTGCAGCCGGGACGGCCGCAGTACGTTAACCTCAGGAGTATGGGCGTCCCCGCCCGCACATTTTGGTCCCATATGTCTGATATCTGCTTCCCGACGAGTCGCCCCAGGCTATGGCTGGATTTGTGCCTACGGAACAAAAGACGTGCCGAAGGCACGGCACCAACCTTGTCATACCATGGTACAACTGTGCAATCGGTCTACAGTCCCTCAGCCTGCTCCGGATAGAGGGCTTTGACAATCCCCATTTCCAGACCACGCAACTCGGCCAGGCCCTTCAGGCGGCCGATGCACGAGTAGCCCGGGTTCGGGTTCACGCGCTTGAGAATATCGTCCAGCATGGTGTGGCCGTGGTCCGGACGGATCGCGATGCGGAAGTCCGCCTGACCGGCTTGGCGGCGGCGGATCTGCTCCTCCACCAGGGCCTTGACCAGACCGAACATGTCCACCCCGCCCTTGAGGTGCTCGGCCTCGTAGAAACTGCCGTCCTCCTCGTGCTGGGTGCTGCGCAGATGCATGAACTTCACGCGATGCGCACAACTCTTGAACATGGCCACGATGTCGTTGTCCGGTCGGCCGCTGAACGAACCGGCACAGAAGTTAACCCCGTTGGACGGGCTGTCCACCATGGCCAGCAAATCGTCGATGTCCTCCTGGACGCTCATGATGCGGGGCAGGCCCAGCACATGGAAGGGGGGGTCGTCGGGATGGATCATCAGGGTCACCCCCGCCGCTTCGGCTACGGGCACCACGGCCTGCAGGAACAGCTTCAGGTGCTCTTTGAGCTTGGCACGGTCGATCTGCTTGTACTTGGCCAGCATGGAGCGGATATCGTGGATCGTCGTCTTGCCCCGATCGCAGCCCGGCAGGTTGTCGATAATGCTGAGTTCAAACTGCTTGAGCTCGTCCCGGGTCAAGCTTTTGTAAAACGTCTCGGCCTTGGCCAGCTGATCGGGCGTGTACTCGTCCTGGGCTTCGGAACGGCCGAGAATGTACAGCTCGAAGGCCGCGAACATGGCGCTGTCGAAACGGATCGTGTGCACCCCGTTGGGCAGTCGGTACCACAAGTCTGTGCGAATCCAGTCCAGCACCGGCATGAAGTTGTAGACCACGCGGTTGATGCCGTAGGCACCCAAGTTGCGCAGGGTCTGCTTGTAGTTTTCGATATATTCCTCGTACCGGCCGGTCCGCGTCTTGATATCCTCGTGCACCGGCACGCTCTCCACCACGCTCCAGCGCAGGCCCGCCTCTTCGATCACCCGCTTGCGGTGGGCGATCTCGTCCACCGTCCACACCTCGCCATAGGCAATGTGGTGCAGGGCGCTCACCACTCCGCTGGCCCCGGACTGGAGAATGTCCGACAGCGACACCGGGTCGCTCGGGCCGTACCAACGCATCGTCTGTTCCATCAACATCGTGCTGCTCGTCCATATTTCTTTGGGTTTCAGGTGTCGGGTTTCAGCGGTCAGAAGCCGAATCCCGGCCGAACCGTACTATACCGTACCATCCCGGCGCGGGAAAGCCGGGCATGCAAAGAATTGTGACCAATACAGCGGGAAAGAGGGAACCGACCATGAACACCAAGCCGACTCTATACCGCAGCAAAGATGAGAAGGTCAGGCTGGATGTCCAGCTGGAACGGGAAACGATTTCCTGACCCGGAATTGCCGCTGGATCCTGAAGCAGCAACGCTACTTCGCCAAGTTCAAGCCAGCCGGAAAGAAAGCATTAACGCTCAGCTCAAGTTGAGCGCAATATTGGCGGGGTCTGAAAGCACCCCCAAAATCGTTCATCCAACTGGCTGGTGTTGACAGGACTGGGGGTAGCCGCCGGCATCAATCGAACCACTCGTCGTTCGGATCGAAGGCCGGAACCGGAATATTGACGATCTTCAGTTTCCCGACGGCCCGATGCCGGCAGCCCGGCTTGATCAGGATCGTCGAATTCTTTCTCACCGGAACCTTCTCGCCGTCAAGCTCCATGAAGCCCTCGCCCTCAAGAATCAAATAGATCTCGGTCAGCTTCTTGTGATAATGCACTTCGGAGTCGGCTTTGATATCGACCATGTGGATGGTCGCAACCGGATTGTCGGGCGAGGCGAACGCCCGCCGGGTCGACCCGCATGGGCATTGGACCGGGTCCATGTCATCAAAATTGGCCACCATGTAATGTTTCATCGTTTCTCCTCGCCTATTGGGTTGTCTGAGTTCAGCAAGTTAACCTCGAGCCACGGGAACGTTGAATGAGTCTGCTCGGAACGCAGTTCAAAGGCCGTCACTGTGTCTTACCATGCCCTGCTTCTATTTACATTCCGAACGCCATTAGTCAAGCTCGGGCCGGACGGCAGTCGCGAAAAAACCAACCGCTAGGCGACCTGCCAGAAGGAGCTGCTAGTCCCTACTTGTCAATATGTTACCAATGGTTTGCCTGGCGACGGTTGCCGACCATGACAAAATTTCGCACTTTTGCCGGAACCGGGATTGCAATTCCCGGCTCGGGTATGTACCCTAGAGACCATCGCGGCCCACTGGGGCATAGTAGGGCTAGACGCGGAGCGCACATTCGGGTCAGACAGAGTAAGACGATGACAGTCATAAAAACTTTAGGCAAACTGAACCCGCGTCATGCCCGTGAAATCCGCGGTTCCAGACTCAGTGTCGGGTTTGAATCTCTGGACCGGAAGATGTTTGATCCCGACCCCTGTTATGCACGGGTGGGTGAATTGGGCGTCAAATATGCCCGGTGTCAAACTGGCTGGAACCGCTGCGAAACTCAAAAAGGCGTCTATGATTTTTCCTGGCTGGACGAAGTTGTCGACAAGCTTCTAGAACAAGGCGTGCAACCCTGGTTCAACGTCGGCTTCGGCAACAAGCTGTATATGCCCTCGGTCAAGCATGAGTCGGCGGTCGGCCATGTCCCGCTCTACTACGGAGAGGAAGCGGTCGAGGCCTGGAAAGACTATGTGACAGCTCTGGCCCGGCATTTCAAGGGGCGCATCCGGCATTTTGAAATCTGGAACGAGCCTAATTTGAATGGCTTCTGGGCCCCGATGCCCGACGATCGGACGGATGATCCGGCCGGTTATACAGAGCTGGTAACAATCAGTGAGGAATGCATTCGACCTGCCATCTCCGATGCGGTCATCATCGCCTGCACCTCGTTTGTTCCTCTGCGCTTCATTCGCGACATGCTGGAGGCAGGTATGGGGCAGCACATTGATGTCTTGGCTCTTCACCCTTATGGAGCAGAGGGTGGCGGACCTTTGGTCAAGGCCACGCGCCAACTGCTGAACCGGCATGCCCCCAATGTGCGTCTCTGGCAGGGAGAACGCGGTCTGGCCTCCTCAGCCGGAGGACATGAAGACCCCAATCAGAGGAATACCGGGGCCAGTGAAACCGGTCAGGCCAAGGGGTTGCTGCGCAGAATTGTCGGGGATCTGACCACCGAATTTGAGCTGACCAGCTATTTTCATATCGCGGACTTCATGGAAAACCCATACCGACAATCCTCGGGGGAGGTTATCCACCAACCCCTCTTCGGACTCCTGAACGGCCTTTCATACACACCGAAACCGACATACTTCGCCCACCAGAATCTGTGCGCGTTTTTCGACGAGGACACGGTTCATGAAGAATTGCCCCTCTCGGTTGTCTATACGGAGGACGAAAAAGACCACCCTCTGGTAAACAGTTTGATGCGGACCGCGACGTTCCGCCGCCGGGGATACCCGGTCTTTGTCTATTATCTGGCACTTCTCCCGGACGACAACACCGCTCTGCCGGGAACCGTACGAGTCGTCACCCTTTCGGATCCGACACAATCTTTGGAGGAACCGGTCCTGGTTGATTTGTTGACGGGAGAAGTCTCTGAAT
>JBFJXC010000267.1:0-5845 GCA_041623325.1 Lentisphaeria bacterium | reverse complement strand
GGGCGCTTTGGAAAAGCGCAGCTCCAGGGTCAATGTTGCATCCGGCATCGTCCCGGGGCGCTTTGGAAAAGCGCATCTCCAGGGTCAATGTTGCATCCGGCATCGTCCCGGGGCGCTTTGGAAAAGCGCAGCTCCAGGGTCAATGTTGCATCCGGCATCGTCCCGGGGCGCTTTGGAAAAGCGCAGCTCCAGGTCACTGTTCCAGCAGAAGACTAGCGAACAAGGCGCCGGCGCCGACAAGTGGTCACCGAGCTCTAGCGGAGCCCAGACAGCCTTGTTCCGGACTCACTTATCCCAGTCGGTCATGAACGGCAGGGGGTTGACCTTCCAGTCGTACAGCACATCGGGCTGGAACGGATACTCCGGCTCGATTACCGGCCCCCACCCCATGGGAAAGGTCACAATTTCGAACACCCCGGTCAGCTCGCGCGCCGCCATGCGATAGAGACCGCGGAAAATGCCCCAGGTGGCGCCGGCAAAGTCGCCTTTGCTCCGGCTGACCTGGCCGACGCTTTTGGGAATCTCCCAGAACCCCAGCAAGACATTGTTGATTCCCCGGCCCAGTTGCCGCCCCGGCTGCCGGTCGACAATCTTGGAAAGCTTATGGTCGTCCTTGGACAAATCCAGACCGACGAAGCCGGTGAGGAAATCGCCGATCTCCAGGGGATTGATCCTGAGTTGAACCTGGGCCAGTCCCAATCCGGCCTGGGCCCGAAGGTTCCAGGGATTGCGCTCAAAACGGACATCGCGCAAAAACGAGGACTCTTTCCGCCACGGGCCGAAGGAGCGGGTCCAGTATGTGCCTTCATGCTTGCGGAAGACATCCTCGTTGTCCAAGTAGGTAACAATCCACAAGGGAGGCAAGAAATGGGGAAACGTCACGCCGGTTTCTTTGGCCGCGTAGGCGCCCAGGGTGGCATATTCGGTCAGAGCCACCTCGGCCCCGATCGCCGGCCCAAGGGCCACACCACCATTCACGATTTCGAAAAAGTCTGCCACCCGGTTCCACACGTACAATTGGGCCCCGGCCGCGGCATTGACCACCAAGTTGTCGGCCCGCCCCGGCGCGGTGCTCAGTCCCAAACCGAGAACAGCAAACGCAGCCACTTTTCCAAACAGTCTAACTCTCATGGTCTTGGTCCTTGTCTTTGGCGCTGGTTGTGCCCAGCCGCTGACGTTCTGCGCCGAATCGGCGCTAATATAGCCAGATGAGGGCAAAACCCCCAACCGCTTTTCCTTAAAATTCATATGACCTTGGGAATGACCCGAATCAGGTCGCAACCGTCTTCAAGTCCCTGCACACGATAATCGCCTGCGTTGGCCGGCAGGCAGCACACCCGGCCCGGTCCAACCGCCATGCCCACCTCGCTGGTCTCCAAGCGGAAAGAACCGCGCACCGGACAGAGAACGTGACACGACTGCCCCGTGGTACGATCCACGAAATAGTCCCGCACCCGGAACTCATCCACGGCAAAAGCAGGGCAATACCGCACCAGCGGAACCCGGCGGGTGTGGACGGATTCGGTCGCATCACGCCGGATTCGGCTCAGTTGACGGCTGGAGGAACTGACCCCCTCCAGTCCTTCGATTGCATCCATAGCCCGACCCCACGGCTGGCTGGCCGCACCGACCCGGCCCAGAGCGGCCTGTCCAGCCTGGATTTCCAGCAGTAAGCATCCCGTCCCGGCACTGTGCACGATACCGGGCGTGAGTAAAAACGAATCCCCGAATGGGGCCTGAAAAACCTCCAGCAGATCCTTGAGATCGCGGCTACCCAGACGGGTCAACAGCTGGCTGCGGGTTGTGCGGGGGCGAAGCCCGGCAATGACTTCGCTGCCTGGTTCTCCACCCAGGGAGTACCAGAACATAGCATGGGATTCCTGCCTCATCTGCTTGATCTGCGGATACACCCGCAACGGCTGGGGTGCCCCCACATCACGGATTCGAATCGAAATCGGGAAGCGTTCGGCTTTGCTTGCCCTCCCCAGCAAATCGGCTCCGGCCTCCCGGCGGATTTCGGCCAGAGAGGTTCCGGCCAGGGGCCCGTTGGCCACCCGGCTTTCTAGGGAATCCTCCAGCATCACCCACTCGCCGATGCCTTCGGGCAGTCCGTCGGGATATTCGCCCTGCAGGAAAGCGGGCAGCTGATTCCCCGCCCACGGCCGAGGTACGGGTACCGGTTCCAGAATGAATGGGTATAGGTCCAATTGATCTCGCGACTGGTGAAGAACTCGGCCATTGTTTGGGAGATCGTGCCGGCAGATCGGCCACCGTCCCAGGGACAAGATTTTTTGAAACGAAGTCACACCATACTATGTTATCAGCTCCCGTCAAGACTCCCGGTGCAGCGGCCACGATGCCCGCCGACGGACCCTGGGGCCACACCTTATGGACGCACGACACGATCGGACGCAATGGCAACCAACGGACAATCCAAGCAAGCCGAAAAGGCCCTTCTGTTGCACGGCAGACTCCGCTTCGTCCTACTCTTTGTTTTCAGCTTTCTGCTTTGTCTGGCCCTGATCTCGCACGCCCCCTCCGACTCCGCCTATATGGCCGGCGGCATCGGGGGCAAGGTAATGATCCAGAACTGGATCGGCTACCTGGGGGCCTTCCTGTCCCGCCTGCTCCTGATTCTGATCGGTTTCGCGGCCTATCCCCTGGCAGGACTGCTGCTCTTCACGTCGGCGCGCCGCTTTTTGGGGCGCGGCGGCCTGCGGCCTGCGGCTTGGGACTACTGGGTGGCCATCGGCCTGACCACCCTCGGCTTTTGCATGCTTTGCGGCATCTGGCCGGACATGCTCCCAACCCTGGCAGGCCACCTGAACATCAGCCAGACACCCGGCGGAGTCCTGGGCCAGCGCCTGTGCGCCCCCAAAACCGGTTGGTTCCGCCTGATTCTAAACCCTGTTGGCAGCGCCATCGTCGCCTCGGGAGTTTTAACGGCGGGACTGGCGGTGATTTGGGTCTACGACTGGCACGACCGCTTCAAAATCTGGTACGCCGACTGGAAAGCGGCCAAAGCCCGGCAGGCGGAGGCCGACCTCCAGACTCCGCCCCCGCGCTCGGCCGAGGAAGTCCTGCGCCCGACTCGCAAGCCGGCGGCCGAACGCCCCACTCCCGTGCCCGAGGCCCCACTGCTCGAACCCGAACCCGAAAACAAAGTCAAAGACAAGCCCGCCCCGCCGGCGACCGCCCCGGCCCCCGCCAAGCCACGAGCCGCACGGAGTTCGGGCAAGAAAACCAGCGGAACCTACCGGCTTCCCAGCATGGACATGCTCAACCCGGACCGGGAACAGGCCGCCACGGTCGACATCAAGGAAATCGAGCATAAAAAGGAAATCCTGCAGGCCACCCTGGACAGTTTCGGCATCGAAGCCAGCGTGGGCAACGCCACCAGCGGCCCGCGAGTGACTTTGTTCGAGGTCCTGCCGGCCCCCGGGGTCAAAGTCGAGCGCATCAGCCAGATCAGCAACAACATCGCCATGGAGCTGCGGGCAATCAGCCTGCGCATCCTGACCCCCATCCCCGGCCGGAACTCCGTGGGCATCGAGGTGCCCAACATCAACCCGGCCTCGGTTTCGTTCCACAGCCTGCTCAACACTCCGGCCTGGAAAAAAGGCCGGAACGCGATCCCGCTGGTTCTGGGGCGGGACATCAGCGGCGGCACGGCCATTCTGGACCTGGCCAAAGCGCCCCATTTGCTCATCGCCGGCGCCACCGGCAGCGGCAAGTCCGTCTGCATCAACGCCCTAATCATGTCCCTGCTCTACCGCTTCTCCCCGGAGGAATTGCGGATGATCATGGTCGATCCCAAGGTGGTGGAATTCCGGGCCTTCAACACCCTTCCCCATCTGGTCGTGCCGGTCATATCCGATGTCAAAAAGGTGCCGCTGGCCCTGCGCTGGGTCATTCGGGAGATGGAAAACCGCTACCAGATTCTGGCCAAGGTCGGGGCCCGCAACCTGGAAGGGTTCAACTCCCGCCCCAAGAGCAAGGAGGAAGTCCTGGACGACGATGGCAACCCCATCCCCGACAAACTGCCTTTCATCGTGGTGATCATCGACGAGCTGGCGGACATCATGATGACCGCCAAAGCCGATGTGGAGACCTCCCTGGCCCGAATCGCCCAGCTTTCCCGGGCCGTCGGCATTCACACCGTGCTAGCCACCCAGCGGCCCAGCGTGAACGTGATTACCGGGACCATCAAGGCCAACTTTCCCACCCGCATCGCCTTCCAGGTGACCTCGCAGGTGGACTCCCGAACCATTCTGGACGGCAAGGGAGCCGAATCGCTGCTTGGGCGCGGGGACATGCTCTTCCGCCCCCCCGGGGCGGCCGGGCTGGAGCGCAACCAGGGCGCGATGGTCGGCGACGATGAGATCGAGCGCGTGGTGGAACATTGCTCCGCGCAGGCCGAACAGGACTTCGACATGAGTGTGTTCCTGGGCGGAGACGAAGGCGGCGGCGAAGCCGGTGGAGTTGGCGGCGAAGCGCTCAGCGATGCCGACGAGGAGATCATCCAGCAGGCGATCGAGGTGATCGTGCGGGACCGTCGGGCCACGACCAGCTACGTCCAGCGATGCCTGCGCATCGGCTACAACCGGGCCGCGCTGGTGATGGAAATACTCGAGCAGCGGGGGGTGATCGGCCCCCAAGTGGGCACCATGCCCCGGGAAATCCTCATGTCCTCCGATGGCCGCCACAATCCCGCCGACGAGGAAGAACTGGAGCCAGACATTGAAAACTGGCAAGTGCCCTCCGCCGCCGATTTTTCGGACTAGCGGACGACCTTGGCGCCGCCACCGGAACCCCGACAAGAGCTAGCTGGAAACCATGAGCGAAAACGGCAAAAATCTTCAACAGGACCTCCCGCTCGAGTGGGAAGATTCCGCACCACCCCCAAAACCGGCCAATCCTTCGCGTGCAGCCGAGCCAAAGGCCGCCAATACCGGCCAGCCCGCTCCCGACGACAGCCGCCCTACCCCGGAACCTCCCGGCACCAAGCCGGCGGGGATTTCTCCGGACAATGCGTTGCCACCCGACGATTCGGTAGCCGAACCCGACTCGGCCTCTTGCTTCACGTTGCCGGAGCATGCCGAGAGTCTGGGGGTAACCCTTTTGAGTGCCCGCAGCGACTGCGGCCTGACCATCGCCGAAGTCGCCAGCCGCACCCGCATTTCGGCCGACTTCATCAAAACCCTCGAAACCGAACGCTACGATGAACTGCCCTCGGCCGTCTACACCAAATCCTACATCGCCAAGCTTTGCCGGGAATACAAGATCGATCCGGCCCCGCTGATCCGCTCCTACCAGACAATTGCCCGCCAGATCGCCCCGGCGGACGGCGTCTCCGGCGGACAGTTCGTGGTTGCCGGCAGCGCGGGCGGCGATGCCTCCTCGAAAGTGGAATACCGGCTGAAAGCCAGGCCCGAGGATGGGCAAGGTTCCGGCCCCATCCATCCGACCATGATTCTGGTCGGCGCCCTATTGGCGGGCCTGGCCCTGCTGGTCCTGACCGCCTTGGCCGTTCAGCAGTTCCGCTTCCGGCAGGCTAGCCAACAACCGGCCGAGACAACCCGCCTTGCCGAGCAGGGAGCCACTGAGGCACCACCAGCCACCTGGCCCGAGACCATCGATCTGGAACCGTTCATCATCCCCCAGCAACTACCCCTCAAGGAATTGCCCATTCCCCAAGATTGATATCAGCCTGCGCCCCCAGCTGGTCGCTTGGCTCTTGCCTTCTTGTCCGCGACGGACCGTTCTATCCAGAGCCTTGGCCCGGAGAAGGGTCTTTCACCCCTTATTTCTCTCCAACCATTCCACTGCCTCGCAGACGGTTTGG
>JBFJXC010000266.1:0-5863 GCA_041623325.1 Lentisphaeria bacterium | reverse complement strand
TTTTCACGGCCCAGCGGGTCGGGGAGCTGGAGGAGGCGATCCGGGAGATCGACTCCTTTCCTGGCGGAGGCAGTTCGGCGGATCTGGAGCAGCTGCTGGCCCGCCTGAACCAGGCCGGTCCCCGGCTTGTCCCGGTCCGCAAGCATGCCTGGCTGAAGGAGTACCTGGAGGTGATCCTGGTGGCCGTCGCCCTGGCCTTCGGCATTCGCGCCCTTTTTCTGCAGCCCTTCAAGATTCCCACCGGCAGCATGCAGCCCACCCTCTACGGCATTCATTTCGTGCCCTCCACGGAGGTGGAAAAGGCGGGGCCGGTACGCCAATTCTTCGACTACCTGCACTTCTCCAAGCGCCATGTCAACGCCGTGATCAAACAGTCCGGCTACCTGGAGGCCATGTACCCGGCCAAACCGGCCATTCCCTTCTTTCCAGCCATGATCGCAAAAATCGGCGGCGTTACCTACCGGCTACCCGGCGCCAAGCGAAACGTCGAACAGTACCTGAATATCTACCGCACCGACGCCGATGGCAGAATCTACTACCAGGCCGGCGACATCCTGGCCCAGGGATACCTCCGGTTGGGCGACCATCTCTTCGTGGACCGCACCCGCTACTCCTATGCCGAACCCAAACGCGGGGAAATCACCGTCTTTCTGACCGACAACATTCGCGACGAAAACGGCAGCCGCCTTGGGGGGCGCTACTATGTCAAACGCCTGGTCGGAATGCCCGGAGACACCCTGAAGATCGTGGACCGGAAACTCTATGTGCGCCCCGAAGGCCAGCCGTCGTTCCGGCAGGTGGACTCGCAGGACGCCGTCGCCTTTGCCCGGCTTTACAGCCAGCGCGACGGCTATCGCGGCTACAGCCAAGACAGCCGAGGCCAGTATCTGCGTTCCGACCAGGACACCTTCACGGTCCCGGACGGACACTATTTCATGCTGGGAGACAACACCGAGAACAGCAAGGACAGCCGCTTCTGGGGCACGGTGCCGCGCCGCAATCTGGTGGGGCGGGCCTGTCTGGTCTGGTGGCCGTTTTCCAAACGCTGGGGGCTGGCGGACCGGCTGGAAATCCCGCTGCCGGAACCAGGTACGGCCGCCCGGCAAGACGTCTGAAGCGAAGTCGCCGGAATTGGAATCTCCACGGGGGGAGTGGGAACGGCCAAGGTCGACCCCCGGCGCTGCTCCATGGGCCAAGCCTATGGAGGAGCGAGGTCGACTTAACATGAAGAAGGAGCAAACTGCCATGGAACAGCTAACCATTGTCGGGGCTGGGTGCGCGGGTCTGACCGCGGCCATCTACGCCTCCCGGGCCAACCTGAATCCCCTGGTTCTCACCGGCATGTTGCCGGGCGGCCAGTTGACGCAGACCACTGAGGTGGAGAATTACCCGGGCTTCCCGGAGGGGATCTTCGGCTTCGACCTGATGGAGGCTCTCAAAAAGCAGGCCGAGCGCTTCGGCAGCCGGATCCGGGGCGAACAGGTCGTGTCGGCCCAGCTGGCGCCGGGGGGGCCCCATAAACTGACTCTCGGCAACGGCGAGATCGTCGAAACCCGGGCTCTGATCGTGGCCACCGGGGCCAGTCCCCGCTATCTGGACCTGCCCTCGGAGCAGGCCCTCCGCAACAAGGGAGTCTCCTACTGCGCCACCTGCGACGGCGCCTTTTTCAGGGATGTGCCCATCGCCGTGATCGGCGGGGGCGACTCCGCCGTCGAGGAAGCCCTTTTCCTGGCCCGCTTCGGCTCCAAAGTCATCCTCGTACACCGCCGCGACGAGTTGCGGGCCTCCAAGATCATGCAGAAACGGGCCTTCGCCAACCAGAAGCTGGAGTTCTGCTGGAATTCGACGGTTCAGGAAATCCTCGGCGTCGAGAAAGGCAGCGTCACCGGCATCCGGGTTCTGAACAAGGTCAGCGGGCAATCCACGGACATCGACTGCGGGGCCGTCTTCGTGGCCATCGGGCACGTGCCCAACACGGCCGCCTACCAGGGGCAGCTGGACATGGACGACAACGGGTTCCTCAAGGTGGACGATCCGCACACCTCCACCAATATCGAAGGCGTCTTCGCGGCCGGGGACTGCTCCGATCACGTTTACCAGCAAGCGGTCACCGCCGCCGGCATGGGCTGCCGGGCCGCCATCGACGCCGAGCGCTGGCTTGGGCAGCAGGAAGGCTGAATGCTATTCTCCGAGCAGCAATATCGACATATCAGCCAAGGCGACCTGGAGACACTGGTAGGCCTTGACCGGCGCGGCTTTCTCCTGGGCCCGGACGAGACCTTGGAGGACTATGCGCGGCGCCTGCAAACCTTGGAGGCGAACCTGGCCGAACTGGAAGACGAGCTGGCGGCCACCGGCCGCGTCGAGATCGACGGGCTGACGCTGCCGGCCGCGGACCGGATCCCGCCTGAGATTTTCGCGGAAAGCCGGCAGATGACCCGGCAGCTGTTCGGCTTTGCCATCGACTGGGTCCCCGGATTCTTTGTGGACCCCTCCTTCAGCTGGCTTTTCGGGGGGTGCGCCTTCTCCTACTACCCCGACTTTCTGGCCCTGTTCATCATCCGCAGGTCGTTCGCCTCCAAGCCGCGGTGGTTGATCTATCGGCGGGACGAGTTGCTGTCTCACGAACTATGCCATGTGGCCAGAATCGCCATGGAGAGCCGCATCTACGAGGAGACCTTTGCGTATCAGACGGCCACCAGCCGGTTTCGGCGGCTGGCCGGCAGCCTCTTCCGCACCCCTGCGGATTCCTTCCTGCTGCTGGGCTCGACCATGCTGTTGCTAGTCGCCCAGATCATCCGAGTCTTCGTCTATCCGCCGATGCCGATCGTGTGGTTCTGGGGATGGCTGGGCGGGGTCTTGGCATTCCTGCTGGTGCGTCATTGCCGGGCCGGCCGTCTGTTCAATCGCGCGGTCCGGGCCTTCGAGGCCATCTATCCCGGCAGGGGGCTGGCCATGGCCTTCCGGTGTTCCGATTCCGAGGTAATGGAGATCGGAAAAATGCGCGGCCGGGGCGCCCCCGAATCATGGCTGCGAGAGAAAACCGCGTCAAGCGTGCGTTGGAAGGTGATCCTGGCCAGTGCCGGCGCCAACGTTGACCAGTAGGCGCGACCTCCCTAGGGCGGGGGGCCGGTAGCGACGCCGACGGGGGCGGCCACTACGGCCGGCCGCCCAGAAGCCTGACGGTCTGGTCCGGGGGAGCCGCGGCCAGCAAGGCGGCATGGGCCTCGGCGACTGTGCCCATTCCCGGAGGGATGCGCCAATCCGGAGCGATTTCCCGAAGTGGCGTCAGCACGAACAGACGGTCTCCGAGCCGGACATGAGGGACCCGCATCGCCCCCCGGTCTATCCGTTCCTCCCCGAAAAGAAGCAAATCCAAGTCGATCGTCCGGGCGGACTGACTGCAGTGCTCGACCGGGCGGCCCAGCTCCACCTCGATCCGGTGGCAGAGCGCCAGCAAATCTTCGGCCCCTCCGCGCCATTGCCCGGTCAACGCGGCGTTGACAAAGGCCGGGGTGCCGGGCCGGCAATCCACCGGGGAAGTCTCATAAAGGGATGACAATACCGGATCTTCAAGACCGCCAGAGGTCAGTTTCCCAACCGCGGCCCGGATCAAATGGGGCGGGTAGCCCAGATTCGAGCCTAAACCGATGGCCACGGATACGGATCTTTTCAGGGGGTTCATCCTCGTCATCCGGAATGTCTGTCCTCGTGGTACTTGGCTGATCGTATGCTTGTGGGCCCGAGGCGACCAAAGTAGGTTCCCAACCGATCTGGACGATGCCCGGCGCTAGGCTGGAGCCTGGCAGGACGAACACCTTTCGTGCTCAAGGCCGTTTTCTGAAATCGTATAGCATTGCAATTTGACTTTGACAAGGCAAAGTTACCCGCCATTGCCAATCTTGAAGGCCCCGGTGGCCAGACCCGATCCGCCTGGGGAACGCCGTGCCTGGCGGGCATCGTTCCAATGGCCGCGCAGCCAAAAGCCCCCATTGGGAGGACCGGCTCATGGCCGTATGGATTGTTTCAAATTCTGCTCTATAGTACAAGCTTGACATCTTGCCGAAGGCGAATTCGGCTTATTATACCGTTTGATCGAATTGTGACATTATTGCGTGAACCGTACAGATGCGAATGCAGTGGCGCCGATACGCGTCTATTTCCTCGGCTCCGGCCAGATCGCAGTGCCATCGCTGCAAGAACTTGCCGTTCAAGAGGATATTGAGCTTGTCGGCATTGGGACCCAGCCTGACAGACCAGCGGGGAGGAAGCGGCATCTGACGCCGACCCCGGTTGGCCTGTGGGCCACAGCCCATGGTTGGGAAGTGGACAAACCCGCGTCGGTCAATTCCCCGGACTTTCTCCAGCGCCTGAACCATGCGATGGTCGACGTCGTCGTGGTCATTGCCTTCGGGCAGCTCTTGAAGGCGGAGATTCTGACGTTGCCCGCGTTCGGTTGCCTGAACGCCCACGCCTCGCTGCTGCCCCGCCACCGGGGGGCCTCCCCCATTGCCGCCGCCATTTTGGCGGGGGACGAAGCGAGTGGCATTTCGTTCATGCGGATGGACAAAGGGCTGGACACCGGACCCGTCTATTGTCGGGTGGCCACGCCGCTGGGGCCTGCGGAAACCACCGAATCGCTTGAGGATCGGCTGGGCCAGTTGGCAGCCGCGAGCATAGCGGGGGTTATTCGGGAGGTGTGTCGCAAGGGGATGCAACCGGTTCCGCAAGCGGAAGAGGGGGCGACGTATGCGGGCAAGCTGCGCAAGCGCGATGGGCAGATAGACTGGACGGAACCCGCCGAGGTGATCGGGCGGAAGGTTCGGGCCTTTACGCCCTGGCCGCGGGCCAGCTTCCAGGTGCCCTCCGGGAGGGGACCCAAACGCATCCAGCTGATTGAAGCGCAAGTATGTGACCTGCCGGAGGCGTTTGACGGAACGCCCGGCCAAGTGGTGCAGGCCGACAAGAGAGGGTTTGTCGTGGCCTGCGGATCAGAGGCATTAAGAATAGAGCAACTGATACCGGAGGGGAAAGCTCAGATGAGTTTCGAGGCCTTCCTCAGGGGGTTCCCGATCGAAGCCGGGCTTTGCCTGGGCCAGGATACCCCGACCGGCTCGGTTGCGCCGCACTTTAACGAAGACAGCAGGTGAGATGAAACAACTACTGATTAACAGCGAGGCCCTGGAGACCAGGGTCGCCGTCACCGAGAACGGCAGAATAGAAGAATACTTTGTTGAGCGGAACGACCGCTCGGGTTTGGTGGGCAGCATTTTCAAGGGTCGAATCAACAACTTGGAGCCCTCTCTGCAGGCGGCTTTTGTGACCATTGGCGCTTCCAAGAACGCCTTCCTGCACTACTGGGACATGCTGCCCGCAACCGAGGAAATGCTCGAAGGCGAGGAGGAGCCGCAACCCCCCGCGCCTGCGCCTCGCAGCCGCAACCCGAGGCGCAAACCCGAGCCTGCGGCTGCCACGCCGGCACCCAAAGGTCTCCTTGCCCGCCTCAAGGAAAAGATCTTGTCCGGCAGCAAGCCGGCCCCCCAACCGGAGGAAACCCAGCCCCAAAAACCGCCGCGCAGACAGCGCCCCCCGCGCTCCCAACAGCCACGGCGCCGCAGGGGCCAGCGCAATCCCTACACCGTGGACGACATCCCCAACCTCTTCCACGAGGGTTCCGAAGTGCTCGTCCAGGTCACCAAGGGCCCCATCGGCACCAAGGGAGCCCGCGTCACCACCAACCTGAGCATTCCTGGCCGCTATCTGGTGCTTCTGCCCAATTCCAACCACGTGGGAATCTCGAAACGCATCGAGGATCCGGCCGAGCGCAAACGCCTGCGGGATATTCTGCGCCGCATGGCCCTGC
>JBFJXC010000265.1:0-5872 GCA_041623325.1 Lentisphaeria bacterium | reverse complement strand
GGAGGGTTTGCGGCGCATTTGGCCGCAAACTCGGGTTTAGTGCAAACCCAAGAATCGTTAAAACGAAAGCTGGCAAGAAGCCGACCGACGCGAAAAAGCGAACCACTTGGTTTGATGCCGACAACAGGATCATCAACATGGCTGGAACTGGACGAAATGAGCCGTGCCCATGCGGTAGCGGCAAAAAATACAAGCGCTGCTGTCTGGACAAATCGACAACACGCAAAGAAGGGCCGACGAATCAGAGCCAGGACAGGGGGAACGCACAGTCGCGGCTTGCGGGTTGGGGTTTGCCGGGTTTGGGAATGCTTAAAGGCATGGGCAAAGAATCGGACCGGCTGCTTCGCGAAATGGAAGACCTTGCCGAGTTCGATGCCAAACGGCCCGTTGTTGAAGCGGCCATGACCCGGCTTGAAGTTTATCGGCATGAGTACGATCGCCTGATCCAAGATCCGGTGGCATTCTTTAAACGGAACCAGACGTTGTTCGATGAGCCGGCGTTTGAGACGTTGCGTTTGACGGTTTCGGATCTGACGCGGGCTTTCGAGGCCGTGGGGTATCCGCCCTCGACTCGCGATACCCACTACATTGATTTTATGATTCGCGTGGTCCGGTTTCTTTTTCGGGAAGACAGGCATCGGC
Organism: Lentisphaeria bacterium; assembly: GCA_041623325.1. Lineage (GTDB taxonomy): Bacteria > Verrucomicrobiota > Lentisphaeria > Oligosphaerales > JBFJXC01 > JBFJXC01. Next base: position 5,230 of record JBFJXC010000265.1, on the reverse strand, counting down.
GCTTGGGATTGACGAGGCGACTGGCTTGCCTGATCCCGGACTATGTCGCCCAGGAACGCTATCTCGACGCCTGGCTGATCCAGCATAATTTCGCGGCTCTAAGCGACATGTCAGAAAACGGCGCCTGTCCTTTTATGTTTTGCATGGTCATGTGCGGCCTGAGAGAATGGCTGAAGACATGCGGGGCCGAAGAACGCAAGTTCTTTAAAGAAATCGGGTTTGACCCCGATGAAAGGCAGCGGCATGGAATTCTGGGTTGGGAAAAGGCGTTGGCTGCCTTGGACACTGATGAAATGCATGAGGCGGCCAAACAATTTTTCGAGGCTCATCCGCATCTGCATGCCCGCGCGCAAGAAAAAAGCCGTGCGGCGGAAGATGCCGCCGTGGCATTGCTGGAACGGGACGAGGGACGGTTCCTGTTGCTGGACGAAGAAGTGGTTAACCCGTGGGTGTCGCTATTCGAGGAGCGAAGCGTGGCCGATCCCGCCTATAAACAGTTGGCGACCATGAATGAAAAGCAGAACCGGAAAGCCATTGGCCAAATCGCGGAAATCTTGTATCAGACCTCGGGAGAAATGGCCGAAAGCGTTTTCAATCAGGAGCGCCTCGACTGGCTCAAGGACACGATCACAGCTCGCCTCAAACAGCTTGAGGGTGAAAATAGCCAGGAGGTCCTGGCTTTGACCTGGGCTCTCACGTCCGTATTATGCGGTGTTCAGGCAACCGAAAACCATTTTTTCACCATGCTTTGCCTGTATTCCATCAAACGCGTCATGTCTGAAGCCTGACCTGATCCCCCCGTTAAGCCTCTAGGATTTGGGCCGGGGCCTCGTTGGCCTCGGCAAGCTTGGCTTTCAGGATCTGCCGCATCTGCCCTCTTACCTCCGCATAGGCCGGATTGGCGATCAGGTTGGTGCGTTCGTGGGGGTCCGCTTCCAGATCGTACAGGAAATCCTCCTGATAGACCTCGGATGCAGGCGGGGCCTCCCAGGCCGAAGTGGATGTGCTCGGCATGCGCACGCTGTACTTCCAGCGCTTGGTCCGGATGCAGCGGCCCACCTGGCTTTCGCTGAGCTGGGCGAAGACCGCATCCCGGCAGTCGTCCCGGTCCAGCATCTCCTGCAGCGGGATCCCCTGCCAGTCTTCTGGAAGGTCCGCGTTGGCGGCGCTCAGCACTGTCTTGGGCAGATCGATCAAGCTGGCCAGGTTCCGGTTCACCTGTCCGCCTTCGAAGCCGGGGCCGCAGGCGATCAGTGGCACCCGCAGACACCCCTCGTGGCAGGCCCGCTTGTACTCGCTGTTCCGGGTGCGGAAATGGCTGCCGTGGTCGCTGGTGTAGAGGATGACCGTGTTCTCGTCCAGACCGAGTTCGGCCAGCTTGGACCGGACCCTGCCGACCGCATTGTCGAGGGCGTTGCAGCAGCCCAGATAGTCCGGATAGTTCTGAACCCAGTCGCCGGGCACGCCGGCCAGATCGCCGGGAATCTCGTAGTTGGCCCAGTATTCCTTGGACCCCTTGGGGCCCTCGTAGCAGTCGTGGTCGTTCTGGTGGTGCGGTTCGAGGTAGGAGACGAACAGGAAGAACGGCTCGCCGGCGGTCTGCTGGTCGAGGTAGTCCAGCACCCAGTCGGTCTGGGCGTCGACCCGGTAGCGGCCGACCGGGAAATAGCGGGTTTTGCCGTGGTTGTCGAACATGTGCCCGTCGTAGGCGTGGGAGGTGAACTCCAGGGTGTCCGAGGCCAGCCAGTAGTCATAACCGCCGCGCAGTTCTTCGGGCACGGGGAAGATGCGATAGTCCGGATCGAAACCGGGATCGGCCTCGTTGGGGCCAGACGCCAGGTGCCATTTGCCGATATAGCCGGTTTTGTAGCCGGCGGCCTTCATGCGCTTGGCCAGGGTATCGGCCTGCAGTGGTAGATGGCGGTGGTTGCGATGGCACCCCACCTCGGTGGCGTATTTGCCCGTTTGGAGGCAGGCCCGCACCGGACCGCACACCGGCTGGCAGGTGAAAGCCGTTTCGAAGCGGACCCCCTCCTCGGCCATCCGATCCAAGTTGGGGGACACCGGCAGCTTCTGGCCGTAGCAGCCCAGACTGTCCCAGCGCTGCTGATCGGAAAACAACACAATGACATTCGGACGCTTCGGGCTCATCTTGGACTCCTTGGCTTGTGAAAGCGATCTTGACTGATAAAATTACACACACTTCGTCTCCGGTTAAACCCTAAAAATCTACTATTGACAGTACATTTGTAAGATTATGGACCAAGTTGAGCAGGCCATCGCCGAGTTGAGGGGGGAACTGCAGGACCTGCTGACCGCAGGCGGTATCCGAAAACTCTACGCGGCAGGCAAGGAATTGGCGGTGCCGGGGGATGCCTACTTCAGTCACGTGGACCGCCTGGCCGTGCCTCTCTCCGGCCGCCACCGCATGGAGATCCCCGGGGGGGCCAGCATCCGGCAGATTCTACCCCGCCGGCACCAGGCCACCTGGCTGCCCAAGGGCGCCTGGAACCGACCCGACTGGCAGTTGCCCGTGGCCGTGGCCACCTTCATCTTCGAATCCGACGGCATCAGGGTCAGTTATATGAGGTGCCCCGGCCGCAAACTGGACGAGCGTCAGGTCATCAGGCCTCGCTTTTCCCAGCTGGACTCCGATGGCAGCCTGATCCTGGGTATGCTGAAGCGCCGCCTTTCGGCAAACCCCGCCGATCCGCGCGGGCGTTCTCTAACCGAGTTGCTACTCCACCACTGCTTGGACGCCATGCGGCGGGGGACCGCCCATGTGGAAGGCAAAGCCTCTCGCACCTTCCGGGCCATCTGCGGCTATTTGGAGGAGAACTACAGCTCGGCAATCACCCGGGAATCCGTAGCCCGGACCTTCGGCATCACCCCCAATTATCTGTCCAACCTGTTCAAAAGCTGCGGGGGCGAAAGCTTCAACCGCGCCCTCAACACCCTTCGGATCCGCCGAGCTCGCCACCTGCTCGTCCACTTCCGTCTGCCCCTAGACCAGATCGCCTTCAGCTGCGGTTTCGCCGACACCAGCTACTTCTGCCGAGTTTTCCGACAATACACCGGCATGACCCCGGGCACCTTTCGAAACACGGAGTCAGCCGCCAAGTAGGCGCCGCCTCGGGTGTCATTGGGGATTGAGTGAGTTATAGTTGGGCTGATTTCGACTCTGGACCTTTTGACGAGAGGCAATCGATGCCCGCCTCCAACGCCATCACTGAACTAGTCGACATGATCACTCCCCAGATCTTGGGGGGGCAAGACCCCGAATGGCCCGCTCCGCTCGGCCCATACGGACACGAGTTGGCAAACCTGATTCTCAAGCCACTGGCCCATAGCGCCGGGCCGCTGAGCGCGGAAGAGGTCGAGGCGGAGTTGCAGGCGGGCAAGGACGAGTGGCTGTCGCAAGCCCCCTCTTTAATGACCAACCGGGTTTCGTTGCTGGACGGCTATCCAGAGCAGGATCTGGGCGAGCCCATCGACTGGTTTCGGGCGCCGGAGGGCGACTGGCAATGGCCGACTCATCTTTCGCGCCACTATTGGCTGCTGCCGCTGGCCTGGGCCTGGCGCGCAACCCGTAAACCCGAGTATGCCGAAAAAGTCGTTGCGGTTCTGCTGGATTGGGTCGGGAAATTTCCCGGCGGGCATGCGGCCGGCCTGGATCACCATGGCAAAGAAGGACTTGCCAGCGTAGAGGGCATGTTCCCGGGCTACTGCGACGGCCCTTGGACCTCTCTCTCCGCCCATTCCCGCTTCGATCGCTGGACCAGTCTGTTTCAGCTGATCTGGGACGCCCCGGTCATGACCAACGAGGTCGTCTCACAGCTTTTCCTCAGTCTCCTGAACGCGCATCGCCAAACCATGCTGGATTACCCGCGCAGCATGAACCAGGGCATGTCCATCGCCAATTCCCTGATCCATTACAATCTGTATTATCCTCAGTTCACAATCTCGGAGCAAACGGCCACCGAGGGCATGCGCCGAATGGAGAATTGGGTGGGCAGCCACATCTACCCCGACGGTTCGCTCTCCGAGTGTTCGCCCAACTACTCCGCCGGCTGCTGCAACAGACTCTTCAACCTGATTCGAAAGCTCGACCGCCATGGCTGTCCCGTTCCGCCATTGTTTGTCGAACGCTTAGAACGAGCCCAAGGCTATTTCGCCTATTCCGCGGATCCCTCCGGCTGCACGCCCCGTCTTGCCAAAGGGGGACAGAACATCCGTGGCCGCTTGAGCGCCTGGAATGACATGTTTGCCGATCCGCGGGTCGACTATATCGCCACCGCCGGCGTCGCCGGCGATCAACCGGAAACGCTAAACTATCTCTGGCCGTGGGCGGGTCACATGGCCTTGCGCTCGGGCTGGGAACCCGACGCCACCTGGCTTTTCTTCGATGCCGGTCCCCGCGGCAACGGTCACACTGACCTGGCCTGCCTGGGCGTCCAAATCAAAAGCCGCGGCGAATGGATCCTGGTCGATCCGGGATACTACAGCTACAGCGGCAGCGGCTGGGGCCTGGCCATGTCCCGAGGCTATCTCTACACCGCCCACGCCCACAACACCGCCACCGTCGATGGCCAGAGTCAACACAGCGAACTCTGGCAGGTCAACACCGAGCCCGGAAAGTATGTGCTTACTGAAAAAGACGGCATCGTGACCGCCATTTCCGAGTTCAAGGACGGCTACGGCCACAACGGCCTCATCGCCGTGCGCCACCGCCGCGAAATCCGCTTCGAACCCGCGCGGAATTCGTTTGTCTTTCTGGACACGTTCGACGGGGACGGCGAGCACCGGATCACCCTCAACTGGCAACTGCCCCCCCAAGCGAAACTCGCCCTGTCAAACCAGAGTACGGGGGGCGACTACACGCTCTCGCGCAACACCGTTTCCCTCAGCACCCAAGCCGACGGCATCGATCTGGAATGCGCCGTCTACTGCGGTTTCAAAGAACCCCTGGCCGGCTGGTTCTCCGAACACTATGGCCAACTGGAAAAATCCCTCACCATATGCGTGTCCGCAGAGGCAACCCTGCCCATCCGGGTCAAAACCGAACTTACGGTCAAACCACGGGATGCCGCATTCGGAAATGCTTGATCCTTAACTGCCTGAAGAACGACAGGTTTCCCAAAGAGTCAATCTCGAAAACTAGCCTTGCCGCCAAAATACAGCCCTTTTTTTGGGGATTTCCCTCGATGGGGGCACGGCGTGGTCTTTGTGC
>JBFJXC010000264.1:0-5910 GCA_041623325.1 Lentisphaeria bacterium | reverse complement strand
CCGGTGGCCATGCTGCGCTTGGTCATGTGCGACGGTACGACGGTTTATGGGCGGTTGACGGGGGCCGGGCCCGACAGCGCCGACCTGCTGGGCAAAGGGTTGGTCGCCCGCTCCCGGCGCAGCCCCAGCCGGTTCCTGGCCTTGGCCCTGGATCATTTGGTGTGTGCCTTGGAGCGCGATGCCGGTTCCGCGGCCCCCGCCTTGACCGCCGTTCTCGGGGCCGTAGAGGCCCCCTTCCAACATGGATGCAACGGCCGGGTTCCAGGCCAGCTGGATGAGTCGCAGGCCCGGGCCTGGCGCTGCGCGGTCAACCCGGAAAATCCCGTTGCCCTGATCCAGGGCCCCCCCGGCACGGGCAAGACCAGCGTTCTCGAGAAGGTCTTGCGCGAACTCTGCCGGCAGGGGCTTCGGGTGCTGGTGACCGCGCCGTCCAATACCGCGGTCGACAATATCTGCCGGCGCGTCCAAGATTTGCCGTTGTTGCGCTTCGGAAACCGCCGCGAGAGCATTGCCAACGACGTAGCCGCCGCCAGCTGGGCGGACGATATCGGGAACGTGCGCCGTTTTGCCGCCCGCCGTCAGAGCCTGAACGGTGGCGGCATCTATGCGGGCACTCATGTGGGGGTGCTGCGGGACGAGATCATCCAAAGCGACTTGGCGAAGAACGGGCTGTTCGACGTTATGGTCTTCGACGAGGCCGGCATGACCTCCTTGAACAAATTTCTGCTGTGTGTGGCCATGGCCCGGCGGGTCGTACTGTTCGGAGATCATCATCAGCTGCCACCCTTTCCGCTGCCCACGGAGGTGCTGGCCAGCCTGGAGGAGAAGTACGGGCCCATTCCCCGCACCCTCTGGGCGACGGTCAAGAAGAGCGCTCTGGAATGGCTGGCCGACGACCGCCAGTTCCCGGTGGTGCTCATGCAGCGTTCCTACCGTTGCCAGAATCCCCGACTGATGCGCTTTGCCTCCACCTTGTTCTACGATGCCCGCGTCAAGACCAGCCAGGCCGCGGACTACTACTGTCTCTCTTACGAAGAACGCCAGCGACGCTACCCCCCCTCGACCCTGCGCTTGTATCGGACCAGTTCCTTGCCAGCGGCCCTGCGCCAGGAACGCCTGGTGCTGGAGGGCCGACGGCCGGGCCTTGAAAACCCCGCCGAGGCCGCCGTCTGCGCCATGGTTTTCTACGACCTGCTCCGGCGCTACCCCCTGGATGAAATCACCATGATTGCTCCCTACCGCCGCCAGGTGCAACGGTTGCGACAAGGCCTGGATTTCGACAGGGCCCGGAGCCTGCTGGCCGGCCGGCAGACCCTCGACGAGACCGCCTGGCAGAATTTCCTCCGCAGCCGGATTGCCACCGTGGACAGCTTCCAGGGCGGCGAGAGCGACGCGGTCGTGATCACCTACGTGCGCAGCAACCAGGCTGCCGGCATCGGTTTTGTGGACGACCCCAACCGCGTCAACGTGGCTCACACCCGCTGCCGCCGCGAAATGGTGGTGATTGGGGACATGGCCTGCCTCAAGCGCCAGGCCAAAAGCCGCATCTTCGAGCGCATGGAGCGGGGCTTCGAGCGCGACGGGGAAGTGGTGGAGGTGACGGCCGCCATGCTCGAAGAGTGGGCGTGTTGAAACGGGTTTCTCGACACGCTTGCCTCTGTCCTTTTCCGCGCTAGTTTGTGCCTTCCCTGCAAATCGCAGGGCTGGGAAGGCGGGAAGGAAAACAGCCATGGTTGAGGATGAGGGTGGGAAGGGTGATCGGGAGAGCGTACTTATTTGCTTGTGTGGATGCAGCCCTGCTGTCATCACCGAGACGGTTTGGGCACTATACCAAGAAACCCCTGCGTTGTTAGTTGACCGGGTCGTGGTGATCACCACGGGTGTCGGTCGGCAGGCGATTCGCCGCGAGCTGTTCGAAGGGGGTGTCTGGGACCGTTTGCGAATGGCCATGGACGCACCCGAGGGCAAGCTGATTTTTGGGGATAGTGGTGATTCCATTCGGCTTGTTCCGGATGCCAGCCGCTCCCGCGAACTGGACGACATTGCCTCCGATGCCGACAGTGTGGTGGCGGCTGACTTCATATTGGAGACTCTGCGGCAGTTCAGCGAGAACCCGAACACCCGGATTGTGTTCTCCTTGGCCGGCGGACGCAAGACCATGACCGCCCTGGGAGCGCTTTGCATGACGCTGCTGGGACGGCCCGACGATCTTCTTTGCCATGTTCTGGTCAACCCGCCCTTCGACCATCCCCAGCTTGTCCCGAAATTTCACTTTCCCGATCCGGACATCGCCCACTTCTCAACTCCAGCAGGCGGCACATATACTAGCGCCCAGGCTCGGATCACCCTCTGCAACATTCCGTTTGTGCGGGTGCGCGACCTGTTTCAAGAAAAACATCTGCGGTTACCCGGCACTTTTTCCAAAACCGTCCAACTTGCCAACCATCAATTTGCTCTCGAAAATCCGCCAGAACTAACGTTGGTTCCCGGTACCTGCCAAGCCCAAATAGACCAAGTCGATCTGGCACTGAATCCTGCCGAATTCACCCTGTTATGGATGTTGGCCGAGCGCTGCCGCGAAGGCTTGCCGACCATCTGCGGCCAGCAGCAACTGGTGGACACCTTTAGCCGTTTTGTGCATGCTATCGACCTAAAGGCGATGCCGGAGCTGCTCCATCACAATCGCTTCAAAGGCAAGTGCAACGTGGACGACATGCGCAAACTGACCTCTTCGCTGAATAAGAAGATTCGAACCAGGGCCGGGAGCATTCTTGGCATTCAGGCTCTCCTGCCCTCGCGAGGTAAGGGAAAGTACGGTTTGGGGGCCAAGCCTGAGCTCATTGACGTCAAATGACGTCAATCGAATCGTCCAGCTCGGAGTGGGGCGATAAAATGGTTTTGGTACTAACACGGCCTGGTCGCTGGGGCGTCCAATCTGTAAAAATCAGGTCAACAACGTGAGGTGGAAACAGGATGGAAATAACCTATATCTGCACTATCGGCACCGGCACCGCCGGTGCCAACAGCTGCCTGGCTCAAGGGGTGGTCAACGCCGTGCGTCTGCGCAACCCGCAAACCTGCATTCTCGTGCCCAGTTCCAGCGAAGCCTCCCATGCCATCGCCGAAATGATCGAGATGGAGCTAAGTGACACGCCTGCCATTCAGATCCATAGGGACAGGTGCCTAAGCCAGCACGACAATCTTCGCCAATGCCGCAAAGAAATGCGCGATCTGCTGCGAGAGCTGAAACAACGCGATCCCGAAAGCACCCTGGTCCTGAATCCCACCAGCGGCACCAAGCAGATGACGACCGGCGCGGTTCTCGCCGGTGTCGACGAAGGCCTCGAGAACATCGAATACATCACCGGGGAGCGAGTCGATGGCGTGGTTCGAACTGGCAGCGAAACCATCACCGTTATTTCGGGGCGTCATATCCAAGGGGAAGCGGCCGCACGTCAGGCTCGACATCTCCTGAACCATGGGGCCTATCAGGGCGCAGAGCTGATTCTGCATCCCTACCTGGATCTCTTTCCCGAAAGCCATGCCCTCAGTGTCACCCTGGGTTACTGGCATCGATTCGCCTACACCAAAGCTCTGAACGCCGCCAAGGGCAATTCGCCCTGTCTGCGCGCTATCCGCCAGCAACTGCAGCGTTTGCGAGACTCCGATAGCCTCTCGTTGGAGCGGGCGGCCGACATGCTGCAGTTTTCCCGGCGTTCCCTGGATTTCGGACAGGTCGAAGAAGCCTTGGCCGCGCTTTACCGCCTGGTGGAGTTGCTGGCCAAACTGCGCCTTCAGGAACTGGGCATTCCTCCGCAAGACTACTACGTGGAAAACCTGCTCCACCATCCCAGCCTGAGTATTGACCATGTCCTCAAGGCCAAGATCCAGTTCATGGGCAATAACAGCACCCAGCCGATTCTTCTTGGACTGCGAATGAGCCTGGATCTGCTGAAGAACACCCATTTTACCCTCAGCAATGACCTCTTTCCTGACAATCAGTGCCAAGCCTGGCAAATTCTTCAGGAACGCAACCAGACCCGCTACGGCCACGGCAACAGTTTCGTCGACAAGAGGCACGTCGACTTGCTCTTCGCCAAACTCATAAGCGCCATCCAAAGCCAATGGCCCGCATTCGAAAAGCTCTACAATGCGTTAGCCTTCCCGGCTATGAACCCCATTATCGACGAGGAGATTGACCATGTCTAATCCTGAATTTTGGAAACGTAAGCTGGCCGCCTTCCTGCACGACCCGCCCCACAAACCCCTGGATTTCAGTCCACGGCACGAAGACGACGCTCGGCAAATCCTCAAAGCCGCCTTGCCCGGCTTCGACGAGGATCAGCTGGCCGCGCTGATCGCCAGCGTCAAATCGTCCGACTGGACGGCCTCCGCTGCCGACCGGTTCTGTTTTCCCAGAGGCAAGGCGGCCTCCACATTCACAGGCCAGCCCGGTTCGACCTTTCGCCATCCGCTTGGCGGCAGCGAATTCATCATCTCCAGTTTGCCCGAACCGGGACGCGCCCTGGAATGGCTGCAGAATGCGTTCGGTGGTATCAAGGTGGATGAAAAGGCCAGCGAAAACGAACAGTGGCGGCAGCGTTTCTTTCTCTACTGGCGGCGCTTTATGGAGCAAACCGTTTTGCAGGAGGGCGGGGCCCGCGATCTGGCCTTCTACCCGGCCGACACCCGCATTCCCGACCACACCATCTGGAACCACATGAGCTTGACCTCAGCTCTGGAGGCCTGCCGCAGCGGTGGCGAGATCCGCCCCGCCTTTCTGATTGTCCAGCTGGGACCCGTGCAGGATTTCATCGCCGCCGCTCGCAGCACCCGCGACCTTTGGAGCGGCAGTTATTTGCTGGCCCTGCTGACCGCCAACGCCATCAAGGCGGTTGCCGACCTGCTAGGCGCCGACAATATCATCTTCCCCGCCTTGCGCGGACAGGGCGTCTTCGACATTCTGCATCAGCACGAGGTCTACTCGAAAATCTTCTACAAGGCGGGCGATGAAGGCGAACAGTCGCTGTGGCAGCGCATGTACGGCCAGGACGAGAAGGCCTGTCGCCGACTGCTCAACCCCACTCTGCCCAACCGGTTCGTGGCTCTGGTTCCCGAAGACCGGGCCGATGAGCTGGGCCGGGCCGCCGAAAAGGCGATTCGCGACTCCCTGCAGGAGATTTCCAAAGCCTGTTTCGGCCAGTTTGCGAGTCTGGCAAAACAGGCAAATACGGCTGAGGCACTCATCACGGCTATGGCCACACGCTGGGGCAAACAGGTGGAGCTGTTTCCGCAGATCACTTGGGCGGCCACCCCCTGGCAACATGACATCGATCAGGCCATCGCGGATTTTGCAAATTTCCCGATCAACGCCGCCGCAACCGACGAGTGGAATCCCCATAGGATCATGGCCAAGTACCGCCAGGTGGCCAAGGACATCAGCCACTACCAGGACAATGCCGGGTTCCTATGGATGCTCAACTACCATCGCGCCGAATTCGCCCTCGCGGCCCGGCGCAATACCCGCGAGTTCGAGCAATTCGAGACGGACGCGCATCAGCTGGGTCACAAACATCATCAAAGCCGAAAGGCGATTGAGACGATGGCGCTCCGCGTGGCGTATGACCACGCGCCGTTGTGTCACAAACATCATCAAAGCCGAAAGGCGATTGAGACCGCAGTCGTCGGCGTAGTAGTCCTGCCAGAGCGCTAGTCACAAACATCATCAAAGCCGAAAGGCGATTGAGACCGCCAACTTGCGAGGTCCTTTGCCCCCTCCCGCCTCAATGCGTCACAAACATCATCAAAGCCGAAAGGCGATTGAGACTCCTCCGCCCCTAACACTCACCATACCACCCCCACCACTAGTCACAAACATAATCAAAGCCGAAAGGCGATTGAGACGAGTCT
>JBFJXC010000263.1:0-5921 GCA_041623325.1 Lentisphaeria bacterium | reverse complement strand
GTTCGAGCGACTGGCGCAGCCAGTCACGGGCCGCGAGCAACGCGAGCGGCAGTGCAGCGACCGCAGGACGCGAAGCGCCAATCCCATCGCTCGCTCCATTTTTTTTGCCGCATTTCCCATCTTTGTGCAACGGCGCCGGCGGGTGCTTGGTGCCCGGTTCTGACTGCGAGCTTGCAAGCTAGCGAGGAGTTTGCGTGATTCCCTTGGCCAGATCGGGCAGGACGGTGCGGGCTTCGCGCTCGTTGTATTCGAATAGCACGAAGCCGGACAATCCGGCTTGGCGGCTGGCTTGAATCTGTTGAACGACCGCGATGCTGTCCAGCTGTCGGCTGCTGACCCCGATGCCCGGGTAGAGCCGGGCGCACGAGGTTCCCAAGGCCTGCAATTGTTTCTGGATAAGAGCGGCCTGCGCCTGGGCGGAGACGACATAGTTCATGGGGCAGACGAAGTCCAGGTAGCCGAGTTGGCACCAGCGCACCCAGTCCTGGGCAATGCCGTCGCGACTGCCGAAGGGATCGCCGAACACGGCTGCGGAAAGCTGGATGGCAGGTTTGATGGAGCGCAGATCCCGGCGGATGTCCCCGACCAAGCTGGTGATTTGTTCGCGCCGGAATTCCTGCCATTTTTTTTGGAGGCCGGGAATGCGGCGCAAGTCGGTGGGCCAGTCCGCCAGCTCCGTGCCGCAGTAGCGCTGGAATTGCCGGTGGCAGCTTTGGCAGGCGCAAGAGTCCGAACCGGGGAAGCGGATGTAGTCCAGGTGGATACCGTCAACCGGGTATCGCCGGGCGACTTCGGCCAGGCTTTGCCGCACCTGGAGCCGGTTTTGGGGGTGGGAAGGGCAGAGCCAGTTGAGTTGTTCGCCATTGGTTTTCAGGACCAGACGACCTTCCCGCCGAAGCTGTTCAAGCAGAAATGGTTCCGGATTGTCCTGCAGTCTGAACACGACTTTCCACAAGTGCAATCCGATACCATGCTGGTGGCAAGCCTTCAAAGCGTCGGCCAGAACGTCCCGGCTTCCGGACAATCCCGCCATGGAAGGCAGGATCGCGCTTGGATAGGCGGCGCTGGCGGCCCATGACATGTTTGCAAACAGGGCGTTGAAGCCACAGGAGGCCAACAACTTGGCCGCCTCGTCCCAGCTCAGACCTGAAACGCCTTCGGCACGGTGGCACCACACCCCGCGAAACTCCGGCTTCCGGCTGGACTGGACCCTTAAATACGCCTGGCGAAACCCCTCGTTGGCCAGCCTGGCTTGGGAGACGGCTTCGACATATCGTCCGTGGTTGTGCAAGGCGGCCGCCTGGCTATGGGCAGCCAGGGCGCGCTGCAGCAAAGCCGCGGCCAGCGGCTCGGAAACGCTCATGGCCTCCAGCTGCTCATAGGCGTTCGCCTGGCTGCCGGGAAACACCCCCCGGCCAATCCTGAGGATAGCCGCCGCCGAGGCCCGCTGCCAAATGCCGGCCTGAAAAAGTCCGGCCATGGCCAGCACCAGCTGTCGGGCCTCCGGACTGCCGCCGTTCAATAGAACGTGGCCCATCCAGACCGCCCGACTTGAAGCCAGTATGGCGGGGTAGCCGGTATCGGCACCGCTTTGGTTGTGCCAGCGGCCGAGGACCCGGCAGTCGGAAGAAGCCGGGCGCAAGTCGATGAAATTCCACGAACTTTGCCGCACCTCGGCCGGAAAGCCCGCCTCCGACTGGACGTGGAAGCGGACCGAACTGATGCCGCCTGGAATCTGGGAAGCCTTGACGTAGCCTGCGCGGCGAACTCCGGCCGCCTCCGCCAAGGCAGGATGGATATCGTAGAAACCGACGAGGCGGCCGCCATTGTCCATAAAGCTCACCAGTGTCTCGGCAACAGGGGCGGGCATGTCGGGATTGAACGGCAGGAAAAGCATGTCAAACTTGGCCGCGAGGGCGGAGGTCAGTTCCACATCCTCCAGCAGGATGGCCGGGAGGGTGGCCCCTTTTAGAGCGGTCATGATGTTGGCCGTGTACAGCTGCAGGCCATTGCGGTGCGTGTCGCCGCTGCGCAAGGCCGAAATTCCCCGGACAACCCCGATGCGACTGCGGCAGGGCAGGGCGGCGAAGTCAGCCAAGTCCACACTCACATCCCGGTCGGAGCCTCGCCAGACGGCCAAGCGCAGAGCATTGATGTTCCCCCAGCCGTTTGGAGCTTCCTCCAGCAGCATCTCCTCCTTGCGAATCTCGATGGTTTCCCAGTCGCCGTTGCCGCTTTGTGGCGTGAAAAATCCCGAATACCAGCCTGTTCTGGTGCGCAGATGAATCGCAAAGGAGCGGGCCGCGCTGGAATCCCCGCAGCGGAATCGAAAACGAACGCCGGCGGCCAGGCGGAGGTCGAGGTTGACCGAAACATCCCAAAAAGCGCGGGGGAGGGGATGCTTGCCGGAAAACCGACAGGGAAAACGCATAAACGCTTGACCGGCTTCCCGGACAGACTGGGGACGGGAGGTATCCCCCTGGGGCACCCACGACGCCGCTGCGGGAAAAATATCGGGAGCCCCCGGAGCGGTGGACGGTTTGGATTCGCTCCCGGATCGAGATAGGGTGGCCAGATGCAGCAGCAAAAGAACCGTCGGCAGACGAAAGGGGCGGGACTGAAAACGCAACAGCTTGGGCATGACCTCGTTCCGGCCGGAAACCATGTGTAATATTCGCGGATTGGGTACCGGTAAAGTAGACGGGGGCAGCCGACCCTGCTAGTGCCGTCGGGCGCGAATAGGGGCCCAATCTACGGAGGGCTTTCCGATGGGCCGTCTTCCGCAAACGCGAAAGTCCCTACAGGGTATCGGCGTCGCGGTCGCGGAAGGCGGAGCGCGGAAATCCCCCGCCGGAACGGTTGGTCTTACGGAGGGAGCAGATTGTTGCCGGGCCGGGAACTGGGATTATTCGGAGTGGAAAGCCCACGGCCGCGTCTGGACTGTACGCGAAAGACCTGCGCCATTGTGTCGCACCCTCTGTATCCTTGCGGCGCACGCATACGAAAAAATCCAGTCGGCCATGCATGTGTGCAGGACTTGGCACCGGTGGTGCTTAGCCCTGAGAGTAGCGATCAAATCAGGAGGCAAACCGCATGAATATGGAAAAATTCACCCAGAAGTCCCAAGAAGCCCTGGCCGGGGCTCAGCACCTGGCCGCCGCGAGGGGGCATCAACAGCTGCTGCCGCTGCACTTGTTGACCACGTTGACCAGTCAACCCGACGGCCTGATTCCGGCCTTGCTGAAGCGTCTGGGGATCAACACGGTCTCTCTGGGCGAGCGGCTCGAGCGTGAACTGGCCGCCGTGCCGCGCGTGGAAGGGCCGGGGGCCGGTCAAGTGTATGCCTCCCGGGAGTTTTCGCGCGTGCTGGACCAGGCCTGGAAGGAAGCCGAGCAACTCACCGATGAATATTGCAGCGTCGAACATCTGCTGCTAGCCATCCTTCAAGTCGAGAGCAAAATCGCCGGTTATTGCCAGGCCCTGGGTCTAAGCCGGGAGCGCGTGCTGGAAGCCTTGCAGACCGTGCGCGGTCGCCAACGGGTCACCTCCGCCAACCCGGAGGCCACCTTCGAGGCTCTGGACAAGTACAGCCGGGACCTGACCGCTTTCGCCCGCCAGGACAAGCTCGATCCGGTCATTGGACGGGACGACGAAATTCGGCGTCTCATTCAGATTTTATCGCGCCGCACCAAAAACAATCCGGTTCTGATCGGTGAACCTGGAGTTGGCAAGACGGCCATCGCCGAAGGTCTGGCCAAGCGGATCGTGGACGGCGACGTGCCGGAGGGGTTGAAGAATCGCCGAGTCGTGGCTCTTGACATGGGCGCCTTGATCGCCGGTGCCAAGTTCCGAGGCGAATTTGAGGAACGCTTGAAGGCGGTCCTCAAGGAGGTCACCGAGGCCGCAGGCGAGATCATTCTGTTTGTCGACGAACTTCACACGGTGGTGGGGGCAGGAGCGGCCGAGGGGGCAATGGACGCCGGCAACCTGCTCAAACCAATGCTGGCCCGGGGCGAACTTCACTGCATTGGCGCCACCACCTTGGACGAATACCGAAAGCATATCGAAAAGGACGCGGCGCTGGAACGGCGTTTTCAGACCGTCCTGGTGGACCAGCCTAGCGTCGAGGACACCATCTCCATACTGCGGGGCCTGCGGGAACGCTATGAGATCCACCACGGTGTCAAGCTTAGAGACAAGGCCTTGGTCGCCGCCGCCCAGCTCTCCGAACGCTACATCGCCGACCGCTTCCTGCCGGACAAGGCCATCGATTTGATCGACGAAGCCGCCGCTAAGCTGCGCACTGAGATTGACAGCCGACCCGCTTTGCTGGACGAGGCCGCCCGTCGTCAGATGCAGCTGGAAATCGAACTGACCGGCCTGCGCAAAGAAAAGGACGAGGTGTCCCGGGAGAAGGTCGCGGCCCTGGAGGCGGAGCTGGCCGAATTCAAGGATCAGGTCAACAGCCTGCAAGCCCGCTGGGACAACGAAAAGCGGGCCATCGCCGAGGTGCGCGAACTGCGGGAAAGTTTGGAGCTGGCCCGGCTGGAACTGGCCCGGGCCGAACGGGACTATGATTTGGAACGAGC
The DNA here is from genome assembly GCA_041623325.1 of Lentisphaeria bacterium. Taxonomy (GTDB): domain Bacteria; phylum Verrucomicrobiota; class Lentisphaeria; order Oligosphaerales; family JBFJXC01; genus JBFJXC01. The sequence continues at coordinate 1,332 of JBFJXC010000263.1, read as the reverse complement.
GGCCGAACTGCGCAACGGCACCATCCCCAAGTTGGAAAGCCGCATGCGCCAGGCTGAAAACGAGATCAAGAGCCAGGGTGAAAGCAAACTGCTCAAAGAGGAAGTGGACGAAGAGGACATTGCCGAAATCATCAGCCGCTGGACGGGTATCCCCCTGAGCAAGCTGGTCCAGGGTGAACGCGACAAGGTTCTGCACTTGGCCAGCCGCCTGCATGAACGGGTGATTGGCCAGGACGAAGCCGTCGAGGCGGTGGCCGATGCCGTATTGAGGGCACGGGCTGGTTTGAAAGACCCGCGCAGGCCCGTCGGCAGCTTCATTTTTCTGGGCCCCACCGGTGTCGGCAAGACCGAATTAGCTCGCACCCTGGCCTTCCAGCTTTTCGATGACGAGCATGCCATGGTCCGCATCGACATGAGCGAATATATGGAAAAGCACGCCGTATCCCGGCTGGTCGGGGCCCCTCCCGGGTATGTGGGCTACGACGAGGGCGGGCAATTGACCGAGGCGGTGCGTAGACGACCATATTCGGTTCTACTCTTCGACGAAATCGAGAAGGCCCACCCCGATGTGTTCAACATCTTGCTCCAGCTCCTAGACGATGGGAGACTGACCGACAACAAAGGGCGAACCGTCGACTTCAAGAACTGCATCGTTATCATGACCTCGAACATCGGCAGCCGGGACATTGTCGAGGGCAAGAACGTGGACTTCCAGGAGATGCGGACCAAGGTGACCATGCAGCTGCGCGACTATTTTCGGCCGGAGTTCCTCAACCGGGTTGACGACACGGTGGTCTTCCGGGCGCTGACAGAGGCGGATCTCGCCCAGATCGTTTCCCTGCACGTCAAAGACTTTGCCAAACGGTTGGAAGAGCTGCGAGTCGGGTTGGATATTTCCGAGCAGGCATGCGGCCACCTGGCCAAAAGCGGCTATGATCCGTTGTACGGGGCTCGTCCGCTCAAGCGGGTAATCTCTCGGCTGCTGGAAACGCCAGTATCCCGTCTGTTGGTATCCAATCGTCTGAAAGCCGGGCAGACTCTGCGGGTGTCTCTGGCCGGTGACCAACTGGCGCTTGAGGCAATTGACGCTCAATAGCCAGTCTTAATTGGCGCCAATGAGGGGCGCTGCTCGGGTTCAGGATGACCGGGCCACCTGGCCACCCAGCGGTTCCGGTTGAGTGAGCCGGATCCAATCGGGTCGCTTCACCGGCGCCTCTGGTATGAAAGCGCCGACTGGCACCCGGTCAGGGGTGGTGGTTGCTGTATTGAACCCTGAGCAGCGCCCTAGAGCATGCTGTATCCGTCAAGGAATCGCGCGCCCGCCTTCATCAG
>JBFJXC010000262.1:0-5927 GCA_041623325.1 Lentisphaeria bacterium | reverse complement strand
GCTCCCAGGCCGGTTTCGCGGTGGCGGATCACTGCCGGGCCTGCATCGACCTGCACATTCCTCCCAATGTGCCTTTCCACGAAAGCGTCACCCGCATCGCCGAGCACATCCGCCTTTCCTCCGACGATTCACAGCAGCTGAGTCTGGACATTCTGACCGCCGACCCGGGTTGGATTCTGCCGGCCGAGGCCGCTGTACTCCGTCTGGCCAAGGAGGCATGTCAGGCCACTGGCCAAACGTGGCAGTGCAACCCGTTTCGCAGCCATTCGGATGCCAGTGTGTTCGCCCGCATGGGCTCTCTTCCCTTGCTTTTCGGGCCGGGGCAGATCGCCAAGGCTCATACGCGCCACGAGTCCGTAAACTGGCCCGAGGTCGTTGCGGCCGCCCACTTCTATCGCGCCGTCCTCGACCAGCTCTGACGTTGCCAGTCTCCCCTTTCGCCAGAACGGTTCCCTCCAATCGGTGGTGTCCAATTCAGGCCAGCCGGCACTAGCCCACGCGGAAAAGGGAAGGTGTTTCCAGGATTCTGCCGACTGTGGTCGGGATGGTTGAAAGTTGGGTTCAGGCTGTGATATTGGGTTGAAGGTAACAAAAGGAGATCGGCACCATGTTTGGACTCAGTCCGCAAGAGTTGTTCATCGTCTTTCTGATAATCCTGCTGCTATTCGGCGGGCGCAAGATTCCGGAGATTGCCCGTGGCTTGGGCAAGGGGATGCGGGAGTTTCGGAAGGGACTGGATGATGTGAAGGATCAGATCAATCGGCCGGGGGATGAGGAGGCGGAGGAGAAGAAATCGGAGCCAGGCAAGGGCGAGAGCAAATGAAGCGACAGGTTTGTTGGGTAGAGAAGCTGGAAGACGGAGTAAAGCGCGAGATCCGGGTGACGGTTCACGGTGGCAAGATCAAGTGGCAGTTCAAACGTTCGGACATGTCTCAGTGGGACTACGATTCGGCCCCGACGGAGCAGGACTGGGACGCCCTTCAGGCCAAGTGCCAGGACCGCTACCGGCGCAAGGCCTGTTCGCTGAAGGATCTGGAGCTGATTCGGAAGGCCCGGCAGCTGGCCTGATCGGGTCAGGAGCGGCGCCTTGGCGAAGGTCCGGGCCCATGGCGCGGTGTTCAACTCCGCCCGGCCTTGACCGGGTGTTCCTATTGTGTGTCCTTACGGGACCGGTGGGGTGCCGGCCATGTAGGCGGTGCGGTGGCCGGTGCCTGGGCCTGGCAGGAAGGGGCCTGGATAGCCTGCTTGCTTGAAGAGTTGGGCGGCCCCCCTTTCGGAGACGGCCACGGCGACTAATGGGCAGCCCCTGCGGCGCAACGCGTCCGCTTTGCCCGGAGTTGCCGGGTCTCCGGCGTTGAGGACGTGCTCGATTGGGCCGTAGTGGCGCCAGTAGTAGCGGAATGGGACGTAGTCGTGGGCATCCACGACGATGGCCAGGCCGGCGGGGTTCGGTACGCTGTCTGCAATCTGCTGACATAGGGGCGAGAAGCTGTGTCCACGGTAGTGTTGCTGGAGCAGGTTCTGGGGATGCTTCCCGGCGGCCACCTGGCGCTGGGTGTGCCAGGTGGCAACCGCTTCCCAGGCAAAACCGTTGATGATGACCGCCAGGACCAGCATGCGCATGGACCGTTCCGGGGCGTCTGCATATGGCCTGCTACAGGCCAGCGCGGCGAAGGTCAGGGGGGGCAGGAAAATCAGGAAGACTCGCGGGAACGGAGCGGGGTCCAGCACGGTCAGCATGAGGATGATCGGCAGCAGGCAGGAGAGCAGGAGCCAGAGGGCATCCTTCCGGCCCGGGCCTGACGCTGCCGGCACCGTGGCCGCGTTCTTGCCGCGGACGGCCGCCATGGTGGCCAGAATCGCCAAAACGCCCAGGTGCGCGACCAGCGCGAGGACCAGGTTTGCCAGAACCAACCCCGAACTGTCCCAGCCGGCCGTTTGAGCCAGCACTTTTTTGAATTGGGGCCAGATGGTCAGGTAGTAGCCCCCGCCCGCGGCCACGGCGATGGCCAGTGGCAGTATCTCCTGCCAGCGCTGCCAGCGTGGGCGAGCCTCGCGGGAGGAGCGCAGCGCCAGGAAGAGGAGGAGGGCGACCACCAGGATGGCGTTTGTGGGGATGACCAAGGGCAGCAGCAGAGCGCTGGGAACGGCCAGCAGCAGACCCTTGCCCCGATGGCCGTAGGCCAGTTCCAAGGTGCCGGACAGGGCAATGGCCGCCAGTAGAACCGACAGGGAGTAGCCCCTGAACTGGTAGGCGAAGGCCGCATAGACCGGGCTGATGGCCAGGAGCAGGGCCCCCAACCAGGCCAGGCGCTCCCCCAGCCAGCGGCGCCAGCCGAAGGCCACGACCCCGAGGGTGCCCACGCTGAACAGGATCGGCAGCAGCCGCAGGGATAATTCGTTGGGGCCGAAGGGGCAAATTCGCAGCCACAGGCGCGCCGCAAAGGTGAACAGCATGTGGTTGTTGGCCACCGGGTAGACCCGGAATGGGAACCACCAGGGCGCCTGCGGGGCATTCGCCACAAAGTCCCCCAGGGTGATGATCTCGTCGTACCAGAAGTCGGACAGTGTCCAGGCGGAAATCCGCAGCAGGAACAAGAGCAGGATCGCCCCAGCCGCTGACAGGGTCGTTTTGGAAATGGTGCTGGTCAGGAGACGGTCCATGGGTGTTTTCGGGGTTTGGGGGGGCAGTGGTTCAGGGGTCGGACAAGTCGGACGGGCCGGACCCCAGCCCATTACTTATGTCCCAGCTGGATCAGCTGCATGAATTCGTTGCGGGTGGCCACTTCGTCGTGGAAGCAGCCCAGCATTTCGGAGGTGATCATCTTGGAGTTCTGCTTTTGCACGCCCCGCATCATCATGCACAGGTGCTGGGCCTCGATCACCACTCCGACGCCCTCGGCATCGATGGAGTCCCGGATGATGCCGGCAATCTGCTGGGTCAGGCGCTCCTGCAGTTGCAGGCGGCGGGCGAAACAGTCCACCAGGCGAGCCAGTTTGCTGACCCCGAAGACCTTGCCGCGAGGAATGTAGCCGATGTGGCAGCGGCCGAAGAAAGGCAGCATGTGATGCTCACACAGGCTGTAGATCTCCACATCGCGCACGATCACCATGTGGTTGCATTCTTCGCTGAAGATGGCGCTGTTGATGATCTCCTGCGGATCCTGGCGATATCCCGACGTCAGAAACTCGAAGCTTTTGGCGACTCGGTCGGGGGTGCCCACCAGTCCTTCCCGGTTCGGATCCTCCCCCAATTTTATCAGTAGTTCGCGTATAAGTGCGTCCATGTCAAACCTCTTGTGTTATAAGCTTGCCTGTCACTCCGCCGCGTGCCGCCGGCCCATCAGCACGTCCAGTTCGGCCAGCTGGTCATCAGAAAGCGGCTGCACCCCGCCGATCTGGGCGGTTAAAATCGTCAGTTTGGCGGCCGCCTCCAGAACCTCCACCTTGTCAAAGGCCTGCAGCAGGCTGGTGCCGGTGGTCAGGACCCCGTGGTTTTTCATCATCAGACAGCCGCCTTTGGAAAGGGCCGAGGCCACGTTTTCGGCCAGTTGGCGGCTGCCCATGAGAGCATAGGAGACGGGGACCGGGTTGCCCAGAATGGCGTAGGATTCGCCGATCAGGTGGGTGTTGACGGCCCGGTCCGTGGCGCAGAAGGCGCAGGCGGTAACGGGGTGGGCGTGCACCACGGCGGTCACGCTGGGATGGCGCCGGTAGATCTCCAAGTGCATCTCCCCCTCGATGCTCGGCTTCAGGTCCGGGGTCAAGTTGGTGCCGTCCAGCTGCAGCACCCCGACATCCTTGCCTTGCATGGTTCCCTTGTCGGTCGCGGAGGCGGTCAGCAGGACTCGGTTGCGAGCCACGCGCAAGGAAATGTTTCCGCCCGAGGTCGTGGTCAGACCCTGCTGGTAGAGCCGACGCATCAGGCTGGCGACTTCGTCTCGTGATTCCCAGTACATGCTTGTCACCCCTTCTTGTTCAAGAACGTCAGGATATCGGTCTTCAGCTGCTCCCGCGTCAGGCCGAACTTGCGGCGGATGCCGGCCTCGGTTCCCCAGGGGATGATCTGGTTGGGCCAGCCTCGCTTCAGAATGCGCACGGCCATATCGCCGGGCAGGGCGTCCATGGCCAGGCTGCCGAGGCCGCCTTCCGCGCAGTGGTTTTCCAGAAAGACCAAGGGCATGCGGGCCGCCTGCTCCAGCAGGAGGTCCCGGTCCAGGGGGATGGCAAAGCGGGGGTTCACGACCGTGGCCTCGACTCCGTGCCCGGCCAAGTCTTCGGCCACCTCGCGGGCCAGAGCAAGCTCGCGCCCCAGTGCCCAGATCGAGACGTCGGGGCCTTGGCGGAGTACTTGGGCTTTTCCCCAAACCAACGGTCCGGCTTCGTAGCCGGGTATGGGCGCGGCCGAGCCCTTGGGATAGCGCAGAATGCCCGGGCCGCCTTGCTCGAGCAGCAGGTGCAGCATCTGCTCTTGTTCGCGGGCATCGGCCGGCTGCAGCACGGCCAGGTTCGGCAGGCAGCGCCAGAATCCCAGATCGTGAATGCCGTGGTGGGTGGGCCCGTCGTCCACAACCCCGGCCCGGTCCAGGCAGAAAATGACGGGCAGGTTCTGGAGGCAGACATCGTGAAAGACGTAGTCCATGGCTCGCTGCATGAAGGTAGCATAGATGGGGACGACCGGCTTCAGACCGCTGGCGGCCATGCCGGCGGCCATGAGCACGGCATGCTCCTCGGCAATGCCCACATCGAACAAGCGGTCCGGGTAACGGCGACGAACCTCGGCCAGCCCGGTGCCCTGGCACATGCCGGCGGTTACGGCCACCACGCTCTGGTCCTCGGCCATGAGGCGGCACAGCGCCTCCCCCAGGCCGGTGGAGAACGAGGGTCCGGCCGGCACGGCTCCGGTGGTCGGACTCGGGGGTTCGGCCTTGCCGGTTTCCAGATCGAAGCAGCTGGTTCCGTGGAATGCCTCGGGAAATTGTTCGGCGTGGGGGTAGCCCCGGCCTTTCTCGGTCAGGACGTGGATGACCAGGGGCTGCTTGAGTTTGCGGACCGCCTGCAGGGTGCGGACCAGCCCGGGAATGTCGTGCCCGTCCAGCGGGCCGATGTAGCGAAGGCCGAGTTCTTCGAAGATGGTCCCGGGCACGATCAGCCCCTTGGCCGCTTCCTCCACCGAGTGGATCGATTGGTGCAGACGCGCGCCGATGCGGGGGATGCGCCGGACTAGCCTGGACAGGCGCTCCTTTAACCGGTTGTAGCGTTCCCCCGAGATGATCCGATTTAGATAGCGGGACAGGGCCCCCACGTTGGGGGCGATCGACATCTTGTTGTCGTTGAGAATCAAGACGAAGTCGTTGGTGGTTTCGATGATGTTGTTGAGGCCTTCCAAAGAGGAGCCGCAGCACAGGGCGCCGTCGCCGACCACGGCGACCACCCGGCCGCCGCTTCTCTGGCGGTCGCGAGCGGCGGCGAAGCCGAGGCCCGCCGAGATGGCGGTGCCGGCATGGCCGGCTCCGAAGACGTCGTAGACGCTTTCGCTCCGGTGCAGGAAGCCGCCGCAGCCGTCGTCCTGCCGAAGAGTTTTGAACAGTTGCCGTCTACCGGTCAACAGCTTGTAGACGTAGGCCTGGTGGCCCACGTCCCACAGGATGCGGTCCGATTCCAGGTCGAAGGCGCTCAGCAGGGCGATAGTCAGTTCGACCACTCCCAGATTGGAGGCCAGGTGCCCACCCGTCTTGGAAATGACCTCCAGCAACTCATGGCGGACCTCGGCGGCCAGCTGCTGCAGCTGCGGCTCGGAGAGGAGACGGATGTCGCCGGGAGTGTTTAGGTGATCCAGAAGGGGAGTGTCGCTCAAGGTGTTTGCCCCCGCTCGTGCAGCCAGTTGCGGTACCAGTTGCGGCGCTTCTGGCCGGCCTCTTGAAGGT
>JBFJXC010000261.1:0-5936 GCA_041623325.1 Lentisphaeria bacterium | reverse complement strand
GGGCCAACCTGCACCAGGGCGCCATCGGCGCGGGGGTGGATTTGGCCACGGGCCGGACTCTGGCCGGGGTATGCGCCAACCGTCGGATTGCCGAACATCCCGATACTGGCCGGCCAATTGCCGGACATGTGATTCCCCATTGGCACAAGGCCTTGCTCATTGCCATGAAATTGGCCGATGTGCTTGAGCTGGGCTACATCGGCGTTGACCTGGTCATCGACCTCGAGCAGGGGCCGGTGGTCCTGGAGGCCAATGCCCGGCCCGGTCTGGCCATTCAGATCGCCAACGGCAGGGGACTTTTGCCTCGCCTGGCCGCAGTGGATGCTCTGGGACCCGGCCCATTGTCGATATCCCAGCGCTTGCGCCTGGTCGGTCAGCTGGCCGCCATGGACGGCTAGGCGGGACAAGCAACCCCAGATCAAGCGGCCGCCGGATCATCCCGTCCGCGTTGGAATGACTCAGGCGCCAGTTCGGCGGCGGTTGCCCCGGCGCGGGGAGCGTTTCTGAAAGGGTGGACGTGGTTGGGGGGCAGCGGCGCTGGGGGCGGGTTGGGCGGTCTTGCCCAGCTTGGTGGCGATGGTGCAGACCGCCAGGCGGGCGGTGGAGAAGGCGGCCTGCAGGTTGAAACCTCCGGTGGGGCCGTCGATGTCCATTACCTCGCCAGCGAAGTACAGACCCGGCTGGCGTCGCGACTGCATGGTTTGGCAATCCACATCGTCCATCGAGACCCCGCCGATGGTCACCATCGCCTCCTTTAACGGGCGGACGTTGACCGGATGCAGCGGCCAATGCTTGAGCCGTAGGGACATGGCCGACAGGGCGGTTTCGTCTAGGGTTCCGGCCTTGCGCAGGGGGTCCAGGCCAAGTGCGCGCTCCGCGAAATCCCGGGAAATCTCAGGGGGCACCAACCAGTTGGACAGGATTCTGGCGATTCCCCGTTCGGGGGTGTGCTGGCACCGCTGGCGGATCTGCCCGGCGAGTTCGGCACTGGACATGCCGGGGGCCAGGTCGGCCTCCAGCTCGAACGTCCTGAGATTCTGCCGGGCGACCAGGCGGCTGGCGTTGACCATGGCCGGTCCGCGGAAGCACGCGCGGGTGCAGAGGATTTCGCCTGTGGTGCACCCGATGAACTGGCCGGCGGCCGTGATGGTCAGGGCCGTATCCATGAAGCTGACGTCGCCGTACCGCCCCAGCCAAGTCTCCTGCAGCTCGATGCCGGCCAGTCCGGGGCGGTATGGCATGACTTTATGGCCTAGCGCCTTGGCGAACTTCTGGCCGTCTCCAACCGAGCCGGTTTTTGGATAGGACACGCCGCCAGTGGCGATTAGGACGTGGGGGGCATGCAGCTCCAGATTGGCGCAGACGACGCGGAAGCCGTCCTTTTCGGCCACGATGCCGGTTGCCGGGCAGTTCAGGATCAGTGGGATGCCGTGGTCCCGGAGGAAGTCGGTGAAGAAGTGCAGAACATCGTCGGCTTTCTCCGAGGCGGGGTAGACCCGGCCGTCTGGATTGACGGTTGTGGGGAGGCCGCGGCCTGCCAGCCAGTTGCGGAACTGCTTGGGGGGGAATGCCAGCAGGGCCGGACCCAGAAAATCGGAGACCGGCTCGCCGAAGGCCTCCAGCATGGCCTGGGGCGACAGGTCGTTGCTCAGGTTGCAGCGGTTGTTGCCGCACATGAGGATCTTGCGCCCGGGCTGGTGGCGTCGCTCCAGCACGACCGCCCGCAGGCCGAACTCGGCCGCCGTCGCCCCGGCCATCAGACCGGCGGCGCCACCGCCGATGATGATGAGGTCCGTGTTCATGAATGGCTCCGGTTCGCCGCCGCCCCCTCAGGGAGCGCCCATGGCGTAGTTGTTGGCCACATCCCGGGCGGTGAGAGCACGCCGGTAGACCGCGATCTCGTCGATGTACCCCTTCCAGTCCCGGGTGTAGTTGTAGTTGAAGGTTCCGACATAGAAGTCGGAGCGCTTGTCCGCGCTGGATCCCTGATTCTCCCCGTTATTGATGGCCACCGCCCCGGAATAGTTGCTTTGCGCGTCGAGCTTGCCATTGATGTAGAGCTTCACCGTGCTGCTGGCCCCGTCGAAAACCGCCACGACATGACACCACTCCATCAATTTGAGGCTTTGGCTGGAGTTCACTCTCAAGGGGGAAAGCAATGCGTTGTTGCTGTCCACTCCTTGAAAGTCGACATAAAGGCGCCCGCTGACATAGGAGAACAAGCTGTAGGCTTTGGCGGCGGCACTGGCGCTGTCGGCGCGTTTGGAGAGAATGCCCCGCGGGTTGCTGTCGACCACCGTCGGGCAGACCCAGGCCTCCAGGGTGATGGCCTCGAAACCGTCCAAATAGGCGTTGTCGGAGGTGTAGAAATGATGGTTGGCCGCGCCGGACTGGAAGACGGCGGCCTCTTTGTTCCAGCGGCCGCGCCGAAGGATCTGCACATCGGAGCCGCGCAAGGTTAAATCCAGATGCTGGGGGTTGTAGCGTCCTTCGGGATCGTTGGTCAGATTGGCCAGGTTGCTCACCCCGCCGCCGGTTGCCTGATTCAGATCGCTGTCGAAGGTGTAATAGGCCGCCACGTCCGGATCAATTCGCAGCTGGTTGCGCTGACCGATCCATCGGGCTTTCTTGGCTTTATCCTTGGCCGCACTCAGCGCCGGCAGCAGCATGCTGGCCAGAATGCCTATGATCGCGATGACCACTAACAGTTCAATGAGGGTGAAGCCTCGGGCTGCCCGTTTGGGGGTACGTCGTGTGTAGATCATGAATGTGTGAACTCCAACTTGCCTCGATTTCAAAGGGCCGCCGCGATATGCCGCGATTATACGGTGTGATCGAAGCGTGCCCTAGAAAAAAACTCAGCGCGGGCATCGGCACCCTGACAAGATGCCCCATCGGCCGCCGCGCGGACGGTGAAGATAGTGCCTGCACTGCGGGAAAGCAAGTATGGGAGTGGAGGCGCCGCCCCGGCTCTCGCCCGGGGTGTGTCATACTGTCGCAGTGGGACAGGCGGCCTTGGCCCGCCGCCCGCCCGGGAACGGGCCCACGAGAGGGGCCTGGGCTCGCGCCGGGAGTTGGCACGGCTTCTGCTTAAGGACCGCCGCAGAGTATTTCGACCACCCCGGTGGGGCAGGATTGGCAGAAGCAGACAGGCATCGGAGATAGAAAATGGGCAAGATATTGGGTATTGACTTGGGAACCACCAACAGCTGCATGGCTGTGATGGAAGGTGGGGAGCCGAAGGTGATTCCGAATGCGGAGGGCAACCGCACCACGCCGTCCGTGGTGGCTTTCACTAAGAGCGGCGAACGCCTGGTGGGTTCGACCGCCAAGCGCCAGGCGGTGACCAATCCTCACAACACCGTCTTTTCCGTCAAGCGCTTCATGGGGCGCAAGTACGACGAAGTCAAGCATGAGATCGATCTGGTCCCCTACGAGGTGACCAAGGCCAGCAACGGCGATGCCCATGTCAAGATCGGGGACAAGACCTACTCTCCCCCGGAAATCGCCGCCATGATCATCCAGAAGTTGAAGGCGGACGCCGAGGCCTATTTGGGCGAGACCATCACCGAGGCGGTGATCACGGTGCCGGCGTATTTCAACGACAGCCAGCGCCAGGCGACCAAAGACGCCGGACGGATTGCGGGCCTGGAGGTCAAGCGCATTATCAACGAGCCGACTGCGGCCTCCCTGGCCTACGGTCTCGACAAGAACAAGGACGAGAAGATCGCCGTCTACGACCTGGGTGGCGGGACCTTCGATATTTGCATCCTGGAAATCGGCGATGGGGTCTTCGAAGTGAAGGCGACCAACGGTGACACCCATTTGGGCGGGGACGACTTCGACGAGGCCGTCATCGAGTGGATGGTGGCCGAGTTCAAGAAGGAAAACGGCATCGACCTCAAGCAGGACCCGATGGCCCTGCAACGCCTGAAGGAAGCGGCCGAAAAGGCCAAGTGCGAGCTGTCCAGCAGCCAGACCACCGAGCTGAACCTGCCTTTCATCACCGCGGACGCCTCCGGTCCCAAGCATCTGAGCTACACCCTCAGCCGGGCCAAGCTGGAAAGCTTGACCGAAGATCTGGTGCAGCGCACCACGCTTCCGTGCCAGAACTGTCTGCGGGATGCGGGCCTGAGCTCTTCGGACATTGAGGAGGTCATCCTGGTGGGCGGTCAAATCCGCATGCCTCGGGTGCAGGCCTTGGTGGAGAAGATCTTCAAGCGCGCCCCCCACAAGGGAGTGAATCCGGACGAGGTCGTGGCCGTTGGGGCCGCCATTCAGGGCGGGGTGCTCAAGGGCGAAGTGGAAGATGTGCTGCTGCTGGACGTCACCCCCCTGTCGCTGGGCATCGAGACCCTGGGCGGCGTCTTTACCAAGCTGATTGAGCGCAACACCACCATCCCAACCCGGAAAAGCGAAATCTTCAGCACGGCCTCGGACAATCAGCCTTCGGTGGAAATCCACGTGCTTCAGGGCGAGCGCGAAATGGCCAACAACAACAAGAGCATCGGCCGTTTCCATCTGGATGGCATTCCCGCCGCCGCCCGCGGCGTTCCGCAGATTGAGGTTACCTTCGACATCGACGCCAACGGCATCCTGCATGTCTCGGCCAAGGATCTGGGCACCGGCAAGGAGCAGAAGATCACCATCACGGCCAGCTCGGGTCTGTCCGAAGACGAAATCAAGAACATGGTTTCCGACGCCGAGTCCCATGCCGAGGAGGACGCCAAGCGCAAGCAGAAGATCGAGACCAAAAACCGGGCTGACTCCTTCGTCTATCAGACCGAGAAGCAGCTGAAGGAGCAGGGGGCCAACCTGCCGGACGAGGTCAAGAGGCCGGTGGAGGAGGGCATCGCCGAACTCAAGAAGGCTTTGGAGGCCGACGACACCGAGCGCATGCAGAGCATCATGTCCGAGCTGGAAGGCAAGATGCACAAGTTCGCGGAAGAACTCTACAAGTCAGCCCAGGCTTCGCAGCAGGGCGGTCCCGCCGGCGACGACGGCGCCGGGGCGGGGGAGTCGAAGGGCGGCGATGATGTGATCGATGCGGACTTCACCATGATGGACGACGACAAGAAGTAATCCGGTCGGACCGGTTGTGGCCGTGGCGCCGACGGCGGGCGGTTGTCCGCCGTCGGCGCTCGTGACAAGTATGGGTAGGGGAGCGTGAGTCGCCCCCCAAAACGTAACCTGAATCGAAAGAAAGGGAGAAGACAAATGGCAGAGAATCCGAACATCAAGCCGCTGGGCGATCGCGTCCTGGTGCAGGCCATCCAGGAAGCTGAAGTGATCAAGGGTGGCATCGTCATCCCGGACAGCGCCAAGGAAAAGCCGCAGGAAGCGCGGGTGGTGGCCCTGGGCAGCGGCAAGAAGGACGACAACGGCAAGCTGATTCCGTTCGATGTGAAGGTTGGCGACGTGGTCCTGACCTCCAAGTACGGCGGCACCGAAGTCAAATTTGGCGATCAGGAGTACAAGATCCTGAACAGCAGCGACATTCTGGCGATTGTCGGCTAAGTCTGCTGACCGCACACGGTTAGCGAATACGTGTTAATTCGACCCAAAAAGGAATGTAAAAAATGGCAGCAAAGCAATTGTTGTTTGACGAAAAGGCGCGTCAGGCGCTTCTGCAGGGTGTTTGCAAGTTGAGCCGGGCGGTCAAGGTCACGCTGGGTCCCAAGGGGCGCAACGTGGTTCTGGACAAGAAGTTCGGCTCCCCGATCATCACCAAGGACGGCGTGACCGTGGCCAAGGAAGTGGAACTGGAAGACCCCTACGAGAACATGGGTGCCCAGATGGTCCGCGAAGTGGCCAGCAAGACCTCCGACGTGGCCGGCGACGGTACCACCACCGCCACCGTCCTGGCCGAAGCCATCTTCCGCCAGGGCCTGAAGAACGTGACCGCCGGCGCGAACCCCATGAGCCTGAAGCGCGGC
>JBFJXC010000260.1:0-5965 GCA_041623325.1 Lentisphaeria bacterium | reverse complement strand
GGCTCTGCTTCGCGACGCCGGAAGCCAGGGGAACGAGCGCAGCGAGTTCCCCAGTGAGTGGAAGAACTCAGATTAACAGCAAAGGGGTTGCACTTGCAACTTGAACCCGAGGACCGAAAAATCGGAGCCGTGGTTGTAATTTTTTTTCGCTTTAGCAGATGCGTTGCAGCGGCGAACGCTCGTCTGAGGAAATCGAAACGGTCAATCGGGAAATCCGCTTGATTTTTCCTTCCCGGTTCTTTATTTTAGGATGTGCAGTGAAAATAAAATAAAGACGAACCTTATTTTAGGTTCGAGGCAGGCAGGATGAAGCGAGAACTCCAGGGCAGATACGTGACCATATCGACGGTGGGTGAGAAGGCCCAGGCCTTCGTGCCCGCGCCTCTGCCGCCACGTCCGCCCATCGACTGGACGCCGGAGCTGCGCAGCAAGTTCGACCAGGCGCTGCTGGCGCTCGGGCGTCTGGACAGTGTCTCGACTTTGCTGCCGGACACCTCGCTGTTCCTCTACATGTACATCCGCAAGGAAGCGGTACTCTCCTCCATGATCGAGGGGACGCAATCGTCGCTTTCCGACCTGCTGCTATTCGAGCTGGATCAGGAGCCCGGGGTACCGCTGGATGACGTGCGGGAGGTCAGCAACTATGTCGCCGCCCTCGACCATGGCTTGCGCCTGTTGGCAGAAGGTCTGCCGCTGTCGCTACGCTTGTTCCGTGAAATCCACGGTGTGCTGCTGACCAAGGGCCGGGGCAGCAATCAAACCCCTGGCGAATTTAGGCGCAGCCAGAACTGGATCGGCGGCACCCGGCCGGGCAACGCGGCCTTCGTTCCGCCTCCGGCCGAAGAGGTACTGGAGTGCATGAGCAAGCTGGAGCTCTTCCTCCATGACCAACCGGAGCCGACCCCGGTTCTGCTCAAGGCAGCGCTGGCCCATGTGCAGTTCGAGACGATCCACCCGTTTCTGGACGGTAACGGCCGTCTCGGTCGTCTGCTGATCACGTTGCTCCTGTGCGAACAGAAGGTGCTGCGGGAGCCGATGCTCTACCTCAGCCTCTATTTCAAGACGCACCGCCAGTATTACTACGAACTGCTCAACAATGTCCGTCTTACCGGCAATTGGGAGGATTGGCTCGATTTCTTTGCCGAGGCCGTGATCGTCACGGCCACCCAGGCGGTGGAAACGGCGCAGCAACTTCTCGACCTGTCGAACCAGGACCGTGACAAGATCAGTGGTCTGGGACGGGCGGCGGCATCCACCCTGCAGGTCCACCGGGCGCTGATGGAACACCCCATCGCCACCTCGGGCTCGCTGGTGGAAAAGACCGGCATCACCCCGGCCACGGTCAACAAGGCGCTCGGCCACCTGGAGCAACTCGGCATCGTCAAGGAGCTGACCGCCCAGAAACGCAACCGCCTGTTCAGCTATGCGGGCTATATCGAGATCATGAGTCGCGGCACGGAACTGCCGGGTAGGTAGGCCAATTCGATTCCCATTTTCGGAATCGAACCGGGGGCATTCGGGTCACACCTACGAATTAGACTCTTCTTTAAGTTTCTTGCTCAAGCGAGGTCAAGGGGTCCCTATGGACTCATTAATTCTGACGAAATGCCCGTGTCCTGAAAACCAGGATTGATCTTTGCCTTCGAACCTTTAGGTTAAGAGGCTTCGCGCAGAGACGATGCGGGGAAGTGCTGTGAGAATCAGCCGCTGTCGCGCAACCGTTATAGCCGGGTTACCGATCGTTCTGCCCACAACCCCACCCCAACTGCCTCCGCGATAGAGGTGGAAAGGACTCAGATGAGAACGCTCGTTACGGCGGCCGCTTTTTCGGCCGCCACCCTCGCCGCACACGCCCAAACCGCCACCGACACACCCGTTCGCCTGGACGACATCGTGGTCACCGCAAGCCCCGTGGCCCGGGCCGTGGCCACGCTACCGGCCAACGTTTCGGTTATCACCGCGGACGACATCGCCAACCGTACCGCTCTGACGCTTCCGGACGTTCTCAAACAGTTGGCCGGCGTGCAGGTGGCCGACCAGTTGGGCAATGGCCGCATCACCACCGTGGATATCCGCGGCTTCGGCGAAACCGCCGGTTTAAACACTCTGGTGCTGGTGGACGGCCGCCGAATCAACGCCGGCGACATTAGCGGCAGCGACTGGACGACAATTCCCCTGGGGCGCATCGAGCGCATCGAGATCGTGCGCGGCGGCGGGGCTGTCCTGTACGGTGACAATGCCGCGGGCGGGGTGGTCAACATCATCACCAAAACCGGCGTGGCCGCGCCGGTTCTGTCCTGTGAAACCACCGTTGGCAGCAACAAGACCTTTCGGCAAAGCGTCGGCCTGTCCGGGGCCGACGGGTCGCTTTCCTATGCTCTCAACGGCAATTATGCGGATACGGACGGGCATCGGATAAACAGCTACTTCCGAAACCGGGTCGCCGGCCTGTCCCTGAGCTATGAAGGCGAATCGGCCTGGTCCTGGGATCTGGACCTGGGGGCCAAGGCCGACGAGTACGGGCTGCCCGGTTCCATCCTCAAAGATGGCGCGATCGACCGGGACGACACCGGATCGCCCGGGGACCACGCCGAAACCCAGGACCACTACATTCGCTTTGTGCCGGCCCTGGCCGTCGGCGAATCCGGACGCCTCTCACTGGCCATGACGTACCGGGAGATGGAACAGCGCTCCTTTTTTAGCGCCTTCGCCTTCGTCAGCCAAACCCGAATCAACGACTATGGTTTCTCTCCCAAGTACAGCGACAAGCTGGAGCTGGCCGGTTTGACCCACTCTCTGACAGTCGGGGCGGACTTTTTCGCCTCCGACCGCCATGATCTGAACGCCTTCACCACCGACGATGCCCATCGCCACGACGCCGGCTACTACGCATACGACACCGTCGACCTGGTGGCGGACCGCCTCTTTCTGGATCTGGGCTATCGGCACAGTCGAGTGGACTACCATTACGACAACTTCAGCAACTCCACCTACGGCCTGGATTCGGCCCGCCTTGGCCTGACCTACGCCTACGCCCCGGACAGCAAGCTGTTCGCCTCCTTCGACCGCGCCTACCGCACCCAGCTGCTGGATGAATTCGGCGGTCCCTGGGGAGCGGGTCTGCCCCTGGAGCCACAGATCTCCGAGCATCTCCAGGCTGGAATCCTCCACAGTTTCGGTCCCAAGCTGACCGCGGCCCTGACCGCTTTCCAAATCGACACCGACAACGAGATCTTTTTCGATCCCAATCTTTTTCAAAACACCTCGTACGAGAAAACCCGCCGCCAGGGCCTGGAACTGGAGTTGCGCTCGAAGCCGATCGACAACCTCGACCTCTTCTTCAACTTCACCTGGATCGATCCACGGTTGAAAGAAGGCAACTACGACGGCAACGAAATTCCCGGCGTAGCCCGTCAGAGTGCCAAAGCCGGTGCCACCCTGGCCCTGCAGGAGAACCTGTTCTGGGAAGGCAGCGCCCGCTGGGTCAAGGCCCACGCCTCGATCGGCGACTGGGGCAACACGCTAGACGAACATCCCGAATACGTGGTGGTCGATACGGCACTGCGCTATACGGTCAAATCCGTCACCCTCTATGCGGGCATCAACAATCTTCTGGACGAAGAGTATGAAGAGTACGTGACCTACGGGACCAACCTCTTCCCGGCTCCGGAACGCGAGTTCGTCGCGGGGATCAAATACCGCCGCGAATTCTGAGATTGGATGTTCTGGATCCCGAATTCGGGTGGCGCGGTGGCCGAAAAAGGCGGGCAGGTCCCGCCTTTGAAAATCGTAAGCAGACTTGAGCACTCCAAGGCAGCTCCGCCGCAGGGTAAAAATAGAAAAAGGAGGCACAACGTGCACGACCTGATGATCAAAGGCGGCGTGGTGATGTGGCCGTTGCTGGCCTGCTCGGTGGTGGCGCTGGCCGTGGTGCTGGAGCGGGCCTGGTTCTGGCTGCGGTTCACCCTCACCCACAACCGCCGGGTCGTGGCCTCGATCTTCGACCTGGCCGAAAAGGGAGCGTTTGAGGAGGCGGTCCGGGCGGGTGAAAAGAGCCGATGCCGGATCGCCTGGGTGCTCTCCACGTCGCTGGCCCACCAACAATACGGCTTGGAGGAGTGCCTGCAGGGCGCGGCCATGCACGAAATCGAGCAGACCCGCCGCGGCCTGATGATCCTGGACACGGTCATCACCCTGGCGCCGCTTCTCGGCATCCTCGGCACCGTCTCCGGCATCATCACCTCCTTCGACCTGCTCGGCGAAATGGGCATTCAGGACCCCAAGGCCGTGACCGGCGGCATCGCCCAAGCCTTGCTGACCACCGCCGCCGGCCTGAGCATCGCCATCACCACCCTTATCCCCTACAACCTCTTCCTTCGCAATACCGAAAAACTGACCGCCTCCCTCGAAAAAACCTGCACCTACTTCGCCATCACCGTCCAAAAAGGGCAGGATAATGGCGCTAGACAGAATAATTAGGACATGAAACTTTCTTCTGGATTTGAGAAACGAAGAGCCCGCGTGGAGATGCTGCCGCTGATCGACGTGGTGTTTCTGCTGCTGGTCTTTTTCATCTACTCGTTTCTGTCGATGGTGATCCACCGGGGTCTGGACGTGGAATTGCCCGGGGCCTGTATGGCCAACTCGAGCCAGCACGACTATGTCGACGTCAGCCTCACCGCCGACAACCGCATCTTCGTCAACAAGCAGCCGGCCAGCCTCGACAGCGCGGCCGCTGCCGTGCTCGCCGCCCGGGGAGACAGTGATCTGCCGGTCTTCATCAACGGCGACCGCCGGGCCGGCCTGGGCCAGGCCGTCGAGCTTCTCGACCGCCTGCGGCGCGACGGAATCGAAAAGGTGTCGTTTGCGTGCAAGGAAACCGACAATTGATTTCCCCGGCACGTGTCATCTGCCTGTTGGGTTCGATCATGGTTCATGTGCTGCTCTTGCGCAGCAACTTCTGGAGCGGAATGCTCAGCCCTGCACAAATCGAACTGCAGCCCGGCCAGTCCGCGATTGAACTGACCCTGCTTGCCTCCGTTGCCAGCAAACCTGCGGAACCGGAACCCAAATCCAAAAGCAGGGCAGAACTGAAACCTGAAACCCGAGACCCGAAACTCGTGCCGGAACCGCAACAAGACCAACTCTCCGAGCCACCTCCCCCGGCACCAGTGGTCGAAAAGCCGACCCAACTAAGCGCACCCGAACCCATAAAAGAGCCCCCGACGCCCGAACCGGAGCCTGAGCCGGAGCAAAAAGAAGAACCGTTGGAGTCAGAGCCGGCCCCCCGGCAGGAATCTGAAACCAAACCCGAGCCAAAGCCCGTTCAAGAGACCCCGGCGGAGCCCACCGCCCCGGCAGCCGAGTCCGTCCAACAGGATGCGGATCTGAAGCAAAAGGGAGTCGAAACCGCCCCCCAACGGCTGCAGTCGTTTCAGCCACGCTATCCGCGTCTGTCGCGCCGACGCGGCGAGGAAGGAACCGTGAAGGTCGCCCTCACGGTTACGACAACCGGAAAGGCGGTCGACATCCGCATCTCAAAAAGCAGCGGCTACCGCCTGCTCGACAACGCCGCACTCGGTGCGGTGCGCAAGAGTCGCTTCAAGCCCGCAACACAAAACGGACAGCCCATCGACTCCCCTCTGGAGCAAAGCTTCATCTTCCGACTGGAAGACCAATGATTGATGTTATTCATTTAGTCTGGTTGTTACCTGCGGTGCAACCGCTTTGGCAGGCCGACATCCCAGGAAACAATTGTGCAACATGGTGTCAGGCAGTATTGAGAACATCCAATGAGAATTAAGAAGAGTTTCGCAATCATCGTCACCCTTGCCGCGCTGGCGCTATTGGCGGCGGGATGCAAACGAATGGTCGAGCCGGAGGCGGCCCCGGGGGACTACCAGCGCGTAGTCGCCCTCTCCCCCAGCCTGTCGGAAACCCTGTACGCTCTGGGCCTGGGGGACCG
>JBFJXC010000259.1:0-5995 GCA_041623325.1 Lentisphaeria bacterium | reverse complement strand
TACAGGCCGCTGCCGCCGATTACTCCGATAGTCATGGGCCGAATCTCCTAATCGTCCGTTACTGCGTTTGCTCCGGGCTGTCATTCTGGCCATTGCCGAAGATGGTGCGGCGCAGGGCACTGATCAGTTTCCAATCGGGTTCCTGCACGGTTCCGCCCAGTTCCGCCTCGAAGATCCAAGACAGGAACTTGGTGGCCAGGGGGATCAGCCACGTTTGTTTCAGAAGGATGCCTTGCACCCGAAAATCCAGACCTTGGGTCGGCCAGTGGTAGTTACCCTTTCCTTTGAGGGATATGATGGTGCCATCGGTGGAGAGGCGGGGCACCGAGACCCGGCTGCCCTGGAAATCCAGGTCCGCATCCAGATTGGCAATTCGGCCCAGACCGGAAAGAGCCCGGACGGGCGACAGGCGCAGCAGGTCGCCGAGTTTGCGGAAAAGGGGCATCTCCCAGAGGTTGCCGTCGGTCAGTTTGAGACTGCCGGGCCCGTACAGACGAAGCTGCCGGTCGTCGCCGCTGTGGGAGAGCGTCAGGTCGCACTGCCCTTCGATTTTGCCCTGGTTGCGCTCCGAGGACGAGGGTCGAAAATTGCGGCTCAATTTGTTCAGATCCACCCCCTGAAAGGAGAGAATGGCCTGGCCGTTGCCGGTTCGGGTTTCGTAGTCGGCGCTGGCCATGGCCTGCCCCCCGTGCAGTTCGGCATCCAGGCTCTCCAGCATCAGCTTGCCCTTGCTCCACTCCCAGACTCCGTTGCTCTGTCCGAACGTCAGACCGTAGCAGTTGAGGCTTGGCGCCTGAATCGTGCCGGAAACTCTCAGTCGCGACCGCTCCTGCAGGGGCAGGTTGCCTTCCACCTTGACCTTGGAGTTGGGGGCGAAAACCAGCTTGTCGCGGTAGCGGTCCCAGTTGGGGATTACCGCGGCCAAGGCCACATCCGGAGCGAAGGTGCCTTGAGCCTGGAAGTGGCAGGCCGGATTCTGGCTGAAGTAGAAGCCGACCTTGCCGCCGGCCAGGCCGGTTTTGTGGGTGGCCACGATGTCGGTGACCGTGACCTTGGCGGGAAGGTCCAAGCCCACTTGGCAGTTGAGAGAGTCCAGCTGGACGCCGCGCACGGTGCAGGGGCTGGCCTGGACACTGCCGTTCAGGCGCAATTGCCAGTTTTTGCCCCCTCGCGGCGGGGTGAAGTGGAAGTCGGCGATATGAGTTCGGGGCCAGGCGCCCGGGGTCCAATCAAAGTCGTTCCAGATGGCATCGTAAATGCGGCGGGCTCGTCCTTTGGCAGGCAGGAAGACTCGAATTTGCCGGAGGTCCAGGACGGTGTCGGCGGTCATGGTGAATTCGCCGGAAGCCCGGTCGATGTCCAGCACGGCTTCGACGCTGGTCTGGGCGGCGTCCTCCTGCAGGGAGGCGACCACATGGAGATTGTCGGGGGCGAAGTCGAGGCTGCTATGCCCCCGGTCGAAGGCGAGGGTTTCATAGCGGCCATTTCCGAGGGTGGCTTTGGCGTTTCCGACCCAGCGGTTTGGAGACCAGGGGGAATCCTCCAGACGAAGCTGGTAGCGGATGGGACTGGGCCCGAAGCGGTTGAGAACGGTTTGCACCCCCCCTTTTTCCAGAAGGCGCCCGGCCAGCGCTGGTGTGATGGTCCCGTTCAGATCGGCGACCAAGCGTCGCTTGGCCAAATCCAGGACCAGCCGGCCCTGGGCGGCAGGGGTCGGATGGTCCGGGATGATCTGCAAGTTGAGCTCGCTCAAGGTCAGCACACGCCCGGCCAGGTCCAGCTGGGTCTGGAGGCGTTGCAGTGTCTGTTCCTGGTAGGCCAGGCTTTTGACATCGAGCCGGCCTTCCAGACGAAGTTGGTCCCAAGTTAACGGGCTATCCAGCAGCGAGACTTCGAATTCGTCCAGTTCGGTGTTCGGGGCGGTTTGAAGACAGGTTGAATCGATGGGCACGCCGGCTTGGCGCAACCGTTTCAGAAGCAGGCATCGGCCCTTGGCTGACCCGCGGAGGCGCTGGTCGGCCATGGAATAGGTCAGCTCGGCGGAGACCGATTCGCCCTTTCCTCCGGCCAGTTCGGCCTGTATGTCCGGACTGGTCCAGACCCCGTCCTGGCACTGTGCCTGCAGGCTTAGGCGCTCGATCTCCAGCTCGCCCATTTCCAGATGTCCGGTCTGCACCCGGACCGTGCCGCAAAACAACCCGACTTCCAGCGGCACGTGCGGAAATTTAAGATTGACGCAGATGGGTTGGGATGAGCGAATGGCGCGGAGGCCCGGCAGGTGCCCGAGTCGCAAGCGCTGCAGGGGATACTCGGGCAGGAGCCTTGCTTGAATGGTGCCGGCGAGGGTGCGGGCGACGGGGTCGATCTGCAATTTGCCATAGGCCAGGTTGTTGGCGTCCAGCAAGACCGCAAAGGGGTGCAGGTTGAGGCGGTTGTTTTCCCAGGTGAAGTTGCCTTTGAGCTTTTGGATGGCGGTGTCGAAGGCGACGAAATCGGGCAGGGTGAAGGCGCCGGTCACCCGGGCGGCCTGTGGCCGGGCCATGGAGATTTCGAAGGTGGCCTGGATACGTGCTTCGGCCTCGGGAAAGGTCTGCTGGTTGAGAAACGCGACCAACTTGTCCAGTTTCCGGGTCTGGTCGGGTGTGAGCCGATTTTGCAGCCCCGCCAGGCTCCAGATTTGTCTAGCCTTTGGCGGGTGTTTGCCACCGACATCCGCAAGGTCACCCTTAAGGCTGAGCCGGATGCCCGAAAGCGTGCCGCTGAATTGTTGCAGGTGGATATGGGTTCGGTCGACAGCCGCTGCCAGCTGGACATCGTTCACCGTCACAGTCTGGGCGGCTCTTGCGGAGGTGGGCGGGCGGCGAAAGGTCAGCCGCCCGTCCGTCAGCGTGACCCGCCCAGGACGCACCGTTGCCACAAGCAAGGCCAGGTAGTCCGGTTCCACGCGAAATCTGTCGGCGGCAAGAATGGCAAACTGGGGCAATTCCGAGTCGTAGGCGGCAAAACCTTGGCCACGGATACCGCCAACCAGACCCACCGACAGGCGGTCGACGCTCGTGTCCAGGCCCCGCTCCAGCAGGACGGCTCGAAAAAACGGCTTCAGCACTTCCGACAGCCAGCCCAGTTCCCCGGCCAGATCCGTCAGCAGCGCCAGCGCTAGCCCGCCTATCAGCAGCCTTTTGCCTATCAGCATTATGCGTAGCCTCTTCATAGTCCCGTACAATACTCGCCATGCTGGCTTGTGAAAGGAAAACAGAATCATGGGCACCGATTAATGGTCGGCGGGGCAAAGGCCGTTCCGGGGGCACAGTTAATACCCGGGTCAACATCTTGACTTCTCAGCCGCCGAAACCACATTTGCCTTGGCACTGGAAATCAAATGCCTATATGTTGATACTGACTTAAGCGGAGCTGGTTATGGCCAACCACACCGGATCGCTGCCTTCCAGGCTGTGGTCGCTTTTTCGCATTTTCTTTCATATTGGGCTCTGTTCGATCGGGGGCGGCTATGTGATGCTGCCCATGTTGCGCGAGGAGATGGTGAGCAAACGCGCATGGGTGACGGACGAGCGCCTGCTCGACTACTATTCGATCGGGCAGGCAACGCCGGGCATTATCGCCATCAATACGGCGACGTTCGTGGGCTATGGACAGGCTGGCGTGCTGGGGGGGGTGACGGCCACGGTGGGGATGGTCGCGCCCTCGTTGATCATCATCACAGTCATCGCGGCGTTTTTCCAGCATTTTTATGATGTGGCGCTTGTGCAGAGTGCGTTTCGCGGGATTCGGGTGGGGGTGGCCGTGGTGCTGGCGGCGATGGTGGTGGAGCTGGCGCGCAAAAACCTCAAGGATGTGCTGGGCTGGAGTCTATGTCTGGCCGCGTTCGGACTGATTCTGGTGGCGCGCGTGTCGCCGGTGCCGATCATTTTGGCGGCGGCCGCGGTGGGGCTGTGTCGCCACGAGTTGAAGCGCAGGAGCCAATCATGAGCTTGCTCACGTTGTTTGTGACGTTTTTTCGCGTCGGGCTGTTCACCATCGGCGGCGGGCTGGCGGCGTTGCCGTTGCTGCATGACGAGATGGTGGGCGGCGGCTGGATCGTCGAAGAGCGCTTCGTGGACATGCTGGCCGTGTCGCAGTCCACGCCGGGCCCCATCGGCATCAACATGGCCACCTACGTGGGCTACACGACCGCCGCCGTGCCGGGCGCGCTGGTGGCAACCCTGGGCATGGTGACGCCGTCGGTGATCATTATCCTGTTGATCGCCAAATTCATGCAGAATTTCGCGGGCGATCCGCGCGTGGTTTCCGTGCTGGGCTGTCTGCGACCGACGGCCGTGGGGCTCATTGGCGCCGCCTGCTGCTTTGTGCTGGTGCGCTCCGTGTTCGCGACGGGCATTCCGCTGTTTGGCGGCTTGCAGGTCGATGCCACCGCCGCCATTCTGGGGCTGGTCCTGACGGCGGTGCGCTACCGGACCAAGCTGCATCCGATTTTGATCATTCTGGCCGGCGGTCTGGTGGGGATGGTGGTGTTTTGACCCGGGCCGTTGGCTGGCGGTTTCCGATGGGATGGTTTTTACGATTCAACCCCTATTTCAGCCAGGATTTCCGCAGGCGATCGGGCAGCAAGCGGCGACTGTCGGTAGTCGCCGGTGTTTCGGGTCACGATGCGACCAGCATTGCCCGATTGGGCCGACGCCACCTGAAGAGCATCCTCGAAGTCCGACATCGGCAGCGAAAGAGCCGTTTGGACGGAAGTCGTGTTCCCCGCCACCACATGAAGAAATTCAAGAAGATCGGCAATGAAGGCCCGCGTGTCGCGATCACCTTGGGCGGAGCGCACCATGTAGTAGAAGTTCGACACGCTGTGCCAGGCGATCATACCGTCTCCAGGGTGCGTCTGGAGGTGATCAAGCAGGCGGCAGGCGGCCTCCGCGAAGGGGGCGCGATCAAGCGCCACATCGAGCAGCACGTCGGTGTCGACAAGGAGTTTCATTTGCGCGTGTCTCCGAGGTGTTTCTCCACGAGTTCGCGCATTCTCGGGTCGCCGGCGCCTTGACTGCGCAGTTGGAACCGGCCGCGCCATTTGCCTGAGAACGAGGGGCTGTCCGTTTCGACAAGACGCGTCAGGGCCTGTTCAATGACCCAGGACAACGAAACGCCTTGTTTGCGTGCCGAACGCTTGGCACGCGGCACCAGCTCTTGCTCGATGCTAACCGTCAGCTTGCATTTCATTGACTCGACTCCTCTAAACAACCGTGCTCCGCAACTGGCCTACGTATAGAATTTACAGGGATACGTATCACCAGTCAAGGCAACCCGGCCGGTGAACGTCTGGCCCCACACGGTCGCCACCTTCACGCTCCAATGGGATCCCCAGCGCCTTTAGCGGGGTGCCAAAACGCAAGTCGGAAACTGCCTGCCGGCAACGGCAAGACGGCCTCCAGGGGGGGCGACGCGATGGCTGAGGAGCCGCCTGGGATTAACGTTAATCCTATAGTTTCCCGGGCTGATCAGGTCTAGGCGTGCCGAGGTCTGGATTTCCAGGAGGGCAGAGCGATCCAGGGGCATGCCGTTCGCTTGGCCATTTTGAGGCTGTTGGTGCGTCGGCAGCTCTTCTGCTCCTATGCGGCTGGGGACCTGTCGCAGAAGGTGCCGGCACCTTTCTGGCGGAAACCCCTTGCCATGTTCTGGACAAGGATTATTGTTAAACAACGCGTGTCCCGTAGTGGCCGAGCTAACAGGAGAAGCGGCCTTGTCAGCGGTTTCCCCCTTCGTTCCGATGCAATAAGCGTTTTGTTGTCGAGAACAGTCAGGATTGCAGGAGATAAACGATGTCGTCAATTGAAGAGTACGGTTATTTTGACCAGAACGACGCATGCTTCGTGCTAAAAAACACCCCCCCGAAGAAATGGGTGAATCTTCATTACAATCAGGTCGGAGAGAACGAGTTCTACTCGGAGATCACCAACATCGGCGACGGCCATACCTGGGTGCG
>JBFJXC010000258.1:0-6000 GCA_041623325.1 Lentisphaeria bacterium | reverse complement strand
GTTCAAGCCCCCCGTCAGTTCATCGGGCTGATTTACGGCGTGGGGGTTATCCAGCATCTTTGCCAATGTCGGCGGAGGACCGGCGAAGGCTGACTCTCCGACGATCTCGCCATCCAGAAACAGGCGAAGCGACCTGCCGTCCCACTGCATGGCCAGGTGGTGCCAGACCTTGTCGTCGAATACAGGCTCCGCCGTCCTCGCGCTTCCCCTGGCGTAACGCAGCACAAGGTGGCCATTGAAATTCTCAAGCCGCATCCCTCCGTCAATATTGAACAGGGAACAGGTGCCCTGACGCTGGAGACGGATCCAGGCGGCCAGTGTAAAGATCCCGTCCGGCGTTCCTCCAAACTTGGTCCGCGTGACATTGCGGCTGGGGTTGCGTTCCCGAAATGCCACCCCGGGGGTCACCGCCATCTTCCCCGGCCAGCGCCCGGGGGTCCGCTCGGGATTCGGGTAAAACGTTGAGTACAGGTTATGAACCCAGCGCTTGTCCCTGGAATTTCCGTAAGGTGAACAGGTCGTGAAGGCCATGGTTGCCTCAAACTGGCCAGCCTCGTTGCGAAAGGAAAAGCCGGACGGCTCATCCAGGCGGTACAGCCGGATCAGGGACGGATCCTCTTTCATGCACTTCCAATATGTCTGCGACCGTGCCGGCTGGGTCGGTGGTTCGGCTGCACGGATGATCGAGCAGGCCAGCGCCGCCAAAACCACCCCAAAAAAGCGCACGTTTCGTCCAGACGGCAATCTGTTCATCCTGTTCCCTTCCTGGCATTCCAAAATGGTGTCAGCGCAAACGGCAAGATTAATCTTTTCACTAAACTTGGTTGTTTTGCTAGATTAGAGTACCCTAGTAAACCAACACGAAAATAGCTTATGCAACCAAAAAACTTGTTTTTTTCGACCGCGCACTCAAAGGGATGGCACCGTGATGAAAATGTCGAAAAGCGATAAGAACTGGAACGTGGCGGTGATGCGGCATGCGTTGACGGCGGGGTCTTCCCGGATCGTCTCGGATACACCGTGTCGGCATGTCTGCGGTAGCCATAGCTTCGGCGTCAGCTACGTCCTGACTGGCTGCGGTGAGTACATCTACCCGGACGGACGGCGATTCGCTTTGGAACCGGGGACGCTTGCCATTCCGCGCCCCGGCGAGAAGCACCTGCGAGTCCTCGAACCCCAGCCATTCATGGACAAGTATCTGATTCTGCCGACGGAATGCTATGAGCTGTTGCGACAGCAGCGCCTGATCAGCCCGGAGCAACCGACGTTGGCCATCGGGCTCCGCCCCGAGACCGTGGCCGGATTCGAAGCCGTGACCAACGAACTCGAGCAGTGCTCCGAACGCGACCTGCCCAAAATGCTTGCCCGCTTCCTCGGGTTCGTGACCGACCTGCTGCTGTCGCCGTCCTCGGAGGCCTCCCCGCAGGCCGCGGCCATGGAGCAAGCCGCGCAGTGGCTGGAAAGCGATCGGTTGCCGGTGCCCGAGCTGGCCGCCAGGCTCGGCCTGAGTCCGACCCACTTCCGTCGGCAATTCCGGCAGTATTTCCATGTGTCGCCCATCGAGTATCGGATTCGACGCCGGCTCGAGCAGGTCCGCGAACAGCTCGCGACGGGCGAGCTGCCGATCAAGGAGATCGCCCGCCGTTTCGGTTATGCCGACATCTACACCTTCAGCCGCCAGTTCCGGAAATTCACCGGCTGTTCGCCGCGCGAGTTCCGCAAGCGTTTTGTCGCGAGCTGATGCCGACGGGCAACAGTCGCACCGGCTTGAAAATTGCCGCTGCCGCTGCCGTTGGGGATGTCGGACCTTCAGCGTGTAGCCGCCCAATGCGAGACCCCACCGATAATCTACATGGTGGAGGTGACCATCCCGGAACGAGTCATGCGGATCAATGTGAGCATGCCCGATTCCATTCTGGCGGAAATTGACCGCACGATCCACTAACGTGCCAGTTCGGCAATCACATTTTCGGCAAAGAAGAATCCGGCGAAAAACTGAGAGTCATAATCAAACCACTGAATGGCTTTGACAATGTCCGGCAGGCACTGTTCGATCAGGTCCTGGTTTTCCGACATCGTCACAATCCAGGCGGCGGCAAAAGCATGCATCATGGGGGTGGCTACCGCTGGACTGGTTTCGCGCCATAGAGGCAGCTCCTTCATGGCGCAGGCACTGGCTTCGTCGGAAGAGGACTGAGGCGTCCACTCGGCAAGCATTCCATGCCAGTCCGGGTCGAAGGCCAGCGAGTTTGAGTGCTCGCACTTTTCAAACTGTTGGATATAAGGAGCCGCTTTTTCCCCGGTAACCCTCAGCGCCTTCCCGTATCCCTGCCTCAACTCAGGATCCGTTTCCCGGAGAAAAAGTTCCCGAATGGCATAGACGCTATGGGAGGTGAACCATCCGTGGCCTCTTGCAAGGTTCGGAAAGCCCTCAACGATGTACTCCCGGCGACGCTGGCCTGTCCGCAACGTCAACTCCAAGTACGAGCGATACAGCGGCTCATCCGCGTTCCCCTCTAGATCATCCAATATTTTGGCTGAGATCAGCAGATGAACATTGGACAACCGGCATTCGAGTTCGTTGGTTTCGTTGAAAAAATCTCCACGCTCAAATCCCGGTGCGTCTCCGGCAATAACCCAGTTGCGCTTCTGCAGGGCTTTTAGCATCCGCAGCAATCGTGCCCGACAATCCTTTCGTTCTTCAGCGTCAGGAATACCGGAGTCTGCGTAACGCCAGAGCGCGAGTATCCAGGGAATCACCTGGTCATTGGACGAGGCAGGATAGTGACAATGCCCATCCGTGCCCACCCCACGGGCAACCAAACCGTCAACCGAGCAGACATCCTGCAGAAGAAACAGGCCGGCAACCAAGCGTTTGATGCGCTCCTGCCGTTGTGGGTCCGGATCAGCGGCATACCGGGCCAACTGCCCCAGCAGATAGTTCCCGGTGAAGAACCCACCATTTTCAATCGGCGTCCACCACCCCAACGCATTGGGCTTGAAGTCCCGGCATTCTTCGGGAGTGGGCAGAACGACTTCCCCGTTCAGCCCGACATAGTCCAGCATGATTCCGTCTGTGCCGATAAAGCGTTTCCACAGGTTGCCCTCGATTGACTGGGTTGCGCCTTCAAGCTGCGAAAGTTCCCTCTGATCTGCCATACGACTCTCCCAATTCTTTCTGTTCGATAACGATTTTGAGTGTTCAGCCCCGCCTCTGGAGGAGCCCAGTTTGATCAAGTACGAAACTTAGGTCGCCTCACTCACACTGTCCGAGGCCAAAATCCCGTAGGGGTGCCGGAATATAGCCCCGGGTTTCACCCCGACATTATTCGACGTCCCCTTTCCGAACAAGCAGCGAAAGCGAGAGGATTCCATGAGCGCACGCAGGACATCGTCGGAGTGGTTTGGAGTGGTTGAAGCCTGGGAGTGCCCCCCTCTAATACGTGATGAACTGGCATTCCCTAACGAAAAACGCCAATAGAAAAACGCCTAACGTCAAAACATCAAAAGAAACACAAGCGAGGGGCGGCGCTTACGTTCAAAGTTTGGTGTTAGGCGTTTTCCTTTTGACGCTTTCGTGGTTCGGAAAGCCCAAACGCCGGACACCTAATCCAACTCCGTGGGGCCTGCGAACTCCGCAGGCGACTTCGTGATGCGGTTTCCATTCTTACCACAACAGGGAACCTATTGAACACGAAGGCGGAAGAACAGGCGGAAAAATATCGAAAGGGACGATCGCCAAGGCCAATAAAGTGAGAATAGAGGACCGACCCCGGGTACCCACTGGTAGGGTAGTTTTGGCAGCTCCGGTAGCCGGTTTTGTGCTCAATCTTTAGCCAGAAAGTTCAAACTTCCGGTTTAGGCGCGAGCGCCAGGAAAGCAATGAGACAATGACGGTTTTGCTTATTAAATAGCATCCAATTTTCTAGCATAATGATGTGTCCTACCAGGTCGGTGTCGCGTTATTGGGACGCCGGGGCGAATTCCACGTCGTCAATATACACATTGGATTTGGCGTTGGTATTGACGGTGAGTTGCAGGCGGATCTGAACGTGGGTGGCTTCCGGCGGTGCGGTGTAGGGCAGGCCTTTGACCATGACGTGCGAATTTCGCGGGTTGTTCACCCGTCGCCAGGTGGGCTGGTCTCTGTCCGAGCGCCAGGCCCAGGTGGTGCCGACTTGGCCTTTGGCGTTCTGCCAGAAGAGCCAGACGGCGAAGATGGAATACCCGGGTTTCTTGCGGTTTTCGGTCACCATGTTTTCCGCCCGGAAGGCGAATCTCAAGTTGTATTTCTGTCCGGCCACGACGGGGACTTTCTGGTCGAGCAGGACGAACCCGCCCCCGCGGCCATCGTTAAGCGCCCGATAATACTCCTGGGGATTCTTGCTGGGTTTGCCCGGCAGTTTGACGGGGATCTCCTGCTTCAACAGCAAGGCCTGATTTTCGGCAAAGACATGCTGTCGTGTCGGCGTGGCCGTGGCCCCGTTCTTCGACACGCCGATCACCCAGTTGCCGACACCGTAGGCGGTGTTGCTGGTTTTGCCCTCGAATTTTTCTTCGAACCCGGAGTTTTTGAGCAGGTTGTGGGGATAAGCCAAGACGATGGGGCCCCACTGGTCGGGGTGGAGCGCCGCCTCGGTGGAGAGGTCGGAGATCATGGCGGTATCCTGGTTGTAGTAGTACAGGCGCTGATCGCGGTCGCGGCCGGTGACGTCGCCATAGATAACGCCCACATCGCCGCGCAAGTCGCCCGGATGGGACTGAAGACCCAGGGTTTCCAGGGGAATGCGTGCCGTGAGCGTGTAATACCCATTGCCGCGGGTGATGACCGGTTTGCAGTTGGGAAGGCGCTGTACCTCGTCGATGACCGTGGCGAGCATCTGCACCGGGTGGTTCGCGCCGGGAACGACGGGTCTATACAGAACGGCCAGGGGTTCGCCGCGCAGTTCGGTGAAGAGCAGGCGCAGGTCGCCGCGTACGGCGAGGCGCCGTTCCGGATCGGCCTTGGCATCGGTGGCCAGCATCAGATCCACGCAATCGCCGGTAATGAAGGGGGTCTGCCAATTGTCGCCGTTGTTGACCATGGGGGTTTCGTCTTGGATGCGGGCGCTGAGATAGAGACTGGTGCCATCGCTCTTGAGCGTGATGCGTCCTCCGCGACCGGGCTTGCGACTGGTGACGAGGCGGACACCGTCGCGGTCCAACTGCCAATCGGCGGTGTTTGGTGTGCGATCAAGATGCGGGACGAAGACGACCGGTTTTTCCGTTTCTGTCACCTCGCCGGCCTGTTGGGCTTGCTGCGCGGCGGCGACATCGGCCGGGGTGATGACGAGTTTTTGTTCGAAACGCCGTGCCGTCTCCAGTCCCTTGATCTCGAGAAAATGGTGGCTTGAGTTGGAGCCGTTGACGAGGAGCAGGCGCCCGTCCGGGGTTTGGCTGGCATAGGAGGACATTTCGCCGCCAATCCGGGCGAAGGTCGGCCCGGTGCCCAGGTCGTTGTCCAGGAAGCCGCCCAGATAGAGCCCGTCGTCGGTCAGCAGGTAGGCGCGGCCGTTGTGCCACCAGACCCAGGTGACCACGCCGCTGCCCAGCTCGGGATAGCTGAATTCGGCGTTGGGATAGCCATAGACCGCTTTGGGTCCCCTGTCCTGCGGACCGGCGATGCTCCAGAGTTTCCGGCCTTCGCGGTCGTAGCAGACGATGGCCTCTTTGGCAATTTGGTTCGCGCCGGCTCTGAAGAGGTTTCGATAGGTCACGAACAGGCGCCCGCTGCTGGAAACGTAGAGATTGGTGACCGGAGGCGTTTTGCTTTTGGCGGGGTGGTGAATGATGGGACGGCAGCGGTCGAATGAGTAGCGGGGCACAGCCGTTGAAATAGGCATAAGGATCTGTTGATTAGGATGTTCCAACTACAGCGTCTTCTGGTTTGTCGGATACCTGACTGGCCGAAGGCTTTGTTTTCGCGGGAAGTGTCTTGCCGGCCTGACTATGTCCCGGTAT